>UQFE01000001.1 GCA_900540255.1 uncultured Clostridium sp.
ATTTTTATTTTTTAAAACAATATATTGTGTATAAAAGCTTTAGTGCGACAGCCCCATTTTTTTATTTACAATTAGTCCTTTTACTAGTAATTAATATTAATGTAAATTATAATTAAAGTATTATCAATTACATTAATTATATGTTTAAGAAAATTTAAAGGAGGCGCTATGAAAAATTTATCTTTATCTAATAGAAGCAAAGGTGTTTTATTTATAATAATGTCTGCATTTGGATTTGCAATGATGTCTGCATTTGTAAAGCTATCTGGAGATTTACCATCTTTTCAAAAAACTTTTTTTAGAAATATTACATCTTGTATAATAGCCTTTACACTTATTTTAGTTAAAAAAGAAAGCTTTTTTGGTAAATTAGAAAATCAAAAAACACTAATTTTACGTTCGGTTTTTGGAACATTAGGAATTGTTTTTAATTTTTATGCAATTGATAAACTAGTGTTATCTGATGCTAATATGCTTAATAAGCTTAGTCCTTTTTTTGTTATTATATTTAGTGCTTTATTTTTAAAGGAAAAAATAAATATAAAACAGGTACTAGCCATTATAATAGCATTTGTAGGTGCGTTGTTTATTATTAAACCACAATTTAATTTTGATATCATTCCATCTTTAATAGGGGTTTGTGGTGCTATTTGTGCAGCAGCTGCTTATACATGCCTTCGTGTTCTTGGAAGCAAAGAAAAATATTATACAATTGTATTTTACTTTTCATTCTTTTCAACTATGGTGATATTACCATTTATGCTAATGGTTTATAAGGAAATGACTTTAGCTCAACTTCTTTATTTGATATTAGCAGGAATATTTGCAAGCGTAGGTCAATTTGGAATTACAATTGCATATAAGTATGCTAAAGCTAAAGAAATTTCAATTTTTGATTATAGTAACATTATTTTTTCTGCATTAATAAGTTTTGTGTTATTTGGCACATTACCAGATTACTTAAGTGTAGTAGGATATATTATAATTTTTACAGTATCATTATATATGTTTTTATATAATAAAAAATTAGATAAAATTGATAATAAATAATACTTAAGGGTTATATCACTAGTTTTGATATAATCCTTTTATCTATTACGAATAGTAATGATTTTACTTTTGATATCAATATGGTATAAATAACTTAGAAACACTAAAAACACAATTTAATAATATAATAAATTAACTTATGAAATTACTGATAACTTTATTGGAACACTTAGAAATTATCAATATAAAGGATTTTGTTACTTAAAGACATTAGAAACACTAGGTTTTGGTGGAATACTTGGGGATGAAATGGGTCTTGGAAAGACAATACAAACAATTGCATTTTTATCATCTCTTAAAAATAGTACTTCATTTATAGTTGAGCCCTCTTCTTTATTATTTAATTGGAAAAGAGAGTTTGAAAAATTTGCACCATCATTAAAAGTAACTCTTGTTAATGGTACAAAAAAATTTAGAATTGAAACTATACATAATGCTTTTAATTATGATATATTAATAACTACTTATTCATTATTAAGAAATGACATTAATGATTATGCTAATATAAACTATCAAATGATGAATTCTTATATAAAAAAAATTGAGATACTTTCTTATATAACTAAACTAAGGCAAATAGTTTTAGAAACTAATGTAGTATTGGATAATTATTATGGTACAAGTGGTAAAATTGATGCATTAAAGGAGTATAAATGAACTTAAATAAAGATTTTTTAGAAAAATATAATGATTTAATGAATGAAGATGTTGAAAGTGCTTTAAACTTTTCTCTTAATTGCTTAAATGAAAGCAATAATCCTGATTTTTATGCCTATATTGCTGATTGCTATATGACATTAGAGGATTATGAAAATGCAGTAAAATATTTAAACTTAGGCTTAAATAATAACTGTACAAACGAAAGCTTTACTAAAAGTCTTTTAGGTGAAGCATATTTTTATTTAGGAAACTTTAAAAAAAGTAATGAAGTTTTCTTAAAATTAAAAGTAGAAAATCCTAATAGCTTCTTTGTAGTAGCTTATTTAATGGATATAAATATTTATTTAAAGAACTATGATTATGCAATAGAACTAGGAATTGAATTATTAGATTCAAATACATTAAATGATAATGATACTGCATATATTTTAGTAAATATAGGGTGGATATATTTAAAATATAAAAACCTTGCTGAAAAATCAGTTGAATATTTTAATAAGGCACTTAAAATTGATGAAAATTTAGGTAGAGCTTATATTGGATTAGGTGAATATTATTATAATATAAAGGAATATACTAATGCTTTAATAAATTATGAAAAGGCTATAGATTTACAAGAAGGTACTATTGATGTTTACTTTGGAGTTGCAATGTGTTATAAAGCTTTAAATCAATATGAAGATGCTTTAAGTTATTTACAAATAGTACATCAAGCAGATAATTCTAATGAATTATATATAAAAGAAATTAAAGAAATAGAAAATTTATAAATTTGAATTAAGTTACAAAAAAGTGATTATACTAAGGTTGAGGTGATACTTATGTACCAAAGTATAGGAATAAACTTAAGTAAAAGTTTAGATGCAGCAACTAAAAGAATTAAAATTCCTGCTATTACTCAAAGAAACTATTATAAGTCAAATAATAATTATGAAGAAGAATTTATAAATTTTTATAAATCTGATTCCACTAATAATGATATTGATTATGACGAAAATCTTAACTATTTAGATGATGAAGAAATAAATGATGAAGATAATTGTTATTATGATGAAAAAACTGATTGTTGCAATGATAGTTGTATGATGGAAAAATTAAAAAACTTAGATTGTAAGGTTATTGTAGGTGCAGGTATAGGAGCTTTAATTGGCTGTATTGGATTATGTCTTTTACTTAAGAAAAAATAAAACACTACATATGTTTTTATAAGCGTCGTAAATTTCGACGCTTATGTTTTTATAATATAAATTTTTAGGAGAGTATTAATGAAAGACGAAATAATAATTAATGTAGATGAAAATGATAATGAAATTGGATTTATTGAAAAACTTGATGCACATATTAAAGGAGTTCTCCATAGAGCAATTTCAGTATTTATATTTAATGATAACAAAGAATTATTACTACAAAAAAGATTTAGTGGAAAGTATCATTCACCAGGTCTTTGGACCAATACTTGCTGTACTCATCCTAATAAAAATGAAGATACAAAAGATGCAGCAAATAGACGTTTAAAAGAAGAAATGGGTATTTATTCAAATTTAAGAGAAATATTTTCATTTATTTATTATGTTAAATTTGATAATAATTTAATAGAACATGAATTTGATCATGTTTTCTTTGGAAAATATAATGGATCAATTAAATTTAATCCTATAGAAGTTGAGGATTATAAATGGATTTCTTTAGATAAATTAAAAACAGATTTAAAAGAAAACCCTGAAAAATATACCTTTTGGTTTGCATATATAATGAATAATCATTTTGATGATTTAAAGATAGCCCTTAATTCCTTATAATAACTTACTTTTATTTATTAATATCTATTGTAAGATATAAAATAGTAATATAAAATATTTTTATATTTAATTATATTTTTTTATTTTAATAATGAAAGGAATTAAAAAAATGGATAAAAAGAAACCACAAGAATACATAGCTAATATATCTAAGGCTTCTGCATATTTTACGCTTAATAATGGACCTATTAAAGATTTAATTAGCCAAGGAAAAATTACTTCAGAAGAAGCAGCAAACCTTCAAAAATATATGCAAAATCATTTATCGTATTTATATACAGTTTTACTTGAAGAAAATAATTTAAAGAAGTTTGACTTAGTTATAAGCACTATGAATAAATTTTATGTTAATGATGAAGAAGAAGTTCTTATTGAAGATGATGGTTTTGATAAATTCTTTAACAATTTATTCCCAACATCATCAAATATAACTATGAAATAGAATTTTAAAAAAGTTTTGACATTTTCTAAATATTGGAATATAATAATATTAAATTAAATCTTAAAATTCATTGATAGGTGATAGTAATATATTTTAGCTTCATTAAAGAGAGTTAAGGATGGTGAGATCTTAACAAGAAGGATTTATATGAATGGGCCCTTGAGAAGTAAAGGGAAAACATAGCTTAGTACCAGACACCGTAACCTACACGTTATAGTAGGACAAGTATCATAGTACTTGATTAAGTGATGAGGTTTCTGATATTAAAACTTCATAAATTAGGTGGTACCGCGGATTTTATACTCCGTCCTATTTTTAGGACGGAGTTTTTATTATTTAAAAGGAGGTGATTAATATGCCATGAAATATTGCTAATTTAAAAGAATTAAAATTTAATAATACTTATTTATATTTAGGGGGATTTAAAAATGAAAAGAAATTTAAATACAAAGAAAATGGTTATAAATGCTCTTTTATTAGCAATAGGTGCCATATTACATCAAATAACTCCAGCCTTAGGTTTACCAATGCAACCTGATTTTGCTTTAGCAATGTTATTTATAATAATGATTATAAATAATAATGATTATAAAATTACTCTTATTTCAGCTATAATAACAGGAATATTCACAGCTTTAACTACAAAGTTTCCTGGTGGACAGTTACCCAATATAATAGATAAGCTAGTAACTGCAAATATTATGTTCTTAGTTATAACTTTAATAAATAAAATGTGTGACTTCATTAAAATTACAAACAAACTTCAAAGTAATATTTTAGTATTATTAACTTTTCCAATTGGAACATTAGTTAGTGGAGTGACATTCTTAATATCAGCACAATTAATAGTTGGTTTACCTGCAAATTTTTCAATGCTTTTTATTACCATAGTAATTCCTGCAGTATTAATTAATACTATTGGTGGATTTATTCTTTATCATGTAATAAGTTTATCTTTAAAAAGAATTATAACACTTTAAAAAATTCAAGAAATAATTATTTTATTATTTACTCTTGAATTTTTATAATAAGTCTATTTTTATTGAATTTTATCTTTTCTTCTGATACATTATAAATAACATTTTAAATAAATGACATTTTAAAATAATTATAAAACATTATTTGATAACCCAAGGAGGAAAAGTATGTATATTGCATTTGGAAATAGAGTGTTAGATAGCAATGATATAAAAAATATAATTGAAGAAAATACTGAATTTAAAGTTATTAAGGATATGAGCAAGGGTTCTAAAAGGGAAGATATAGTTGCTTTTAATTTAAGTCTTGATATTGATACTTTAAATAAGGAAATAAGCGAAACTATTAATATTAGTGAAGAAGATGAAGACACATTATTTGAAGAATATATGGCAACTACTGAGGAATTAGGGTTTGAATTAGAAGAATATTTACCAGAAGATTCTATCATGGATTTTAAAGCTTATAAATGGGAACCATCTGATAATGATATTAAAGGCGTTCTTGTTATGGCCAATGAAGAGCTTGGAAATAATAAATTAAAAGATGTAATGAAAAGATTATTAACTCAAGTTGAATAATATAAAATTTAAATTTCATAAAAACAAGGCATAATGATTTTCTGCCTTGTTTTTATTATATAGGAAAAAAATATAAAAAATGGTATAATCGATATATAATAAAATAATATAATACAATTATATGGTAGTAATTATTATATTAATCTTTAGTTGAGAATTAATTTGAGAGGTAATATATGAAAAGTACAGATTATATTGAGAAAATTGAAATGAACGCTAAATCTAAAGGCATATATTCAATTGATTTATGTCCTATTTCAAATACTATTCGTTTTACTGCTAAATATGCAGGTTGCATGTATGCTTATGTAGTTGGTGATTTTAATGGCTGGGAAAAGTCTGATGATTATAAACTTACATGGCAAATTGATACAAATGATAAAGAATTAAAAATGATAAAAGAAGTAAAGTTTCCTAATAAATTACCTCCTGGTAAATATAGATATAAGTATATTTTAATTGATACTGATGGTAATGAAATTTGGGTAGATTCTTATGGAAATGAAAAAAATAGTTTTAGTTTTACTTGGGAAACGGTAAAAGATATTTTAAAAATATATTCTTCTAATAATATAATTGCATATAAACATCCTGTGGAATTATTAGGTGTTTGTACTGGATTATATGGAAGAATTTCACTTACTGAAATGGAATGGGAAATTAAAAATCCTTTACCTGGAATAGAAATAAAAAATGATTATTTAATAATTGATGATACAGTTCCTGATGGCTATGAAATTATAATTAAGGGAAGTTCATGTGAAGAAGAACTTAGCACTACAAAAACAATAAAAGTTCAAAATAATAATTTTAATGGAACATTAGTACATTTTTACTTAGAAGATAATAATTATCAAGGAAATGATTATATTTGGAATTGTTGGAGTTTTGGAGAAAATTCTTCTGGTGAAGAAAAAAATTTTGCTTATAATACTGACTTTGGTTTTTCTACATTTATTAATAATGATTTTTTAATAATAAGAAAAAAACAATGGGGAAATAATTGGATAAATTATTGGGCTGAACAAAGTAATACTTATGATTTAAGAGGAAAATATAAAGATATTTATATTATTAAAGGAGATTCTAGAAGCTATAAATCTCTTAAAGATGCCGTGATAGCAAGTCAAACTAATATCCAATTTGCTGTTATGGATACTCATGAAAATATACAAATTTATCTTTCAAGTGAACCATTATTAGGTATAGATTTTGATTTATATTTAAATGAAGAAAAACTAGAAAATGTTTCTTCTATTATAAGAGGAAAAAAAATAATTATAGCAAATCTTCCTCATCATATTCGAGCAAATGATTTACTATTAGTTTCTGCTTCTAGCTCTTATAGACCTTATAAAGTTGTAATGCGTGATTATTTAAATAAATTTTATTATTCAAAAGATGATTTGGGAGTAACTTATTTGAATAATTCTATATCTTTTAAATTATGGGCTCCTACAAGTATTAAAGTAGAGCTATTATTATACAAAGAATGGTATATAAATCATGAGGATGATGTAATAAAATATCCAATGATTTATGATTATAAAACAGGAGTTTATACTACTGTTGTTAATAAAGAAGATGCAGATGGTATGTATTACTTATATAAGCTTTATTTTAGAGATGTGGATATAAATGGTAAAATAATAGAAACTGTAACTTATGCTGTAGATCCATATGCTAATTCTGTAAGTGTAAATGGTGATAAAGGATATGTGTTAGATATTAATGAAAAAAGTACTAAGCCAATAGGTTTTACAAATCACCCTAGTCCTATATTATCTGAAAAAGATGATTCTATAATTTATGAAATGCATATTAGAGATTTTACTATTGATGAAAGTTCAGGAGTTATTAATGATCTTAGGGGGACTTATTTAGGTGCAGTAGAGGAAAATACCATATATAAAAATCCTTATAACGGTAAATATGTAAAAACTGGAATTGACCACTTATGTGAATTAGGAATAACTCATGTGCATTTAATGCCTATATTTGACTTTGGTTCTGTAGATGAACGTTTTCCTGGTTCAAATAATAGAAACTGGGGGTATGATCCTAAAAACTTTAATGTACCAGAAGGAAGCTATTGTAGTAATCCATATAATCCTGTTACAAGAATACTTGAATTAAGGCAAATGATTATGAAGTTCCACGAAAGAGGAATTAGGGTAGTTATGGATATGGTTTATAATCATATGATGAATACTGTTAATATGGATAATATTGTACCTGGATATTATTTTAGAAGTGATTATCTAGGTCGTTATACTAATGGTTCAGGATGTGGTAATGAACTTGCTTCTGAAAGACCAATGGTAAGAAAATTTATTATTGATTCATGTCTTCATTGGATTAAAGATTATAAAATTGATGGAATTAGGTTTGATTTAATGGAGTTATTAGATATAGATACTACAAAAGAAATTGTAAAGAAAACAACAAAATTAGATAAGAATTTCTTAATTTATGGTGAACCTTGGAAGGGTGGTAGTTCACCATTAGTTAACGGAACATACAAGGGTTCACAAAAAAATGAAAATTTCTCTATTTTTAATGATACATTTAGAGATGCTATAAGAGGCAATAATCATCCCTCTTCTGGTTTTATAAATGGTAATCAATATAGTTCAATTTGTAATTGGAGCATTATCGAAGGATTAAAAGGTTCAATATATACAATTACTAGTAATCCTAACGAAAGTATAAACTATGTTGATGCACATGATAATTATACCCTTTGGGATCAAGTTGAAAAAAGTCAAAATCAATCTATTAAATTTGGTGAATTTAGATTTAATATTCCTGATTATCCCTTAAATTCAAATTTGGTAAAGCAAGATCTTTTAGGAATGGCCATAATATTTACAGCTCAAGGTATTCCTTTTATTCAATCAGGATCTGAATTTTTAAAAACTAAACAAGGTGATCATAATAGTTATAAAAGTAATGATTATATTAATTCTATTAAATGGAGCGATAAGGAAAGATTTATTGATGTTTTTAAATATAATAAAGGTTTAATAGAAATTAGAAAAAATTTACCTCATTTTAAAATTAAAGATCCTAAAATAATAAAAAGTAATGCAACGTTTATATTTGGTGGAAATAATGAAAGTTGTGGTGTTTTACTTCAACATATAAATTTAAATGATTTTGGTAAAGGTGAAGTTTTAGTAATATATAATGGAACAAATATTGAAAATTATAATGTAACTTCATATGCTCCTCTTGCTCAAAATGGTTACTGGAATATTATTGCTAATGAAAGTACTGCAGGAATGAAGGTATTAAACACAATATATAATAATCAAATTCCAGCATTAAGGGCATTTTCTATAATGATTTTATGTAGCAACTTAAATTTAAATTAATTATTAAATTTATTAATGCCTTTATAAAGGATAAACAAAAAAATTATTAAATGGGGTATGTCGCATTAAGAATAAATCTTACAATATATTGTGTATAAAAGTTTTAGTGAGATAGCCCCATTAAATTCATAATATTTTTATAAAGCTATATTTTTAATTAATATATTAATCAAAAATATAGCTTATTTTTATTTTATAATTTTAGGCTTTAGTATAAATAATACTACTTATACAAAAAATATTTATACAAGTACATGAAAGGATTGTTTTTTTATGTCTGATTATAATAAACCAATTATAGTAATTAGTAAATGCCTGGGTTTCGATAATTGCAAATATGATGGAAGTATTGAAAACAACGAATTCATCGAAAAATTAAAAAAATATGTTAAAGTTATTCCAATTTGTCCTGAAATAGAATGTGGATTACAAATACATCATAGTAAATTAAGAATTGTTGAAAATAATAATAAAGAAGAACTTTTAATACCAAATGAAGATTTAAATTTAACACAAGAAATGCATGATTTTTCAAATAAATTTCTAAATAAATTAACTAATGTTGATGGATTTATTTTAAAATCTAAATCTCCAATCTGTGCTTTAAAGGACGCTAAAGTTTATGATACTTTAGAAAAAGGTTGTGCAATAAAAAGAGAACATGGATTTTTTACAAAAGAAATCATTAAACACTATCCTTATATACCAATAGAAGATGAACATAGATTAAATAATTTTAAAATTAGGGAGCATTTTTTATCACGAATATTTATATTATCAGATTTTAGACTAATTAAGAAATCTTTTAATTTTGAAAGTTTAAAAAGCTTTCATTTAAAAAATACATTATTATTTTTATCATATAGTCAAAAATACTCTAAGCTTTTAGATAATTTAATTTATTCAGATAAAATTGAAGATATTAATATCTTATTTAAAGAATATGAGTTTTATTTAAATAGACTTTTAGAAAAAGCTCCTAGATATACTTCAAATATTAATGTTCTTATGAAATCTTTAGAACAATTTGGCGACAAAATCTCTACAGAAGAACTGCAATTTCTTTGGACTACTATAGACAAGTATAAAAATGGTTATATACCTTTTACTGTTCCATTATATTTAGTTAAAAGCTATGTGGTACGTTTTGAGTTATATAATTTATTAGATCAAAGTTTTTTTATGCCTTATCCAGAAGATTTAATTATTTTAAACGATTAATATAAAAGCATATAAATTATATTAAATGAATATTTATCTTATATAAAATTAATACTATTATATATAATTAAGGAGGAATTATATGAGTATTACTGAATTTGATAAATGGAAAGAAGCATTAGGAAAAGCTGTTAATATAGGAGAAAACTTAGGAATGTCAGATAATACTATTAATAATATTACAGCAAGTGTTGGTTCATTTCTAGCTAAAAATACAACTCCTTCAAATGAGGAAGAAAAGTTGTTACATGAATTATGGAATGCTGCTAATTCTCATGACAAACATGTTTTAGCTAAGTTAGTAGTTAAGATTACTAAAAATGATACTATTTAATAATTTTAAAAAGTAAGATTAAGCTTTTAATTTAATCTTACTTTTTTACTTTATTAATAAAATAATTAATTAAATCATATATTTATTCTGTGAATTAATTATATAAGGAGAAAAAATTTTGAAAGCAAGAAGTGCATTAAAAAACTTTATTTTATGGGTTAGCTTAGCTATTATTGTTAATATAGTTATTTATATTACTTTGGGAAATGAACCAGCATTAGAATTCTTAGGTGGATACATAATAGAATTAAGTTTAAGTGTAGATAATTTATTTCTATTTTTAATTATCTTTACATCTTTTAATATACCAATACCTTATCAAAAACGAGTACTTACTTATGGTATTATAGGTGCTGTTATTTTAAGATTCATATTTATATTTTTAGGTGTTGCAATAATTAATACTTTTCATTGGATACTTTATATATTTGGTTTTTTCTTATTTTTTAGTGGCTTAAAAATATTATTCAACAAAGATAAATCAAATGATTTTTCAGATAGTAAAATTTTGAAATTTTTAGAGAAGTTTATACCTGTTACTGATAAATTATATGAAGAAAAATTTTTCATACATGAAAATGGAATTTTACATGCTACACCGTTATTTTTAATCTTATTATTAATTGAAAGTTCAGATATAATTTTTGCATTAGATTCAATCCCTGCAATTTTTTCAATTACTACAAATCCATTTATAGTTTATTCTTCTAATATATTTGCTATATTAGGATTAAGAAGTCTTTATTTCTTACTAGCTAAATTAAATACTATGTTTAAATATATAAAATATGGTATAGCCTTTATTTTAATGTTTACAGGAATAAAGTTATTTATAGCATTCTTTGGAATTATTGTATCAACGATAGTTTCATTACTAATAATTGCTATCATACTTCTTACAAGCATTTTATTTTCATTATTAAGTACTTAATCATCTAATTTTGAATACAATAATGTGAGGTTTGTCAATTAATAAGGAGGTAACTTCCTTGGCTGATGCACTTGATTTACTTATTTATTTAGATGAATCATTAACTAAAAACTTAAATTCATTAGTTATTGATGGATATATAGAAAAAAGAACTTCAAAATTTATTGAAGATAGAACTTTAAGTGCTAAGACAGGTAATGAAGGTTCTAATCAACATTATGGTGAAGATAGATGTGTGCGTGATGAGCGTGATGGATATAAAGGTAAAAATTTTACTGAAGCAGATACTATAACTACTTCAAATAAAGATAATCAATATCTTGAGGGAAAAAGATATGTAAGGCGTGAAGAAGAATTAACACGTATTTATACAACTTTTGAAATTCATCAACAATTATTAAGAGGTTTAAACGATTCTAATTTAATTAAAGAATTTTCTGAATATAATTCAATAAATGATATAAATGTAGGAGATTATATTAAACTAAAAGGTAATATATCTAGTGAATCTATGGTTTCATACATAGATAGTTTATCTAATTTACTTTGTTGTTTGGGAACTGATAGTTTAAATTCTGTTTGCAAAGTTTCAACGAATTCTGAAAATCCATTGTTAAATTATAATACAATGTATAAACAAGTGGAATATTTAAAATCACTTTTAACAGTTAATAATAGTCAAGATATGATTATTAATTGTGGAAATACTGATGTTATTTTAACCGTAAACAATAGCAATTTTGTTAGTACTTATGCTAATATATATGATGAAGAAGATTGTCCCTGTACCGTAATTGGTAAAGTAATAAGAAAGTGCGATAATGAACATTGTATTCATTTATTACGCAAATCAGGACAAGCTAATTTTTATGAAAATTTTTTAAATTGTTGTTCACCATTAATGCAAAAGTTGTCTAGTACTGGAATATACCTTCCAGAACAGCCAAGATTTAGAGTTCCTGGTGAGGCATTATTAGTAGTTCCAATAAGTATGATTACTTAAACTTAAAAATTTATGTTTTTTAATAATATTTAATAAAATATACACCTTTTCTTATAAGGAATGGTGTATATTTTAATACTTTTAAATTTAATTAATTGTTCTCTGAAATTATAAAATTAACAATTTCCATATATAACTTTAATGCTTCAGTATTTGATAATCCTTCTAAACAATGGTTACAATCTTCTAATGTATAAAACTTAAAGTCATTGTTTAATTTAATACATTTTTTATATAAGCTTATTGATGTATCATAAGGAACAATTTCATCCTTTTTACTATGTATAATTAATGTATCAGGTAAATTTTTTTTAACATAACTAATAGGACTATATAATTTAGAAAAATTTTTTATATCATTTTTAGAAAGATTTTCTACAATTTCCCTTGGTCCATAATTTAAGTTTATTTTACTTAACTCAGCTGGTCCAAATAAATCAACTACATATTTAACTTGTGATGGGTAATCCTTTAATGAAGAATCTCCTATAAACTCATCATTTTCTGAATAAGCTGCCATCATTGCTAAATGTGCTCCAGCAGATGGTCCAATTAATCCTATGTTTTCTATATCAAAATTATATTTATCCTTATTTTTATATACCCACCTTATTGTATCTTTAACATCTGAAATTTGCTTATCAAATATTATTTCTTCTTTCATTAATTCATAAGATGTACTTATAACTGCATATCCCTCTTCCTTTAATAATTCTATTAAAGGAGAAATTGCAGATGGAATTACCTTTTCGCCCTTAATCCATGCATCTCCAAATACATATATAATAACTGGTTTTGGTTTAGTTTCATTATTATTTTCATATAAATCTAATTTTAATGATAGTCCATTTCTTTTTTTGTAAGTTATGTCTTCATATGTAATATCATCAATTGGATCATTATAAAAATCTGTTGATATAGTAGGTAAGGTATTACTTAATTTAATAACTTCTAATAAAAATTTAAATTTAACAGAATTTAAAGTAACAAATACCAAACATATAAAAATACTTAAAATTACTAATAAATTTACTTTCCTTCTTTTTTTCATAAAAATCTCCTTACATGTCATCCTATATATAGAATTATTGCCCAAAAGTTTATAAATATAAAAACTTTTAAAAATTATTAGATTTTTTTTACGAATAATGTTACAATATTTAAGAAAAATATACACATCACGGGAGTTGTTTTCTATGGAAAAATACAAACAAGAATTTATAGAATTTATGGTTAAAAGTAATGTTTTGAAATTTGGTCAATTTGTTACAAAGAGTGGACGTCAAACGCCTTTCTTCATTAATACTGGTAATTATACAACAGGAGAGCAACTTGAAAAATTAGGTCAATTTTATGCTCAAACAATTAAGGAACGTATTGGAACAGATATTGATGTATTATTCGGACCTGCTTATAAAGGAATTCCTCTAACTGTTACAACTGCAATAGCAATGAATAATCTATATGGAGTAAATGTTGAATATTGTTCAAATAGAAAAGAAATTAAAGATCATGGTGAAGGTGGAATTTTACTTGGAGCAAAATTAGATAATACTAAAAAAGTAGTTATAGTAGAAGATGTTATGACTGCAGGAACTTCAATTTATGAAACAGCTCCAATATTAAAAGCACAAGGAGATGTTGAAATCTCAGGATTAGTTATTTCTGTTGATAGAATGGAAAAGGGAAGAGGAGAAAAGTCAGCTCAATCTGAAATAAAAGAAGCATTTGGTATAACAACTTATCCAATAGTTACTATGGCAGAAGTTGTTGAATACTTATATAACAGAGAAATAAATGGAACTATATATATTGATGATAATATTAAAGTAGCAATAGAAGAATATTATCAAAAATATGGAGTTTAATTAAATAAAGTAAAAAATAGGATAATGCATAAAATCATTATCCTATTTTTTAATACATAACATTTATTTGATAATTATATTCTTTAAATGAATTTAATATTTTTTGAATATGCTCATGTCCATTTATTTCAACTGTAACTTCTAATAAAACATTATGAATTCTATTAATTGCTTTAAATTGATTATGTTCAAGCTTTATTACATATGGTGTAGTTTTTGGCATTACAATTATTGAATTAACATTTGCTAGTGAATATGCATAAGCACTCCTTGAGCATGATTACCTGCTGAAAATCAAATTACTCCTATAGATTTTTCCTCTTCACTTAATGATAATATTTTATTTAATGCCCCTCTTATTTTATAAGCACCTGTTAATTGTAAATTTTCACATTTCATATATACATTATTATTACTAATTTGACTAAAAAACATTACTATATAATAATGGAATTTTTATAACAGTATCCTTTATATTTTCTCTTACATTCATTATTTTTTCTAAATACATAATATCTAGCCCTCTTCTTAAATAAATTTATTCATTAAAAAAATAATAATTAAATATATAATATCGCAATTTTAACCAATAATATATTATTTTTACACAAAATATATTTAGAGTAAAATAATCCTTTCCTATTCAGTTTATAAATATTTAGTTGTATTAATTTAATATTAAATATATAATTACCTTGAATATTAAAAGACGGAGTGAAACAAATGGAAGAAAGATTACAAAAGTACATGGCTCAATGTGGGGTAGCTTCTAGAAGAAAATGTGAAGAATTAATTTTAGATGGTAAAGTTAAAGTTAATGGAATAATTGTAAACGAACTTGGAACAAAAATAAATCCTGAAATAGATATAGTAGAATTTAATAATCAAATAATAAAAATAGAAGAAAAAAAATTATATATTATGCTCAATAAACCTGAAGGATATATAACATCTGCCAAAGATGAAAAAGGAAGAAAAACAGTTTTAGACATAGTTAATGTTCAAGAAAGAATATATCCAATTGGAAGATTAGATTATGATAGTTCAGGGTTACTTTTATTAACTAATGACGGAAGTATATATAATAATATAATTCATCCTAGAGTTGCCATAAAGAAAAAATACATAGCTGTATGTAAAGGTAAATTTACTCAAAGTGATATAAAAAAATTTAAATCTGGAATTGATATTGGTGGATATGTAACTGCTGAAGCTGATATAGATATAATTTGTGAAGAAAAATCAAAAAATAGTACTGAAATTTTATCAACTGTTGAAATTTCAATACATGAAGGTAAAAATAGACAAATTAGAAAAATGTGTGCTTCTTTAAATCATGAAGTAATTAGCTTAAAGAGAGTTTCTATAGGAAATATAAAATTAGGTTATCTAAAAAAGGGCCAATGGAGAGAGTTAACAGAATCTGAATTAAATTATATTAAAAATTTATAGGAGTTTTTTATGTTTAAATATGTTTCTGATGTGAGTATACTTTCACATAACATCATTAAAGAATATATTCCAGAAAAAGATGTAGCTATAGATGCTACATTAGGAAATGGATATGATTGCGACTTTTTATCTGAAAATTTTAAAAAGGTATATGCTTTTGAGATTCAAAAAGATGCTTGCGATAAATATATCGATAAAAATAATAATGTTATAGTTATTAATGAATCCCATGATAAATTAAGCTACTTTGTAAAGGAACCAGTTAATTGTATTTGTTATAATTTAGGATATCTTCCAGGTGGAGATAAAAATATAACTACACTTGCTAAATCAAGTTTATCAAGTATAAAACAATCCTTGGAATTAATAACCAAAAACGGAATAGTTTCTATTGCAATTTATCGTGGTCATAATGAAGGTAAAGAAGAGGAAAATTGCATTATTAATTTTGCTAAAACCCTTCCTAAAAATAAATATGGTGTTATGCTACACGAATGCATTAATAGATCTATAACTTCACCTTTGTTAATGATAATTGAGAAAAAATAATTATTATTGGAACTTTAATTTAATTTACTTGCATTTTTTCAATTTTAGATTTAATTATTTAATTGATTATATTAATAAATAATGCTAAAATAATTGCAGTTAGTTTAAATAGGAGAGTAAAATAATGGAAATAAATAATACGGATGAATCAAAGGATTTAATGAAATTAATTCAAATGAGATTCCCAAGACTTAGTAAAGGGCAAAAACTCATTGCTGAATATATATTAAAAAATTATGATAAAGCTGCTTTTATGACTGCAGCTAAACTTGGAGTTTCTGTAGGCGTTTCTGAATCAACAGTAGTAAGATTTGCAATTGAATTAGGTTTTTCAGGATATCCTAAACTTCAAAAATCCCTTCAAGAGTTAATAAAAAATAAATTAACTACAGTCCAAAGATTAGAATTATCAAGTGATTATATTACTGAAGGTCATGCTTTAAAGGGTGTATTAAAAGCTGATATGGAAAATATAAGATCAACTATGGAAAAAATTGATTATAATACGTTTGAGGATGTAGTAAACAATATTTTTGCAGCTAAAAGAATCTATATTATTGGCTTAAGAAGTTCTATGGCATTAGCTGAATTTTTGGGATTTTATTTAAATATTATTCTTCAAAATGTAAAAACAGTTGGATATGGTATTTCTGATATATTTGAGCAAATGATAAATGTTGGTGAAGGTGATTTGGTTATAGGAATTGGTTTTCCACGTTATGCAAGTAGAACAATTGATGCATTAGCATTTGCACAAGATAGAGGTGCAACAGTTGTTGCAGTAACAGATAGCTTTTTATCTCCACTTGCAGCAAGGGCAGATTATTCACTTATTGCTCAAAGTAATATGGCCTCTTTTGTTGACTCATTAGTTGCACCATTATCAGTAATAAATGCATTAATAATTGCTGTTGGTATGAGAGAAAAAGAAAATATTTCTTCAACATTTAACAGTTTAGAAGAAATATGGAGAGAATATAATGTTTACTCATACAACAATCGTAATGTTGGAGACGATTAATTTAAAATAAAAGGGGCTGTCGCACTAAAACTTTTATACACAATATATTGTTTTAAAAAATAAAAATTAATACAATATATTGTAGTATTTATTCTTAATGCGACATCCCCTTTAGTTATAGGAGGACTTTTTATGGCTAAAGTCATTGTTATAGGAGCTGGCCCTGCTGGTATAATGGCAGCAATTCATGCTTCTAAGAAGCATAATGTAACTATTTTAGATGGAAATGATAGAATAGGTAAAAAATTATTTATTACTGGAAAAGGTAGATGTAATGTTACAAATTCAAAGGATATAAGTGAATTTTTCGACTACATACCAGGAAATCCTCATTTTTTATATAGTGCTTTATACTCATATACAAATGAAGATACTATGAATTTTTTTGAAAATGTTGGAATAAAATTAAAAGTTGAACGTGGTGGAAGAGTCTTTCCAATGTCTGATAAATCCTCAGATATAATAAAGGGGCTTTCTATAGGGTTAAAAGAATCTAACGTACAAGTTAAACTTAATTCTAAAGTAACAAATATTATTTATGACGCTAATAAAATAGTTGGAGTTGAAATAAATAATAGCACTAAATTATATGGTGATTATTTTATTATAGCAACTGGAGGTGCTTCTTATCCACTTACAGGATCAAGAGGAGAAGGACAAAAATTTGCTAAAAAACTTGGTCATACAATTATAGAATTGAAACCATCATTAGTACCAATTGAACTTAATGAATCTTGGTTAAAAGATTTAATGGGATTATCTCTTAAAAATATTTCTTTAAGTATTTTAAAAAATAATAAGGTACTTTATAAAAATCAAGGAGAAATGCTATTTACTAACTATGGAATATCTGGTCCTTTAGTTCTAAGTGGATCAAGATATGTTAAAAATGAAGGAAATTATGAAGCATCTATTGACTTAAAGCCTGCTTTAAATGAAAGCGAACTTGATAAAAGAATTCAAAAAGATTTCTTAAAATATCAAAATAAAGAATTTAAAAATGCTTTAGATGATTTATTACCAAAAAAATTAATTCCTTTAATAATTAATTTATCAAACATTCCATTAGATAAAAAAGTAAATGTAATTACTAAGGAAGAAAGAAAAAAATTATTACATATTTTAAAAGATTTAAGAGTAAAAATTAAAGGACTTCGTCCTATTGAAGAAGCAATTGTTACTGCAGGTGGTGTAAATACATTAGAAATAGATCCTTCTACTATGAAGTCAAAAATAATTTCTAATTTATCTTTTGCTGGAGAAGTTATTGATGTTGATGCTTTTACCGGTGGATATAATGTACAAATTGCATTATCAACTGGATATATTGCTGGAAATAGCATTTAATTGCTTTAATAATTGAGAAATTTTATTTTTAATATTATAATAAATTGAATATAAAGATAGATGTTTAATGTTTGAAAGGTGGATTTATTAATATGAGAATAGCTGTAGCAATAGATGGACCAGCAGGTGCTGGTAAAAGCACAATTGCAAAATTAGTAGGTAAAAAGTTTGATTTAATGTACATAAATACAGGAGCAATGTATAGAGCTGTTGCTTTATCAGCCAAAAGAAATAATATTAAAACAACAGAAATTGATTCATTAATGAATATGATTGATAAAATGGAAATGCATTTTGAAAATGATGATTTAATTTTAAATGGAGTTAATATACAAGATGAAATAACACTTCCAGAAATAAGTGAAATAGTATCGCAATATGCATCAATTCCAGAAGTAAGAAGCAAGCTTGTTGTCTTACAAAGAAAAATGTCTGAAAAATATAATGTTATTATGGATGGAAGAGATATTGGTACAGTAGTACTTAAAGATTCAAAATTCAAATTTTTCTTAACAGCAACTCCTGAAGAAAGAGCTAGAAGAAGATTTACTGAATTAGTTAATAGGGGTATTGATGTTAATTATGATAAATTATTAGAAGATATTATAAAAAGAGATTATATTGATAGTCATAGAGAAGTAGATCCATTAAAAAAGGCTGATGATGCAATAGAAATTGATAGTTCAAATTACAATATTAATGAAGTAACTGAAATAATTTGTAATTTTATAGAAAATGCCTTACAATAGATTAAGAGAATATTTTTAAACATAGGAGAAATATTTATGAAAGTATTATTAGCTGAAAACGCTGGTTTTTGTTTTGGAGTTAAGCTTGCTGTAGATAGCGCAATTAAAACTCAAAATGAATATAATAAAAAAATTTATACTTTAGGCCCGTTAATTCACAATAGTGATGTAGTTAATTATTTAGAAGAAAATAATATATATGCTATAGATATTAATAATGTTGATACTTTAAATAAAGATGATGTTATTTTAATCAGATCTCATGGTGTATCTAAAGATGTTTTTGAATACTTAACTAATAAAGGTCTTATTGTTATTAATGCAACTTGTCCTTTTGTAACAAATATACAAAAAAAGGTTAATAAATTTTCAAATGAAGGCTATAAAATTGTTATTTTAGGTGATGAAAATCACCCAGAAGTAATAGGAATTAATGGTTGGTGTGGTAATTCTGCAACAATAACAAAGGATGGTAACTTTAAAGAGCCACTTACTGGAAAAGTATGTGCTGTAGCTCAAACTACTGAAAAAGAAGAAAATTGGGATAAAACAATTCAAAATCTATCATTAAACACTTATGAAGATTTAAAATCATTTAATACAATTTGTGCTGCAACAGAAGAAAGACAAAAAAGTGTTTTTGATTTATCAAAAAAAGTTGACTTTATGATTGTAGTAGGTGGAAAACATAGTTCAAATACAACAAAATTATATCAAATAGCTAAAAAGAATTGTAAGAATACAATTCATATTGAAAATGCAAAAGAATTATCAAAGGATATTTTTGCAGGAATAGATATAAAAACTATCGGGATAACAGCTGGAGCATCAACTCCAGATTGGATTATAAATGAAGTAATCAGTATTATGGAGGGATTTTAAAAATGGAAGAACAATTACTTTTAATGAATGAAATGGATAGACAATTTCGTATAGGAGATGAAGTTGAAGGCGAAATACTTTCAATTAAAGATGAACAATTGCAAATATCTTTAGTTGGATATAAGTCAGATGGTGTTATTCCTTTTAAAGAGTTAACATCTGAAGATAGAATAAATTCTACTTTAGAAAATTTAAAAGTTGGAGATAAAATTAAAGCTAAAGTAATAAAGTTAAAAAATGAAGATAATTATGTTGTATTATCAAGATTAGAATATGAAAAAGAAACTACATTAGCAAGCTTAGAAGAATTATTTAATACAAAATCTGAATTTGATGTTGTTATAAAGGATTCTAAAGAAAAGGGATTAGTTGCTTACTATAATGGTGTTAGAATATTTATTCCAGCTTCACAAATTGATACAAAATATGTTGAAGATAAACAAAGCCTAGTTGGTAAAACATTAACAGTAAGATTAATAGACTTTTCAAGAGAAAATTTATCAAAAATAGTTGCTTCAAGAAAAGTTATTTTAGAAGAAACTAAAGCTAAAAAAGAAGCTGAAGCTTGGGAAACCCTTCATGAAGGAGATGTTGTTAAAGCTGAAATCAAAAGATTTACTAAGTTTGGGGCTTTTGCTGAAATCAATGGTATAGATGGATTAATCCACTTATCTCAAATTTCTTGGAAACATATAAACTCTTGTGATGAAGTATTAAAAATTGGTGAAATCGTTGATGTTAAAATATTAAATTTAAGCAAAGACGAAAAGAAATTATCATTAAGCATTAAAGCTTTAACTCCTGAACCATGGAGCATAGTTGATCAAAAATATGCTGTAAATTCAGCTGTACTAGGTAAAGTTGTTAGAATAAATGATTTTGGTGCATTTGTTGAATTAGAACCTGGAATAGATGGATTAGTTCATATTTCAAAAATAAGTCATGATCATATTAAACACCCATCTGAAGTTTTAAGCATTGGTGAAGAAGTAAAATGTATAATTTTAAGTATCGATAAAGAAAACAAAAGAATTGCTTTAAGTATTAAAGACGCTCAATAATTTTAGCAATAAAAGAAAGATTACACATATATATAAGTGTAATCTTTTTGTATTAAAGGGATTATTAAAAAAATAATTTTAGAGGTTAATATGGTATTATTAGAAAGGTTATCAAGCAATAATTTTGAAAATTTTAAAACTTTAAATATAGAGAGATTTAGTAAAGAGAATTATGATAAGAACTTCTTTGAATATTATCAAAGTGAAAAATTTTTTCTTAAAATTTTTCTTAAAAAATTTGTTAAACTTTTTGTATATGGGAAAAAAGTCATAGGTTATATATGGTATGAGGTACCAGTTGAAATACCTGTACGAATATGGTCTTTATATGTTAAGCCAGAATATATAAACTTATTAACGCCTAATATACTAAATAGTTTTAATAATACTGTTCTCTCTTATGAAACCTGTGAAGATGAAATTAATAATCAAACACTTATAAATCTTGGTTTTAATAAAGTTAAGCCTTCTATATTAATGAATATTAAGTTAAATGATTATAATAAAAATATACAAGTAGATAAGATAAAATATAATTTAGAAAATGATTATAAACTTTTAAGAAAGGTTAATTCTATTTATAATTCAAATATAGATAAAATTAATATTACATGTCAAAAAGTAATATTAAAAAAGGATGAAGAGCTTCGATGTGAAATTCAGAACTCTATATTTTCAGCTACAACAAGAGTCCCTTTAGAAATTCAAGATATTGAAACTGATATAGAGCAAGACTATTATATTGAAAATTTATCTTTGTTTATAAAAATAAATGATATTGCTATTGGGTATGGGCAAATAATATTCAATCGTGATATGTATACTGTAGTCAATTTTGGAATAATCAAAGAATTTAGGAACTATGGTTTTGGAAAAATCCTTTTAAATCAATTAATATTTGAAGCTAAAGAAAATGGCATTTATGAATTGTTTATTAGGGTAGAAGAAAATAACTTTAATGCATTAAAATTATATAATTGGATAGGATTTAGACCTAAGTCTATAATTAATAAATGGGAAAGATAAAAAAATTTAAACAATTTTTAGCTTTCCAAAATTATATATTAAAGAGTATTAGCGAAAAAAGCTTTTACTCTTTATTTTTTACAAAATATTATGTTATAATACATTGAGATTTGATTTTACATAAATGACAATGGAGGAATAATAATGTCTAAAGATTTTGATTATAAATTATTAGATAACATGAAAGAATCTGATACTAACGGTGAAAAATTATATTATATTCATACATATGGATGTCAAATGAATGAAGAGGATTCTGAAAAACTTTCAGGTATGCTTAAAAGACTTGGTTATACTAGAACTGAAGATAAAGAAAAAGCAAGTATAATTTTATTTAATACTTGTTGTGTAAGAGAAAATGCAGAAAATAAAGTATTTGGTAACTTAGGTCAATTAAAAAATTTAAAAGAAAAAAATCCTAATTTAATTATAGGTATTTGTGGATGTATGATGCAACAAGAAGGAATGGCAGATAAGATATTAAGAAAATTCCCTTATGTTAATATAATTTTTGGTACTCATAATGCATATAAATTCCCAGAATACCTAAACAGAGTTAGAACTGAAGGTGTTCAAATTAAAGAAATATTTAATAAAGAAGAAGAAATAGTTGAAGGGTTACCTATAGATAGACAAAGTAGCGTTAAAGCTTTTGTTACTATTATGTATGGATGTAATAACTTCTGTACTTATTGTATAGTTCCATATGTAAGAGGTAGAGAAAGATCAAGAAAACCTGAAGATATAATTAAAGAAATAAAAGATTTAGTTGCTCAAGGATATAAAGAAATTACATTATTAGGTCAAAATGTTAACTCATATGGTAAGGGATTAGAATCAGAAGTTTCTTTTGCTGATCTTTTAAGAATGATTAATGAAATAGAAGGCTTAGAAAGACTTAGATTTATGACATCTCATCCAAAGGATTTAAATGATGATGTAATTAAAGCTGTTAAGGAATGTGGTAAACTTTGTGAGCAAATTCATTTACCAGTTCAAAGTGGATCAGATAGAATATTAAAGAAAATGAACAGACACTATACTAGAGAATACTATATGTCTTTAGTAAATAAAATTAAAAAGGAAATTCCAGATGTTTCTTTAACAACAGATATAATTGTTGGATTTCCTGGAGAAACAGAAGAAGATTTCTTAGATACATTAGAATTAGCAAAAGAAGTGCAATATGATTCTGCATTTACATTTATTTATTCAAGAAGAAATAATACTCCTGCTGATATGATGTTAGATCAAGTATCTGAAGAAGATAAACATAATAGATTTAACAGATTAGTTGAAGTTATCAACTCTAGTGTTATTGCTAAGAATAAAGCATATGATGGTAAAGTTGTTGAAGTATTAGTTGAAGGAACTAGTAAAAATGATGAAAGTAAACTTTCAGGAAGAACAAGAAACGGAAGATTAGTTAACTTTACAGGTGAGAATATAAAAATTGGTGATTTAGTAAATGTTAAAATCACTAAAACTCAAAACTTCTCTTTAGTAGGTGAAGCTGTAAAATAAAAAATAAGGATAGCTCTAATTTCTAGAGCTATCCTTATTTTTATAAATTTTCATTACTTTATATTATTTAAAATATGTTGTATAATACATTGATAAATGACTTTAAAATGCGTCTTAAAATTTGAATTTACATGGAGGTAATTACTTATGGCTTTAACACCAATGATGAGGCAATACATGGATATAAAAAATAAATATGAAGATTGTATCCTATTTTATAGATTAGGTGATTTTTATGAAATGTTCTTTGAAGATGCAAAAACTGCTTCAAGAGAATTAGAATTAGTTTTAACAGGAAGAGAATGTGGCTTAGAAGAAAAAGCACCTATGTGTGGTATTCCATTTCATGCTGCAACAAATTATATTTCTAGATTGGTTAATAAAGGTTTTAAAGTTGCAATATGTGAACAAGTTGAAGAGCCATCTCAAGCAAAAGGGATAGTAAAAAGAGATGTAATAAAAGTTATTACTCCTGGAACTTATTCTGAAACTACTGGAGATGAAGAATATAAAAATACATATATAATGGCAATATATAATTCTGATGGTTATTATGGAATTGCTTCATCAGATATTTCAACTGGAGAATTTAAAACTACCTTTTTTAAAGAATTAAAAACTACATTATTAGATGAAGTTTCAAAAATATTACCAAAGGAAGTAATAGTAGATACTAATTTTAATGAAGATATTATTGCAGAAATACATAACATTTCTAATGCATTAATTACTAAAAAAAATATTCAAGAATTTAACTGTACTGATGAAGAATTAATTAATCAATTTACTGAAGTTCAAATAGCTGGATTAGACTCAAGAAGTAAAGCTGCATCTTCAATATTATTAAAATATATATTAGACACTCAAAAAATGAGCCTTTCTAATATAAACCTTTTAGAATCATATGATATTATTAATTATATGACTATAGATAGTAGTTCTAGAAGAAATCTTGAATTAACTGAAAACTTAAAGGAAAAATCAAAAAAGGGTAGCTTAATTTGGGTATTAGATAAAACATCTACTACTATGGGGGGAAGAACTCTTAGAAAATGGATAGAAGAACCTTTAATAAATAAAGAAGAAATAAATCATCGTCTTGATTCTGTAGATGAATTATTTAATAATATTTATTTTACAGAAGAATTAAGAGAAGCATTAAAAAATATTTATGATATTGAAAGAATTGTAGGAAAAATATCTAATAAAAATGTAAATGCTAAAGATTTAGTTTCATTAAATATGTCGTTACTTAAGCTTCCTGAAATTAAGGAAAAGTTATCACAATGTAATTCTAGTCTTTTATCACAATGGCATGATAATTTAGATGTTCTTAGTGATATTAGTGATCTTCTTTCAAATGCATTATTAGATGATCCTTCTACTTCTATTAAAGAAGGTAATATTATAAGAAAAGGATATTCAGAAAAAGTTGATGAATTAAGAGAAGCAAAGCTTCATGGTAAGCAATGGATAGCTTCTTTAGAAAGTAAAGAAAGAGAGTTTACTGGAATTAAATCTTTAAAAATAGGATATAATAAAGTTTTTGGATATTATATAGAAATATCTAAAGCAAATTATAGTTCTATTCCAGAAGGAAGATATATAAGAAAGCAAACCTTAGCTAATGCAGAACGTTATATAACAGAAGATTTAAAAGTAGTAGAAGAAAAAATCCTTGGTGCTGATGAACATCTTATGGCTTTAGAATATCAATTATTTGTAGAGCTTAGAGATAAGGTAGAAGCTCAAATTCCAAGATTAAAAAGAAGTGCAAATATAATTTCTTCATTAGATGCACTTAGTACACTTGCTAAAGTTGCCGTAGATAATGATTATGTACGTCCTGAAATAAATAATGAAGGAATTTTAAATATTACAGATGGAAGACATCCAGTTGTAGAAAAAGTAATAGGTAATGGTGAGTTTGTATCTAATAATACTACTATTAACAATACTGATCATAGATTACTATTAATTACTGGTCCTAATATGGCTGGTAAATCCACTTATATGAGACAGGTTGCATTAATTACACTTATGGCCCAAATTGGATCATTTGTACCTGCAAAAAGCGCTAATATTTCTGTATGTGATAAAATATTTACTAGAATAGGAGCTTCAGATGACTTAGCAGGAGGAAAATCTACATTTATGGTAGAAATGTGGGAAGTATCTAACATATTAAAAAATGCTACTCCTAACAGTTTAGTTTTATTAGATGAAGTTGGAAGAGGTACTTCAACTTATGATGGTTTAAGTATTGCATGGTCAGTAATAGAATATATCTCTAATACTGATAATTTAAAATGTAAAACTTTATTTGCTACTCACTATCATGAATTAACAAAGCTTGAAGGAATAATTGAAGGTGTTAAGAACTATTCAGTTGCTGTTAAGGAAAGTGATGATCAAGTAATTTTTCTAAGAAAAATCATTGAAGGGGGAGCAGATCAATCCTATGGTATTGAAGTTGCAAAACTTGCTGGATTACCTTTTGAAGTTATAGATAGAGCTAAAGATATTTTAACTAAGTTAGAAAATGAAAAATCTATAGAAATTGATAAGTTATTTAATAATTATAGAGAAGATAAAATTAATATTTCTAAAATAAATGAAGAAGCTGCTATAGAAATAGAAGAGGTTCCTTCACAAGAAAAACCTATAACTACAAATAACATTTCTTCATCTTTAGATAACAATCTTGAAGAAAAATTATCTAAATCAATTAAAGAAGAAAATTTATTGCCTGATATAATGCAATTAGACTTTAATATGCTAGAAAAAGAATCTTTATTAAAAGATATAGCTAACATAGAAGTAATGACTATGACACCATTAGATGCAATGAATACTTTATTTAAAATCGTTCAAGATGCTAAGAAATTAAAATAGGAGGTGCTCTATGAAAAGAATTAATATATTAGATGAGCATACATCTAATAAAATAGCTGCAGGGGAAGTTGTAGAGCGTCCTTCCTCTGTAGTAAAAGAACTTGTAGAAAATTCAATAGATGCAAATTCTAAAAATATAACAATTGAAATTGAAGAAGGTGGTGTAGCTGCTATTAGAGTAATAGATGATGGTTCTGGTGTTCATAATCTTGACATAGAAAAAGCATTTATGCCTCATGCTACATCTAAAATAAAAAATGTTGATGATATATATTCTATTAATACATTAGGATTTAGAGGAGAAGCATTGCCTTCAATAGCTTCTGTATCTAAACTTACTTTTAGAAGCAAACCAGCTGAATGTGATTTTGGTAAGGAATTAGTTTTAGAAGCTGGAGAAAAAGTGTCTCTAAATGATATAGGTATGAATAATGGTTCATTTATAGAAGTTAAAGATTTATTTTTTAATGTTCCTGCTAGAAGAAAATTTTTAAAGTCTACTTCAAGAGAAGGCAGTTTAATAAATGATATTATATTAAGAATAGCTTTATGTAATCCTAATATTTCTTTTAAATTATTTAATAATGGTAAAAAGGTATTACATACTTATGGAGATGGAAATTTAATTAACTCTATTAGAACTATATATGGGAAAAATATTTCAGAGCATGTACTTCCTTTTAAATATGAAGATGATGATTTGAAAATTCATGGATTTATAGGTAAGGAAATAATAGCAAGAGGTTCTAGAAATAATGAAAGTATATTTGTTAATAATAGATATATAAAAAATAAAACTATTGTTGCTGCAGTAGAAAATGCTTTTAAATCTTTTTCTACAATTAGTAAATTCCCTTTCTTTATTTTATTTATAGATTTACCACCTGAAGATATAGATGTTAATATTCATCCTACAAAAGCTGAAATCAAATTTAAGGATGAAAGAATTGTTTATAAAAGAGTCTTTGATACAGTACATCACGCATTAAAAGAAGATATTTTTAATTCATTTGCAGAAACTAAGAAATCAGAACCTACAGAAACAATTGAAGAAATAAAATTAGATTTAGATAACAATTATATTAATGATAAAATTGATGAACCATTAATTCAAAATAAAGTTGAACCTTCTATTAATGATATATATAATAATATAACTGTTCATGATGTTGCTAAAGAAGAGGAGTTATATAATAGACTAAAAGAAATAAATAAAAATAAAAGTATTTCTTCAATAAATAACTTTATAAATGATGATAATGAAAAGTATAATTCATCTTTTAATGAAAATAATATTGTAAATCCTGACAATAACAATGGAAATAGCCATATAAGTAATATAAATTCTCAATTTTCTTCTTCAGATATTACTTATGATAATACGCAAAATCAAGCTATATCAACTGAATCAATTAAAAGTGAATCTAAAGCTAAATTTCCTGATTTAAGGATTATAGGACAATTTAATAAAACTTATATTTTAGCAGAATATGCTGACATATTATATATAATTGATCAACATGCAGCTCATGAAAAAATACTTTATGAAAAGTATTCTAGAGATATTGAAAATGGTGAAATAGTTGTACAACAGCTTCTTCTTCCTTGTTTAATAGATTTATCATTAGATGATTATGAATGCTATAATGAGAATAAAGATATTTTTATTAATTCTGGTTTTGTTATTGAAGAATTTGGTGGAAATACTATTTCATTAAAAGAAGTACCTTATTTTTTAGGCAAATTAGATGCAAAAAACTTTTTATTAAGCATAATTGATAATTTAAAAAATTTAGGTAGTGGTAAAACAGTAGAAGTTAAACTAAATAAAATTGCTACAATGGCTTGTAAAGCTGCAGTTAAAGCTAATGACTATTTAACTCAATTAGAAATGGAAAAGTTAATATCTGATTTAAGATATATAGATAATCCATTTAACTGTCCACATGGAAGACCAATAATAATTAAATTTACTGAATATGAATTAGATAAAAAGTTTAGAAGAATAGTATAGGAAGGTTTAAAAATGAATAATAAAATACTAGTGTTAGCTGGTCCAACTGCAGTAGGTAAAACAGCTCTATCAATTGAATTAGCTAAAAGATTAAATGGAGAAATAGTTTCAACTGATTCAATGCAAATATATAAATATATGGATATTGGTTCAGCTAAAATAACTCCTGAAGAAATGAATGGAGTACATCATCATATGATTGATGTAACAACTCCAGATAAGCCATTTTCAGTAGTAGATTATAAAAATATAGCACAACCTCTAATTGATGATTTACTTTCACAAAATAAATTACCTATTTTAACTGGAGGAACAGGGCTTTATATAAATGCTTTAACATGCAATATGAGCTTTACAGAAGCAGGCAATGATGAAACATATAGGCTAGAATTAGAAGATTTAGCTAAAAAGCATGGAGATAACTATATTCATAATATGCTTAAACACATAGACCCTATAAGCTATGAATCAATTCACCCTAATAATAGAAAAAGAGTAATAAGAGCTTTAGAAGTCTATAAGGTTACTAATAAACCTTTTAGTTCATTTAATGCTGGAGAAGACTTTTATAAAAGTAAATATGATGTTTTTTACTATGTTTTAAATATGAATAGAGATAAGCTTTATGTAAGAATTAATCAACGTGTTGACATTATGTTTAAAAACGGACTTTTAAATGAATGTATTAAATTAAAGGAAAATGGGTATAATTCTCTTATGCAATCAATGCAAGGTATAGGATATAAAGAAGTATTAATGTATCTTGAAAATTCTATATCTTTAGAAGAGGCTACAGAAATGATAAAACAAGGTTCAAGAAACTATGCTAAACGTCAATTAACATGGTTTAGAAAAGATCCAAGAGCAATTTTTCTTAATAAAGATGAATTATCTGATGATGATATAATTAATATAATTACTAATGATTTAAAATCGAATTAATTTTAAAAACTTTAGACATGGAGGTGACTATATTGAATAAACAAAGTAATAATATACAAGATATTTTTCTTAATAATGCAAGAAAAACAAAAACAACAGTATCAATTTATTTAGTAAATGGATTTCAATTAAGAGGTATCGTAAAAGGATTTGATAGTTTTACTGTAATTTTAGATAGTGAAGGTAAACAAATGCTTATATATAAACATTCAATTACAACTATTACACCTTCAACTCCATTGCCTTTCTCTGATTCAGAAAATTTATAAGAGCTACATTTTTGTAGCTCTTTTTCAATACTTTCAAAATATTAATTTTAAAACAATAATTTTGATTAGTAGTTTAATAAAAGTGTTATTTTTGTGGGTGATGAACTTATGTTCTTATAGTATAAAATTATAATAAAAATAATTATTTACTTATTTAAAATATAATTTTACTTAAAAACTTTAAATTTAATCAACTATTATATATAATAGTTATGAAATAATATAAGATGGAGGAACTTTAATGTTAAAAGAAACAGAAAAGTTAATGATGGAAGCTTACAACATTAAGCCGCATGTATTTGAATTATATAAACAAGCTTTAAATGATGTAGAAGAGCAATTTAAAATTTATGATGAAATAAGAGAATATAACCAGCTTAAAGTTCTTAATGCATTCCAAGAAGAGAGAATTAGTGATATGCATTTTACCAATTCATCTGGTTATGGATATGATGATATTGGTAGAGATACTTTAGATAAAGTTTATGCAAGAATTTTCAATACTGAAAGTGCTTTAGTCAGACCACATTTTGTAAATGGTACTCATGCAATTGGTTGTGCATTAATGGGGAATTTAAGAACTAATGACACTATGTTATGCATCACTGGTACTCCATATGATACTTTACATAATATAATAGGTATTAGTGGCAAAGATAATATAGGTTCATTAAGGGAATATGGCGTAAATTATAAACAAGTTGATTTAAAAGATGGTACATTCGATAAAGAATCTATAATAAATGTTCTTAAAGAAGATCCATCAATTAAATTAGTACATATTCAAAGAAGCACAGGATATGGATGGAGAAAATCTTTCTTAGTTTCTGAAATAGGAGAAATAATATCTGTAATTAAAGAAATAAGAAGTGATGTTTGTGTATTTGTTGATAACTGTTATGGTGAATTAATAGACACTATAGAACCAACAGATGTTGGAGCTGACCTTATTGCTGGTTCACTTATAAAAAATCTTGGTGGAGGAATAGCACCAACTGGTGGATATATAGCAGGTAAAAAGAAATATGTTGATCAAGCTGCATTTAGATTAACAACTCCTGGAATAGGAGGAGAGTGTGGCTCTACTTTTGGTGTTATGAGACAACTTTATCAAGGCTTATTCTTAGCACCTCATATAGTAATGGAAGCTGTTAAAGGAGCTGTATTCTGTGCTAGAATAATGGAAATCGCAGGCTTTGAAGTTTTACCAAAGTATAATGATAAGAGAAGTGATATTATCCAAGCTATTAAATTTAATGATAGAGAAAAATTAATAGCTTTTTGTAAGGGTATTCAAAAGGGATCTCCAATAGATTCTTTTGTTGAATGTGAACCTTGGGCAATGCCAGGATATAATGATGAAGTTATAATGGCAGCAGGTGCCTTTATTCAAGGTTCTTCTATAGAATTATCAGCTGATGCTCCAATAAGGGAGCCTTACATAGCTTATCTTCAAGGTGGATTAACATTTGACCATGCTAAAATTGGTATATTAATATCTTTAAATAGTTTATTTTAGTTTTAAAAAGAAGAAGCAATGTAGGCTTCTTCTTTTTATTAATCATCACTAATCATTTTATCAAGTAATTCAATTAATTCACTACTTTTAATAGATATAAAGTCATCTTTAGTAATTGCTGTTTCATTTTTATTACTAGTAGAATCTTCATTAATTTCATCAATTTCTTTAATTAAATCATCTGACATTTTATTAATAAATTCATTATTAAAATCTTCTAAACTATATATTGATTCATCTTTATCTTTTAATATAATTTTACATTCTTTTTCAAGCTTATTAGAAGATTGATTTATATTATCTTCAACATCAATATTTTCTCTTATATCACCACTTTCTAAAGCTTCAACTTTAGTTATATCATCATTATTTTTATATTCACTATCTTCAACAGTATTATCTTCAATATTTATATCATTTAATTTATCTTGTAAAATTTGATTAGAAAGTGGGAGAGTAGTAGAGTCTTCTATTATTTCATTATTTACTTTAATATTATTATTTTTCAAATCATCATTATTTAAGTAATTATAATCATTAGGAATAATATATAAGCGCTTTTTTCCATATTGATTTTTTTTTACAAATAATTGCAATATAATATTTAATAAATCATCAGAAGATAAAATTGCATTTGCAAAAGATAAAGTATATAAATATATATTAAACCCTATAAAATAAATTGCTATAAGTGGCAATATAGAAAATAATATAAAAGGAGTAATTAAGCTTAAAACTAATAAAAGTGGTTTTATGAATTCACTAAGTTCTGTTGTGACTATTCTATTTTTATTAAAAAATATCATCTTATTATTTTTAAATGGATTAGGATAAAAAAGCATATGAATAAATTCATGTGGTATTTGAATTAAGTAAAAATTACATATATAAAACAATATAAAATTAAATATAATTACTTTTACATCATGAATTGTAACAGAGGTTAAACCTATAATATAACCTAATCCAAATCCATATATTAAAATAAATAAAATTCTAAAAAATATTCGTCTATTTAAATATTTATCTCTATCGTAGCCTTTTATAGGACAGACTATATTTTCACTATCAAATTCCTCCTTTTTCTTTATAAACCTACCTAAAACAATTTTCATTCAAATCACACACCTTTAAAATATAATAAAAAAGAACCATACAATAATGTATGATTCCTTAATTATTAATATGTCCTAAATAAGCCAACTAATTTTCCTAAAATTACACAATGATCAACTATAATAGGATTCATTTTATCATTTTCAGGTTGTAATCTTATATAATTATTTTCTTTATAAAATCTTTTTAATGTAGCTTCATTTTCAATTAATGCAACTATAATATCACCATTTGTAGCAGTTTGACATTTTTCAATTATAGCTAAATCACCATCAAAAATACCTAAATTTATCATGCTTTCACCACTTACATTTAACATAAATAATTCTTTATTATGCTTAATGTAATCTAATGGTACTGGGAATATTCCTTCAACATTTTCATTTGCTAATATAGGCATTCCTGCAGTAACTTTTCCTATAATTGGTATATTAACCATTTCTTTTCTTGCTATATGATCTATAATTTCTAATGCTCTTGGTTTTGTAGGATCTCTTTTTATTAATCCTTTAGATTCTAAACGTTTAAGATGACCATGAACAGATGAAGTTGATTTTAACCCAACAGCCTCACATATTTCTCTAACTGAAGGAGGGTATCCTTTATTGTCTGTGTAAGTTTTTAAGAATTCATAAATTTCATTTTGTTTATCGCTTACTTCTCGCATTTTCAACACCTCGCTTATTAATAGTAATTATATCATAATAAAATAATTATATCAAACCTATGTTCTTTTAATCAATAAATATTTTAGTTGAAATATTCTTAATTAATTGATAGAATAATAAGGTTAAAATAACATGGGTGGTGATTTAATGACTAATAAATATACTGAAGATGATTATTGTGATCTTTTTTCAAAAAAAATATGTGATAACTGTGGTAAGTGTTTAGAAGAAGATGGGATTGATATAAGAGCAATCAATATTGATGATATAGCAAAAAATGTTGAAGAAAATGCATTTATAGAAGAAGAGCTTAAAAATGCATTAGAAGCATTAAAAGAAGAGGAAAGTGACCTTAAAGAAGATTTATCTGAAGAACTTACTTTAGATAATTATAATGATATATTAGATAAACTAGATTCAGATGAAGAGTATGTAGATGCATTTGATAATATAGTATACTTTGATGAGTTAGGTGTAGAAAACGACACTGAATTGGAAGAATTAACAGAGGAAATATATCCTGGAATAAGAAAAATGAAAAAATAGAAAATATTAAAATCGAAAGAAATTTAAAGTTTTATTGAATTTCTTTCGATTTTTTTAGTTTTAATTATTAATTTAATAAAAAAATGCTAATTTTACGACCGTCAAACATTTGTTCTTTAATTATTTTTTTATATTAGCCAATGGATTAGAATTTGCAGCTTCTCTTAAAATTTCTTCATCTACATGTGTATAAATTTGAGTAGTTGAAATATTTTCATGTCCTAATATACTTTGAAGACTTCTAATATCTACATCACCATGCTTGTACATAAGGGTAGCAGCAGTATGACGTAATTTATGTGGTGTATATTTTTCATTAGTAAGTCCTGCATTTTTTACATGCTTTTTAACTAATAATTCAACAGTTCTCTTATTAATTGGAGTTCCTCTAGAAGATAAAAATAAATATTTTTTATTTTCTTCAGTAGACTTACTATCATTTCTCTTTAATATATAATCATTAATAGAGTTTATACAAGCCTCATTTAAATATACTGTTCGTTCTTTATTACCTTTACCTATAATAGTTAATGTATCGCCCTTAATTTTATCTATTTTAATAGAGCACAATTCTGATAATCTCATTCCACAATTTAAAAATAATGTTAATATACAATAATCCCTTAAATAATTGTAGTTATTTTTATCTAAAGAGGAGAGTAGTGATACACTTTCTTCTAAAGTTAAATAAATTGGATGTCTCTTGTTTATTTTAGGAGATTCTAATTCTGCAGCCGGATTAGAATTAATTATTTTTGCTTTACCTTGCAAATAATTAAAGTATGATTTTATTGTAGCAACCTTTCTAGCTCTAGCATAAGTTCCATTATTTCTTTGTTTTTCAGTAAATGATAAAAATGCATATAAATCACTTAAAGTTATATCTTTTACAAAATTTTCTTGAAGGTCATTAATTGGTATTTCTTCAAATTCTATATCATCTGGTATTGGATAACCTTTATAAACTTTTAGATATTTAAAAAGTAAACTTAAATCTATTTTATAAGCTTCAATTGTATTATAAGATTTACCTTTAATAGTTTCTAAATAACTTAAAAAGTCTATTAAAATTTTAGGTAATTTATTATTATTTTTTACTTCTATACCAAATCTTTCTTTAAAAGGCATATTATTTTTATCAATTTCATTTATATTAATAGTATTTTTTTTGATAACATTTAACTTTTTATCATTTTCAACCATATAAAATTCCCCCTTAAGGCTAATATAATAATGTTTTCATTATATCATGGTAAAATAATTACAACAACGCTATTTATTTCGCTAAATGGTTATTTAGCGAAATAAAATTTCCGGTTATTTTTATGTTTTTATTTAAATTTTTTAAATATATATTTTTATCTCAAAATTTATTGTTTATTTTATAATAAAATTATATTTTTATTATAAAATTTTTTAATTACTTATAAAAAAAATAACTCTACTTTTTATTTATATTCTTTATCCTTAAAATTTATTTTTTAATTTTTAAAATAAAAAAAATAATGGGATGTCGCACTAAAAATTTTATACACAATATATTGTAGTATTTATTCTTAACGCGACATCCCATTATTTTTCAATTTCAACAACTTTGGTAATTAAATCAGCTTTTAATAACTCTGATTTTGAAAATCCTTTTTTGAAATATCTTATTTGTTTAAATTTTTCACCATTCATTTCAAAATCTAAAATATCAATTCTATCACCAGAATAAATTATTGGATCTTTTTGACCTTTTACTATAACTTTAATTTTCATTATTAACTCCTTTATTTAGGTTAATATATTTTAAGTATACAATATAGATTTAGCTTTATAAAGAAAAAAGGGGCTGTCACACTAAAAATTTTATACACAATATATTGTAGTATTTATTCTTAATGCGACAACCCCTTTACATTTTTATTAAATTATTTTTTAAATATTCCAAAAGGTTTACCAACTGGTAAAAATACCTTTCCAAAGTGCTTGTTTAACACAGCTGCTCCACATCCATAGAATGAAACTATAGATATTAATAATTCTGAATAAGCAGCTAATTTATGCGAAAACTCACCCATTATTCCAAATCCATTTAATGATAATCCTAAGAATAAGAAATCAATTAATACAAATATAGTAAATAATACTTTATGAGTTTCCATAGCTCCAATTGTCATAAATAGCGTAAAAATTAAGTATCCTAAAAATGCAAATGCTAATTGCTTAGTATCTGCTGCCGCAGCTAACTTTTCTCCAAATACTCCATTTTGAATTAACCAAGTGAATCCCATTGCATACCAAAAGAATGCATATGCTCCAAATGCAGTTGCTCCAAATGTATTGTCATGTTTAAAATCATTTATACATGCAAATAATTGAGCAGTTGCTCCTAAGAATATAGCCCAAGGTAATACTAATGACACTCCTGAAGTTATTCCTAATTTTTGTGATGAAGCTACTAAAGTAATTATAGCTAGTCCAAATAATCCTAACGCTGAAGGGTCAGCAGTTACAATTTTTATCTTTTGCGTGTTTTCCATAATTTCCTCCTAAAATAAATAAGATAAATTTTATTACGACCTTATCAAGAGTATCAGAAACTTAAATTATTGTCAACAAATTAAATGACTTATTACTTATTATTATTGTATTCTTCTATTTTTTTTGCTATATCTTCTAAATATTCTTGACGCTCATATTTCTCTAATAACTCCTCTTCAAGTTTAATTTTTTCTTGATCTAATTCATTTAACAACCCATAACTACTTGAATTCTTTATCATTTCCTCTTCTATTTCAGAAATTTTATTTTCTATTTCTTCAATGGTGCTATAAATAGTTTCAAATTCTCTTTGTTCCTTAAATGTAAATTTAGGTCTTTCATCTTTATTTCTTACATATGTTTTTTTCTTACTTGGCTCATCTTTAATTTTTTGCTCTTCCTTTTCCTTTAAAAACTTAATTTCCTTATTAATTAAGTAATCACTATAGTTTCCATTGTATACATTAATTATCCCGTTATCTTCAAAAGAAAAGATCTTATTACAAATTCTATCTAAGAAATACCTATCATGCGAAACAACAATTACAACTCCTATAAATTCATCAATAAAATCCTCTAAAATTTTTAATGTTTCTATATCTAAATCATTTGTTGGCTCATCTAAAATTAAAACATTTGGAGCTTCCATAAGAACCCTTAATAAGTGCAATCTTCTCCTCTCTCCTCCTGAAAGCTTTTCTATCATTGTATATTGCATTGTTCCATCAAATAAGAAACGTTCAGCAAGCTGAGAAGCACTTATTTTAGTTCCATCTTCTGTTGGAATCCACTCTCCCCCTTCTTTAACATAATCAATTGCTTTCATTGATAAATCCATATGTGAATCATCTTGAGAAAATGTAGCTATCTTTACAGTTTCTCCAATTTCTATATTTCCCATATCTGGTGTAATGGAATTTTTTATTATATTAAGTAAAGTTGTCTTTCCCACTCCATTGTCACCAATAACACCAATTCTATCTTCCTTTAATACTGTATAAGTAAAATTATTTATAAGGTTCTTAGTTCCATAAGATTTATTTATATTTTTTAATTCTATAATTTTTTTACCTAATCTAGTACCTATAAATGACATTTCTAAATTGTCCTTTGGTGCTATATATTCCTGATTAACTAATTCATCAAATCTTTGAAGTCTTGCTTTTTGCTTTGTTGTTCTTGCTTTAGCTCCTCTTCTTACCCACTTTAATTCTTTTAATATTAGCTTTTGTCTTTTTTCTTCACTTGCTGATTCTAATTCTATTCTTTCAGCTTTCTTTTCAAGAAATGAACTATAATTTCCTGTATAAGTATATATATTCCCTCTATCTAACTCTAATATTTTATTAGATACTCTATCTAAAAAATATCTATCATGAGTAATCATTAATAGTGCACCTTTTCTATTATTTAAATATTCCTCTAGCCATTCTATAGATATTGAATCTAAATGGTTGGTAGGCTCATCTAATACAAGTAATTCACAAGGTTTTATTAATGCAGATGCTAAAAATACTCTCTTTTTTTGTCCTCCAGATAAAGTTCCCATTTTCATAGTATAATCATTTATTCCAAGTTTAGTTAATATAACTTTAACTTCACTTTCTAAATTCCATAAATCTAAAGAATCTATTTTTTCTTGAACCTTTATAAGATTATCATTAGTTTGTTCATCAAATTCTTGATTTTTAATTTTGTCTAATAGTGTTTCATATTCCATTAATAATTTCATTTCAGGTGTATCGCTATTAAATACTTGTTCTAAAACTGTTGCATTTGGATCAAAATTTGAATTTTGTGAAAGGTATTCTACTCTTACTCCCTTTCCTTTTGTAATGCTTCCATCAAAAAATTCATCTCTTTCTGTTATTATCTTTAATAATGTAGATTTTCCGCTACCATTTAATCCAATTAGCCCTATTTTATCTCCATCATTTATTCCAAATGAAACATTATTTAATAGTACTTTCTCACTATAAGTTTTTTTTATATTTTCAACTGTTATTAAATTCATCTTTTTCTCCTTTGATTAATAATTCATTAACTAATTTTATCATATTTATATAAATTAGTGCAAAATCATTATAAATAAATAAGCAGTATTAACTGCCTATTTATTTAATTGTTTTTGTAAACTATCAATTTCTTCAGCTTTATTTAGCCACCAATTTCTATACCATATATAAATTATTTTTCCATTTTTATCAATTAAATTTAATAATTCAATTAAGTTATTAATACTAAAGCTTTCTCCATTATTTATATATAATGTTTTTATACTTCCTTGGCATTTACATCCTAATACATATAAAACTGAGTTATTATTTTCATTTTCAAATATACGATATCCCAAGTTTGAAAGTAAAGTAGTTATTTTTTTATCTAATCTTTCATTACATAAAACTTCACTCTTATATTGATCAATTCCATTATAAATAAAAAAATCAGAGCTTTTTATAACAATATCGAAATTTTTTTCTATCACTTTTTTGTTATCTTTAAATTCCTCTTCATAAATAACTGTTATTGGATACAATTTAGATAAAAATTTATAATTTTCTTTTTTATATTTATTATCAACAATTTCTTTATAATTCAAACTAAAAATATCAATAGAATTTTCTTTTATAAAGTCATTTGTAGTTTTATTGCTATACTCTTGTAAAACTTGCAATGCAATATTTTTATAAGAACTTAAAGCTAAATAAATATTGTTTATTTTATTATCTATCGATTCATAATTGTTAATTTCAATTTCATTTTCTATTTCATCAATTTCAATTTCTTTATACAAAAAATAATTAGGTATAAATTGTATTATTTCACCTAAGTCTTTTTTATTATCAATTTTATCATAACAATAATTTAAAATATCACTTTGTATGTCATTTAACATTTCTATTTTACTAGCTACTACCAAATATTCTTCATAACTACTTAATGTTTCCTTTAAATATGATATATAATTATATAAATCCTCTTCATTTGTTATCCTATTGTTTATTTCATCTAAAACTTCATTTTTAAATACTTTTTTTATAAATCCAAATGAATTTGAAAACAAAGCTAAATTCTCTATGTTTTCTATATATTGCTTGTATATAATCTCTTGTTGCCTTAAATATTCATTATTTATCTCTTTATTCTCATTTAAAATTCTTTTATGATTTAATATGTCATTTAATTTATACCATTTTATATCTGTTATTTTATCTAGCATTTTTTTATTATGTTTGTAATTAATCCTTTTAACAACTTCCAATAGCTGATTTTCATTATAATTTTTGTAGTAAATATTTTCTCTTTCAAAATCACTTGTATATTTGTTATAATAAATAGGTGGAATAAATGCAAAAGTGTTGTTTAATATACCACTCATCTTTAATTTTACTTTAACTATATCCTCATTAGTTAATTCTTTATTTATAATATTAAACTTCTTATTTCCATTAAACTTCTTATATTTAATAAATAAATTTATATATTCACCCTCAAATAACTTTTGAATATTTTCAATAATTGCTTCTTTATTATTATCTGTAAATAATTTAAACTTATTTAATACACAAAAATACTTAAATTCCTTATCTTTAAACTCCAAACTTTTTTTTGTAATTGAATATAAATCATTTAATGATTTTCCTTCATTATCTTTTTTTATAAAGGATAAAAATATTTCCATTATCTTCTTTTTATTGTTTGAAATTTCTCTATTTAAAATATTAAACTTTTTAATTTTAACCATATCAATAGTATGATTTATACTTACAGCATTAACTCTTTTCTTTAATTCTTCTGTTGTAATATTATTTAATATATAATTTTTTAAATAAATTAATACATCTTCAATTTCATTATTGCTTATAATTATAGCAATATTTTTATTTTCTAAACAAGCTTCAATTAAATCATTTAAAGTTGAATTTTTTAATAGATACTTATAAATATCATCCATACTTCTATATAACCCTCTCAACACATCATTTATTAATAGCATATGTTATTAAAATTAATTAGATTACAATATAAATTAAACATATCTTAAATATAAAAAATCCATTTTAAGCTATAAATTAGCTTAAAATGGATAATTATTATCTAAACATTTATTTCACTTTTAATTTCTAATGCATCCTTATTTTCATCTATAATAGGTGTAACATATTCATCAATAAATTCTACAACTTGACTTGGAGCTCTTCCAATAAATTTTAATGGATCAATTATATCTAAAATTTCTTCCTTTGTTAATTTAAAATAATCATCAGCCATAATTCTCTCAATTAAATCATTGCTTAAACCTTCACCTTTAACTCTTTTTGCTGCAGCCATTGAATGCTCCCTAATTCTTTCATGTAATTCTTGTCTATCGCATCCTCTTTTAGTGCATTCCATCATTATATTTTCAGTAGCCATAAATGGAAGTTCCTCATTAACATGTTTTGCAATCACCTTATCATAAATAACCATACTTTCTGCTATATTAATATATAAATTTAAAACTCCATCTAAAGCTAAAAAAGCTTCTGGAACAGATATCCTTTTATTAGCTGAATCATCTAATGTTCTTTCGAACCATTGTGTAGCTGCTGTAATAGCAGGATTTAATGCATTAACTATAACTGTTCTTGCTAAAGAACTCATTCTTTCACTTCTCATTGGATTTCTCTTGTATGCCATAGCAGAAGATCCTATTTGATGTTTTTCAAACGGTTCTTCAATTTCTTTAATACTTTGTAATAATCTTAAATCATTGCTGAATTTATAAGCACTTTGTGCTACTTCTGATAAAGTATTTAAAATTATAGAATCAATTTTTCTAGGATAAGTTTGACCTGTCACTCCATAACTTTTTTCAAAGCCCATTTTTTCAGCTACATATGTATCTAAAGATTTAATCTTTTCTTCATCACCTTCAAATAAATTCATAAAACTAGCTTGAGTTCCAGTTGTTCCTTTAACTCCCCTTAGTTTTAATTTAGCTAATACAAAATCAATATTTTCAATATCTATTACTAAATCTTGCATCCATAAAGTTGCTCTTTTTCCAACAGTAGTTAATTGAGCAGGTTGAAAATGTGTAAATCCTAAAGTAGGCATATCTTTATATTTCATTGCAAAATTTGATAAGTGATTTAATACTGTTATAAGTTTTTTCTTTATTAATAATAATGCATCTCTCATTATTATTATATCTGTATTATCTCCTACATAACAACTAGTAGCCCCTAAATGTATTATTCCTTTAGCATTAGGACATTGTAATCCATATGCATATACATGACTCATAACATCATGTCTTACTTCTTTTTCTCTTTTTCTTGCTTCATCATAATTTATATTATTTATATTAGCTTTTAATTCATTAATTTGTTCTTCTGTTATATTAATTCCTAATGATCTTTCACCTTCTGCTAATGCAACCCATAATTTTCTCCAAGTTGAAAATTTCATATCATCAGAAAATATAAAGCTCATTTCTTTTGATGCATATCTAGAGTTTAGCGGTGAGTTATATAAGTTTGTCATTTATTTACCTCCGAATATTTATAATTATTAATTTAATATCATTCGTATTATATCATATTTTTATTTATTTTTGCTAGTAATAATAAAAAAATTAATACTTTGTAATATACGTAATAAATAAAAAAAAGTGCTTACGCACTTTTTTGTTTTAGTCTTCTAAAGTTTCTATTAATTTAGCAATTTCTTCTGCAGCTAAAGCTTCATCATCACCGCTAGCTGTAACTGTAATGTTAGCTCCTTTAGTAACACCTAAAGATAAAACACCAATTAAGCTCTTAACGTTAGCTTTCTTTCCGTTAAATTCAATGCTTACATCTGATTTGAAAGATGAAGCTTTCTTAACTAATAAAGTCGCTGGTCTTGCATGTAAACCAGTTCCATTGTTTACTACTACTTCTTTAGATACCATTAAAACACACCTCTTTACGTATAATATATTATATATCTAACGGTTACATTATATACTTTCCTTAAGATAATTTCAATACTAAAATTACTTTTTTAATATAACTTTTTATCTAGGTTGTACAATTAATTTTATTGCTGTTCTTTCTTCACCATCAATCTCTATATCAGTAAAGGCAGGTACGCATACGATATCTCTTCCACTAGGTGCCACGAAGCCTCTTGCTATTGCTATTGCTTTCACAGCTTGGTTTATTGCACCTGCACCTACTGCTTGTATTTCTACAATGTTTTTTTCTTTAATTATTGCAGCAAGAGCACCTGCTACTGAATTTGGGTTAGATTTTGTTGATACTTTTAATACTTCCATTTGTATTACTACCTCCTGTTTTTAAAATCGTTTACATATAGTTGCAAATAAATTCTTATATTTACTTATATGATTATATATTCTACAAAAGACTTATATTTCCTTCTAAAAAATAAAAAAAATTAAAATATAAAAAATGCACTTTGTAATAAAACAAAATGCATTTTTTTATTTATTTAGCAAAATCCACTGCTCTTATTTCTCTAATTACATTAATCTTAATTTGCCCTGGATACTCTAATTGTTCTTCAACACTTTTAGCTAAATTACGAGCTAATTCCACTGAACCAGCATCGTCTAATTGTTCTGGTTTAACCATGATTCTAATTTCTCTTCCAGCTTGAATGGCATATGACTTATCTACGCCCTCATAAGAATTTGCAATTTCTTCAAGCTTCTCTAATCTCTTAATATAAGCTTCTAGTGTTTCTCTTCTTGCGCCAGGTCTTGCTGCTGATATTGCATCAGCTGCTTGAACTAATACAGCTTCCATAGACATCATTTCTACATCACCATGATGAGCAGAAATTGCATTTACTACTAAAGCTGACTCATGATACTTTTTAGCAAAATCTCCTCCTATTAAAGCATGAGGACCTTCTTGCTCTTGATCTATTGCCTTACCTATATCATGCAATAAACCAGCTCTCTTAGCTAAATTAACATCAAGACCTAATTCTGAAGCCATTACACTTGCTAAGTATGAAACCTCTATAGAATGCTTTAAAACATTTTGCCCATAGCTAGTTCTATACTTTAATCTTCCTAAAAGCCTTATAATTTCAGGATGTAAACCATGTACCCCTGTTTCTAAAGTTGCTTGTTCGCCTTCTTCTTTAATATCATTTTCAACATCTTTTTTGGCTCTCTCAACCATTTCTTCAATTCTAGCTGGATGTATTCTTCCATCTACAATTAATTTTTCAAGTGCTATTCTAGCTACTTCTCTTCTTATCGGATCAAAGCTAGATAAAATAACTGCTTCAGGAGTATCATCAATAATTAAATCTACTCCTGTTAATGTTTCGAGTGTTCTTATGTTTCTACCTTCTCTTCCAATAATTCTGCCCTTCATTTCATCATTTGGTAAAGCAACTACATGCACTGTTGATTCAGATACATGATCTGCTGCACATCTTTGAATAGCAGTTGTTATAATTTCTCTAGCTTTTTTATCAGCCTCTTCCTTAGCTTTAGATTCAATATCTTTAATCATTAAAGCCGCATCATGAGAAACTTCCTTTCTAACTTCTCCAAGAAGAATTTCTTTAGCTTCTTCTGAAGTTAAAGCAGATATTCTTTCTAACTCTTCTCTTCTTTTAACATATAACTGCTGAACGTTTTCTTCCATTTGATCAATTTCTTGCAATCTTTTATTGATAGTTTCTTCTTTCTTTTCTAAAAGGTCACTCTTTTTGTCTAAAGATTCTTCCCTTTGAAGAATTCTTCTTTCAAGCCTTTGAATCTCACTTCTTCTCTCACGAGAATCCCTGTCTAAATCATTTCTTAGTTTGTGAACTTCTTCTTTAGCCTCTAAAATTGATTCCTTTTTAGTTGCTTCTGCTTCCCTTTTAGCTTTCTCCACTAAATCCTTTGCTTCATTTTCTAAAAACAAAATCTTATTTTTTGTGGCTCTTTGTATAACCTTGTATACGATAAACCCGAATACTACTAATACTAAAATATCAACCATTATAATTGGTAATATCTCCAAACTAACACCTCCTCGTATAAATCTCTATTTATATTTTAATAGAGAACGTCTAGGTGTCATATTATTCTCACTGTTACTATGAATATGATAAACCAGTATTTGTTATTATTTTACCTTATAAACAAAAATATGTCAAGATTAGTTGTCATGCCTATGCATATACAAACCAATACATATGATTACTTTAATAGTATCTCTCATTTTATTTATATATATTAAAAAGGATATGTATTTTTACTTTTTTACAAATACATATCCTATTAATATATTTATTATTTTTCTTCTTTTTTATTATTTACAGTATTATCAACTATTACTGGTAAATCATATTTAGCTCTAATTTTATTTTCAATTTCTAAAGCAATTTCAGGGTTTTCTTTTAAATAGTTTTTAGCATTTTCTCTTCCTTGCCCTAATCTTATATCTCCATAAGAGAACCATGCACCACTTTTTTGAACAATATTTTCTTTAACTCCAACATCAACTATATTTCCATTTCTTGATATTCCTTCATTATACATTATGTCAAATTCAGCTTGTTTAAATGGAGGTGCAACCTTATTTTTCATTACTTTTACTCTTGTTCTATTTCCAACAATTTCATCACCTTGCTTAATTGAATCTATTCTTCTTACATCTAATCTTATACTAGAATAGAATTTAAGTGCTCTACCACCTGTTGTAGTTTCAGGATTTCCAAACATTACACCAACTTTTTCTCTTAATTGATTAATAAATATAACAACACATTTAGATTTATTAATTGTTCCTGTTAGTTTTCTTAATGCTTGTGACATTAATCTAGCTTGTAAACCTACATGAGAATCTCCCATTTCTCCTTCAATTTCTGCTCTTGGTACTAATGCAGCAACTGAATCAACTACAAGAACATCAATAGCTCCTGATCTAACTAATGCTTCAGCAATTTCTAGACCTTGCTCTCCTGTATCTGGTTGAGAAACTATAAGATTTTCAGTATCAACTCCTAAATTTCTAGCATAACTTGGATCTAATGCATGCTCTGCATCTACAAATGCTACAGCCCCTCCTAATTTTTGTGCTTCTGCCGCAACATGCAATGCAACTGTAGTCTTACCTGAACTTTCTGGTCCATATATTTCAATTATTCTTCCTCTTGGAACTCCACCAATTCCAAGCGCTATATCTAAATCAAGACATCCAGTAGAAATTGAATCAATATTTAAAGTGCTATGTTCACCCAACTTCATTATAGAGCCTTTACCAAATTGCTTTTCAATTTGACTCATTGCATTCTCTATTGCTTTTAATTTATTTTCATCGATATTTACCATTAAATAATCACCCTTTCATGAACATTTGTTCTTATGTATTAATTATAGAATATTATTATTTTCTAGTCAACATATATTTTTTTCAATTTTAAAAGAGTTCTTTCTATATTTCAAAATTATAGAAGGAACTCTTTGAATTATACCCACATTATTTTATTATTAAACCTTATTTCATAGAAATTGCTGCTTTATTTTTTATAAAATAATCTATACCCGAAATAATAGTTGCTATTACTGCTAATATTAATAATATATTAGGAACATAAGTAAAAAATACATTTAAAAAACGATTATTACTTACAAAGTCTATTGAAGCTTGTGATACTCCTATATTAACTTTTAATAATAATGTTATTATAGCAGCCATTTGTGTTACTGTTTTAAGTTTTCCCCACCAGCTTGCAGCTATAATTATTCCATCTGATGCAGCTAATGTTCTTAATCCTGAAACAGCAAATTCTCTTGCAATTATTACTACTACTATCCAACCTGATATTAAGTGCATTTCTGACAAAGAAACTAATGCTGCTGTAACTAATAATTTATCAGCTAATGGATCCATAAACTTTCCAAAATTAGTTATTTGATTTCTGCTTCTAGCTATGTATCCATCAAGTTGGTCAGTTATTGAGGCAACTATAAATACAATAGTTGCAATTATTGATCCATATGGAATTTCTTTTACCGCAATAAAAATCAAAAAAATTGGAACTAGTATTATCCTCATCATTGTCAATTTATTTGCTAAATTCATCAAAAATCTCTCCTATTAAATCGTACTCCATAACATCCGTAATCTTAACTTTTATTATATCACCAATATTTATCCCTTTATGTTTTTTAATATAGATAAGTCCATCAATTTCTGGAGCCATTTCGTAACTTCTTCCAATAAAATATTCACCATTATTACTATCTATAATAGTATCATAAATATTTCCTATTTTCAATTTAATTTGCTCCTTAACAACATCTCTTTGAATTGACATTAATTTGTTTTTACGCTCTATTTTAATTTCCTCTTCTATTTGACCATCCATCTTTGCTGCAGGTGTATCTTCTTCTTGCGAATATGAAAATACTCCTACATTTTCAAGCTTATAGTCGATTAAGAAAGTTGCTAATTCATTAAAATCATGTTCACTTTCATTAGGGAATCCAACTATTAGTGAAGTTCTTAATGCAATATTAGGAACTTTATTTCTTAATGTTTCTATCTTACTAATTATATTTTCTTTATTAGTTCTTCTTCCCATTTGTTTTAAAACGCTACTACTTATATGTTGAATTGGTAAATCTAAATATTTCACTACTTTATCATTGTTAGCTATTTCTTCAATTAATTCATCAGTTATTTCTTCTGGATAGCAATATAATAATCTAATCCATTGAACACCTTCAATTAAAGAAATTTTTCTAACTAAATCATGTAACATTCTTTTTCCATAAATATCAACACCATAATCAGTTAAATCTTGAGCAATTAATATAATTTCCTTTACTCCATTATCAACCAATAACTTAACTTCATCTAGTATATTTTTTTCAAGTCTACTTCTAAATTTACCTCTTATTTTTGGAATTATACAATAAGTACAGAAATTATTACATCCTTCAGCTATTCTTACATATGCAGTATGTTGTTTTGTTGTTAATAATCTAATACCTTCATTAACCCCTTCATCAGTATAACTTGCTGATGATATTCTTTTATGCTCTTTAATAAAATCTAATATCAATCTGTGTAGTTTCATATAATCATTAACACCCATTAATATGTCTATTTCAGGAATTAACTCTAATAATTCATCACCATATCTTTGTGTTAAACATCCAGTGGCAATTAACATTTTACAATTATATTTATTTTTGTATTCTGCCATTTCTAAAATTGTATCAATAGATTCTTGCTTTGCACTTTCTATAAATCCACATGTATTAACTATAATTATATCTGCTTCCTTAGCATCATTTGTAATTTCATAGTGCTTATTTATAGCTCCTAAAATTAACTCAGAATCTACTCTATTTTTATCGCACCCTAAACTAACCATTCCAACTTTATATTTACTCAACTTTGTTCCTCCTAAGTATAAATAATAATACTTATTTTAATTTAACTATGTTATATTTACAAGTATTTTATATTGCTATTTATTATACCTGTCTTCTTTACTAACTAATACTTTTCTTCTTTACTAACTAATACTTGTCTTGGTTTACTTCCATCTTTTTCTGATATTATGCCATGTTCTTCTAATTCATCCATTATTCTAGAAGCTCTATTAAACCCAACTCTTAATTTTCTTTGAATAAATGAAGTTGATGCTTGTTGATAATCTATAACTAGTTTCATCGCTTCATCAAGTAATTCATCTGTATCATCATTGTTAACATTTGATTCATTATTTGATTCACTATTAATATGATTTATAATATCTTCTGAATAATCAACCTCTTCTTCTGAACCTTTTATAAAATCAACAACATTTTCTACTTCTTCTTCTGATATAAATGCACCTTGAACTCTTATTGGTTTATTTTCACCTATAGGATAATATAACATGTCTCCTCTTCCTAAAAGTTTTTCTGCACCAACTTGATCTAAAATAGTTCTTGAGTCAGTCCCTGAGGAAACTGCAAATGATACTCTTGATGGAATATTTGCTTTAATTACTCCTGTTATTACATCTACCGAAGGCCTTTGAGTTGCAATAATTAAATGCATTCCAGCTGCTCTAGCCATTTGAGCTAATCTACAAATATAATCTTCCACATCATTTGGACATGCCATCATTAAATCAGCAAGTTCATCTACAATAATAACTATATAAGGAAGCTTTTCTTGTATTTCTCCTTTTTCATAAAGCTTATTATATGATTCAATGTTTTTTACCTTCATTTGAGAAAATAAATTATATCTTTTATTCATTTCATTTACAGCCCAATTTAAAGCTCCTGCTGCTTTTTTAGGTTCTGTAACAACCGGTATTAATAAATGTGGTATTCCATTATATACACTTAATTCAACAACTTTTGGATCTACCATAAGAAGTTTAACATCATCTGGTGAGTATTTATATAATAAACTTATTATAAGTGAATTTATACATACAGATTTTCCTGAACCTGTAGCCCCTGCAATTAACATATGTGGCATTTTGCTTAAATCACCTACTATACATTTTCCTGTAATATCTTTCCCTAATGCAAATGCTAATTTTTCAGAAGTATTAGTAAACTCTTGTGAATCTAATACCTCTCTTAAAAATACTGGAGATTGCTTTTTATTTGGAACTTCTATTCCTATTGCAGCTTTTCCTGGAATTGGAGCTTCCATTCTAACACCATTTGCAGCTAAACCTAAAGCAATGTCATCTTGTAAATTAACTATTTTCGAAACTTTAACACCTGGACTTGGATGTAATTCAAATCTTGTAACCGAAGGACCTTTAGTAACTTGTACAACTTTTGCTTCAACTCCAAAGTTAGAAAGTGTTTCTTCAAGCTTGTTTGCATTATCTATTAAGTCCTTTTTATCTTCATTTTTCAATTTCAACTTAGAATTTATATTTAACAAATCCATTTTTGGGAATGAATATTCCTTTTTTACTACTTCATTTGATTCATTTAAGGAATCTTCAATTTCTTTAGTTACAACTTCTTTATCTTCATATGATAACTTTTTATTTATTTTTTCAGTATCAGGAACTTTAATGTTAAATGATTCTTCTTTTTGATTATCTTCATTAGAAAAATCTCCATCTATTTTAAAATCTTGAAGAGGATTAATATCCTTCAATTCTGAATTTTTCATAAAATCCAATATTTGTATCTTATTATTTATTCCCTTAATAAAATCTTCCTTTTCATTATTATCTTGAACAACAACTTCTATAGTATCACTATTAACTCTTTTTTCAGATTTTTTATTATTTTTTTTATTTTGATTGTTTATTTTTTCATCACCAATAATACCTTTAATTAAAAGCTTTATTTTAATATATACATCATATAACGTAATATCCATAAGTAATATACTTCCTATTGCAAATAACGTAATATACAATATGTAACAACCTATATATCCCATTAATCTAGCTAAGGGATATGATATTAAAAAACCTAAAAATCCACCATGTATATTATAATTTTCTGAAAATTTCATAACTCTAATAGAAGTTATAAAACCTTTATTAATGTTATCTCCTATAGTAAAATTAATTGAAATTGTGCTAAAAAACAACCAAATTAATATTGCTATTAATGTAATACTAAAAAATCTTCTAGAATATTTAATAGTTCCTTTAGATTTTATTGTATCTATCCCAAAATATATTAAATAAATTGGTATAATATAAACTATAATCCCTATAAAATGATACATTAGTTTTCTAGTAAATATTGATAAAATTCCAGCTAAATCTGTATACGTAGAAAAACATAACAATACTCCTATTGCTACATAAACTATAGCTTTTATATCCCCCTTTTTTTGATAAGAATTATCCTTTTTCTTTTTGCTAGATCTTTTTTTACTGCCCGTTCCCATCAAATCACCTCTGTAATTAAAACATAAATTTATAAAATTTTATTATATTATAATATATAAATATTTTAAACATATTTCAAAGAAAAAAGAAACTCCTATTAAGGAATTTCTTTTTATTATACTATTTCTCTTTTTCTTTTATTAGTTCATTTAATTTATCTAATGCATCTTTTAATCCGCCGACCTTATCGATTAATCCACATTCAACAGCTTGCTCTCCAATAAGCATAGTTCCCATATCATTTAAAAGTTCATCTGGTTTTAACATCATTCTTTCTAACTCTTCTTTATCAATTTTTGAAGTTCTAACTATAAAATTATTAATTCTTTCTTGCATTTTTTTAAAATAATGAAATGTTTGAGCTACCCCTATAACAAAACCATTCATCCTAACAGGATGCACTATCATTGTAGCAGATGGTGTAATAAAAGAATAATCTGCAGATGTAGCTAATGGTACTCCTATAGAATGTCCTCCTCCTATTACAATAGACACTGTTGGTTTTGATAATGAATAAATCATTTCTGATATTGCCAATCCAGCTTCAACATCTCCACCTACTGTATTCAAAACAATTAATACACCTTTTACTTTATCATTTTGCTCCATTGAAATTAATTGAGGTATTATATGTTCATATTTTGTTGCTTTTGTTTGAGGTGGTAAAACAACATGACCTTCAATTTGACCTATTATAGGTAAAATTTGAATACTTTGGTCAACACAATTCATATTCGTATTTCCAAGTTCTTTTATTTCTTCAAGCTTTGCTTGTTCTTTTTTTTCTTTTTCCTCTTCTAAAACTTCATTTTCTTTATTATTTTCTTGCTCTTCTTTACTACATTTTAATTCATCATCTTTTCCAACTTGATATTTAATATTCATAATATTCATCCTCCATTGTTCTTATTTAACCTCTTATATCTAAAACTACTGCATAAAGTATTTTCCCATTTTTATAAGTTCCCTCAATACCAACTACTAACTTTTTATCATAATCAGGAACTTTTATGCTTCCTCTAGTCATATTTAATTCAGTAATTTCATCGTTCCATATAAATGCACGAATTTTCTTAGGTGGTTCACTAAATTCAAAATTAATCATTTCTCCAGGTCTAACCTTTAATGATGGTTTCTTTAATAAAACCTTATAATCATCATATTTAACATTAGTAAGTTCACTTGATGTATTTTCATTTACTATAGTAAAATTATAACTACATAAATATTTATTAGAATGTTGTCCTCTTAATCTAACTATAAACTTAGGAATTAATTCATTTTCGGCCTTTTTATTTTTATTATCACTTTCATCCTTTATCTGTTCATTATTTTCTTTATCCTCTTCGCTTTCAAGTGCTTTTTTTTCTTCTTCTTTTTTTCTTATTTCATCTAATCTTTGTTGATCAACATTATGTCTTTCCTCCTTTAATTCTTTTTTTAAATCATCTAATGTTGGATATGGACCTATATTTTCCTTTTTAATATTTTCATCAATATTATCCTTAATTGGCTCTGAATATACTAAATTGCAATTTAAAACTATTATTATAGTTACAATTAAACTAAATAAAACTATATTTTTCTGCATATAACAACACTCCTAGGGTTTCTTTCAAAAATAGTTTTCCCAAATATAAAAAATTAATTTATCTCAAATAAAAAAGTGCACTAAAAAGCAAGTACACTTTTTAGCACACTTAATTATAATTTACCAACATCCTCCAAAGAAGAATAATAGTATAATTATCCACCATGTCCAGCCGCCGCCACAGCCGCCGAAGCCTCCATATCCACCGTAGCCTCCACAGTTTCCAAAGCCTCCGTAACCACCACATCCATAGCCACAATTATTACAATAGTTACAGTATCTATTACAACATTGATTGCAACAAGATTGGCAGCAACAATTATTTCTACCACAACAATTGCTTCCACAACACTTCTTTGACATGTTTATCATCTCCTATCATTGGTACTTTAATATATAGTATTCAATTTTACATTTTATTGTTCTGAATTTTGTAATATTCTTTTTATAATTAGACACTACTTATAATATTTGTTATCATAAATATATAAACTTTTAATTATATATCAATATAATTAAGGGAGATGAAATATTTTAAAGGATGTGAATTTATATGAACTCTAATAGAAATAGATTAGTTGCTCCAAGAAATGTGGTAAATACTAAAATGTTATATTCATTTTATATATTAAAAGAACTATCACAAGGAGAAGTTATGTTTGGAAATAAAGTTCTTGAAAAATTTAGAGAAGTTTTTCAAAGTGCAAGTTTACCTTTTCCAGTATCTTCAAGCACCATTTATGAAACATTCTATGATTTAGAAAGTAAAGGCTATGTTATTAGTAAATGGACTGGAGATGAATTTTTAAATAAAAGAAGCAAAAAAATTTATTCAATAACTGACGAAGGAATTTATTATTATAAACATCATATTGCCGATTATATCCATAACTTAGAAAAAACTAAAAACACCTTAGATTTAATGATTAATATGCTAAAGTAATAAATCAAAAATACTATTAAGTAAATTACTTTTTGAATTGAACTTATTTACTTAATAGTCTTTTGTTCAAAACATCTAAGACAAATCATATCTAAAGACTTAAATATATTTCTATATCCACTCTTCATATTTTTATCACAATATAATTCTTCAAAAGTTACATAATTTATATCCTTAGATAATAGTTTAATATAATTTTCCCCATAAACCTTGATTAAAATATTTTTAAATGCATTTTGAACTTTCATCTTTTCATTAAAATCATTGTATTTTGTATTTTCTATTATTTTTGAATTAATTTCTAAAACATTATAAAATTGATAAATATAACTTAATTGCTTTAATGAGTATTCATCACCTAAAGATGCAATTATTTTATGATACTCTTTATAAATTGGTATGGAATGTGTAACAAAATTTATATCATCACTTTGAATTGCTCTTATGCTTTGATAAATTGCATTACAAAAATCTAATCTTATTATATTTGCATTAGTATACTTTTCCTTAGCATTACAACTTTCCTGATACATTAAATTTTCATGTTGAAGTTTCATTTGTTCATGCATCGAAACCTTATTAACAAAAAAACTACATACTGCTCCAATTACTGATCCTAAAACCAATCCGCCTGCTGAAATTAATGCTGTAATAAGAGCCATTGACACTAATCTATCACTCCCTTCAATTATTTTCAGTAATAGTATTATCCTTATTTTTTAAAATATTATAAGAATATTTTAAAAAATTTATGTCTATTTTTCTCTTTTTGCATAAATTAGTTAATAATAAATTTTTAGGAGAAGGCTTTAATGGAATTAAATACATTATCAAAAATTACATGCTATTCAAGAAAGTTAAGCTTAAAAAATTTTATAAATAAAAATAACAAAGTAACTTTAATTTTTTCTAAAAAGGATTATAACGATTATGATTTCATAGAAGTAATAATTAAAAATACTAAAAATAAAGAAGAGTTTACATGTCCATTTACTATAAATTCATCAAATTCTATTACAATAGACTTAAGTGATATTTATTTATATTTTACAGATTATGAAGGTTCTATTTCTATTGTAGCAAAATGTGATAATACATTTTTTTCTATAACTCCAATATTATTAAAAGAAAACCTTACAATAATTAATGATTTTCAAAAAACTAATTATAAATTGTTTATAAGAACATTAGAAAATGGAGAGTTACGTTTATCAAGTATAATAAAAAAACTATAGGGAATATGCCCTATAGTTAATACTACATATAATTTACTTATTTGCATCAAAATTAATTTTATTTAAATTTAATTTTAACTCAAAAATTTCATCTTTTAAAGAATTGATAATATCATTAGCATTTTTTAGTTCAATTTCTTTTTTACTTTCAATTTCTCTAATCAAATTATTCTTTTCTTCATTTATTTTAGCAATTTCAATTGATTTATTTAATAACACTTCCTGAATTCTTTCATTTAAGCTATTACTATATTTTTTATATTCTTTCTTTTCTTCAGTTAAATTAATTATTTCATTTTTAAATCTTTCATTTTCACTTTTAAGATAGTTAACTTTTTCATAGTTTATACTTTCATTAGTTAACTTTTCCTTTAATTCTTTTATTTCATCTTTTAATTTATCATTTTCATTATTAATTCTTTTATTATCATGTGATATTTCTGTTAATGAATTTATATGCCTTTGTAAATTTTGAATTATATCTGATTTTTCTTTTAATTCTTTTTCCACTGTTGTAAGTGCTATATTAACACGTGAAAAGCTATCCTTTACATCATTTAACTCCTTATTTTTTTGATTGATCCCTTCATCATTTTCTTTATTTTTCCTTTTTAATTCTGTATTTTCCTCTTGAAGAATAGAAATAATTTTATCCTTTTTTTTCATTTCATTTTTTAATTTTACAGCATATTTATCTTCTAAATATGTTGCCATTTCTAAGGAGTTAACAAAACATCCTTTTAAAGAATCTATTAAGAAATTAAATCTATCAATTTCCCCTTTTCTATCACTAAATTTTTCACTGCTTTCTATTTTAAAGTTATCATATTGATTTAATAAAGTAACAATCATACTTTCAGCATCATCGAAGTTACTTTGTAGCATATTTAATCTATCTTTGGTAGACTTTTTTAATTTAAGTCCTTTTGTTTCTATTTTATCTTCTACTACATTTACAGGTTGATTCATTTCAATTTTTTCTTCATTTTCTTTAATCTTTTCTATATTTTCATTGATTTTATCCATTTTTAAACCTCTTTCATTATTAATACTAAGTTAACTAAAGTTAACCTAGTTATCTTTGGTTAATTTAGTATTAATATTATATCATATAAAATTTTAATTTTCCACAAAATTTAATGTAAATATTTCCTTATAAAAACTGCGTAGTTTCCCGAAACTACGCAGTTTTTATTAAAACCTTGATTTTAAGCCGTTTTAATGATATTATTATTTTAATAAAATATAAAAAACGCAGTTTTTAAAAATAAAATACGCAGTTTTATTTTTAATCAAAATCGATTTGTACAAGAAAGGAAATTTTAAATGGATTTAAATGATGAAATGCTTGATATGATGAAATTCTATGAATTTTATAAAAAAATGAGAGCATATGAAAATAAAAATGAGTTTACCGAAAAAATTCAAGAAATCAACGCAAAAACAGAGGGAGCAAATGAAATTTCTAAAAAAATTCTTCAAAAAACAGATGGAGCAATTTTAAATGATAAAAAAGAACATTCAAAAGATGAAATTATAAAAGAAGAGGGTAAAAAAAAGAATTATAAAGCAACTAGGCCATTAGAAATTGAAGAGTATGAAGAAATTATTAAATTATGTAAGGAAGGATTTACTTATACCGATAAAAAAACAGGAAGAGAAAAAAAGTTTAGATCAAATCAACCTTTAGCTTTTGCATTAGCACTTCAAGCAACTCTTGGTTTCAGAGCATCAGATATAGTTAATTTAAAAGTTTCAGATTTTAACAGAAGTAAGTTTGCTATAAAAGAAATCAAAACAGGCAAATGGCAAAATAGGGATTTAAATGATGCTATGTATAATAAACTTTTAGAATATGCAGTTAATAATAATTTAGATAAAGATGATTTTATTTATCCAAATAAAGTTAGAAATATGCAACAACAATTAAAAATAATAACTGATTACTTAGGATATAAAAATATTGGAACTCACTCATTTAGAAAATTATTTGCACATACCTTGTATGAGGAATCAGGACATGATATAGAATTAGTAAGACATGTTCTAAATCACTCTGATATAAAAACAACTATGAGATATCTTGGAGTAAGTATGAAAAAATTAAAAGAAATGAGTAATAAAATAGATTTTTCTTATGCATTATAAAAATAGATAGAGCAAATTTTAAAATATTTAATGTTAGGTTTATTAAGAGTATATAAATTTATATTTTACACAAATTTATATACTCTTTTTTTATATTCTAAGATGAATATATTTTTAATACATATTATAAAAAGTAAAAATTAAAAGAAAGGTCTTCTTATAAATAATCCTTCTGATTTAAATATATCTATTACAAATCTTAATTCAGTGCACCCAAAATCCATTACTTTAATAGTCCAATTACTTATTTCCATCCCAATTTTTAATTCATCAAAAATTAAATCCATTCTTTTAGATGGTATTGATAGATTATATATACAATCATCAATATATCTATTTATATCATTATGATATTCTTGAAAGGATAAACTTTCTTCATCATCATGAGAAAGCTTAAATATTTTATTATCATATAAATATAGTTTACTTAATGCTAAAATAAATTTATTCAATACATTATAACTATTCTTATTTAATATATTCTTTTCAAAATCACTATATTTTTCTATATTTTTAACAGTCCTTGGTAATATATCAATTGTATATATTTCCCTATACTCTTTTTGTTTATAACTATCATTTAATAATTTTTGAAATAATACTTTTATTGCCTTGGTTTCCTTTATCTCTTTTTCATTCATAAAAAAATCACCTCACTATTATTATTGACCCTTTATATAATATATATTATTCAAAACATGGTTTTATTTATAAAGTAAAAAAAATAAGGAGATGTCGCACTAAAACTTTTATACACAATATATTATTTTAAAAAATAAAAATCAACACAATACATTGTAGTATTTATTCTTAATGCGATATCCCCTTATTTAACTTACTATTCTATATATTCTTTTCTTAAAATTTCTATTTCGTTCTTATATCCATCAAGTTCATTAGGCGTTTCTAAGAAAAATGGCAAGTGTTTTAATTTTGGATGATTTATAATATTACTTATTGCTTTAAGCCCTAAACTTCCTTCTCCAATTTTTTCATGCCTATCTTTATGACTATTAAATGGATTTTTGCTATCATTTAAATGTATAGCTTTAAGTTTATCAATACCTATTATTTTATCAAATTCTTCTAAGACACCATCTAAATCATTTACTATATCATAACCTGCATCGTAAATATGACATGTATCTAAACAAACTCCTAAATGATCCTTTAATTCAACCTTTTCAATTATTTGAGCTATCTCTTCAAAACTTCTTCCTATTTCAGTTCCCTTTCCAGCCATAGTTTCTAATAAAACAGTTGTAGTTTGTTCTGGTTTAAGAACTGTATTTAACATTTGAGCTATAAAATCTATTCCAATATCTACCCCTTGCTTTACATGACTTCCTGGGTGAAAATTATAAAAGTTGTTTGGAAGATATTCCATTCTTACTAAATCATCTGCCATCATTTCAATTGCAAATTTTCTCGTATTTTCATCAGCTGAACACCCATTTAAAGTATATGGTGCATGTGCTAAAATAGTAGCAAAATTATTTTTTTTCATAATTTCTAAAAGTTCATTAACATCTTTTGCGTCTATATCTTTAGCTTTTCCACCTCTAGGATTACGAGTAAAAAATTGAAAAGTATTAGCTCCTATAGATAAAGCCTCTTTTCCCATATTCTTAAATCCTTTTGAAGTAGATAAGTGACATCCTATGTTTAACATTTTAAATCCTCCAATAATTCAATTTCAATACTATAACTATACTATATTATTTTATTAGTATCAACTAATAATAATTATTAAATAATATAATATTAATTTTCATTACTATAATCCTCTTCTCTATTAATTTCATTATTCAAAATTGAAACTATAAACTCTTCTATACTAGAATATCCATAATCACACGCTAAATTCCTTAACATATATTTTTCTTCTTTATCAACATTTAAAGTAATTTCAGTTTTATATCTCTTATTAATTTTTTCTTTTATATTTCTTTCAATATCACTTTTTTCTTTTAATACTAAATAAAATCCATAAATAATTAAAATACTATATAATATAATAAATAGCTTATGCTCCATATTATTATATAAAAAATCAATCATTTTACTTACCCCTCATATTCTTTTAACCAAGGATCATAAATACATACCTTTTTAATATACTCTTCTATAGTAACATTTTGTTTAGTTGCTTTTTCCTTTAATATTTTTTCATTTTCTTTTGAAAGTCTTAATATAATAGTTTCAATTTTATTATTCATACTAAACACCTCTTTATAAAAAATATATTATGTCTCCCAATTGATTATTACAAAAAATTTATTATAAAAAAGAAATATTACTTTTAAATGTTTGTCTAACTTCACTTAAAAATATAATATTTCTTTTTACCTTAATATAAATTATTCATCTTTATAACATATAATTGGAGTTCCAGGTTCTATATTTTCAAATATCTTTTTTGCAAGATATTCTGGAGCATTAACACAACCATGACTTCCTGATGCTTGGTATATATTTCCTCCAAAACTATTTCTCCAACTTGCATCATGTATTCCAATATTCATATTAAATGGCATCCAGTACTTAACATCAGAATTATAATTATCGCCCCTTAAAGTTGCATTTTTTTGTTTGTAATTTAAAGTATATGTCCCTTGTGGGGTTGCATTACCTCTGCTAACATTACCAGTAACAACATCTCCTTGAGTTATTATTTTACCACTTTTATAAAACCATAAATATTGATTAGTTAAATTTATTTCAACATAAGTATTTCCAATATCATTTTCATGATTTCCTAATGCAGTTTGCAAATAAATAGGTTCCTTTTTTATTATTTCTCCGCTTTTTATATTTTCAATTATAGCTTCTTTTTCCTTTGTTCTATCAATTCTCCAACCATAATTTCCACCTGGTACATTTATATTTTTTCCAGTGGTTGATTTGAAACTTCTAGTTTTTCCATAAGTATCATATTTAATGCCTAATGTTTTTATATATTCTTTAATCTTTTCTTCATTAATTACTACATTCATTGTTGAATCAACTTCTAGCCACGTATTTATTATACTTGAATCTAAAACTTCTATTTCATTATCAAATATGTAATATATTTCTGAACTTACATATTTATTTAGTTCATTTTGAGCTTTAATAACCTTTTCGCTTTCTGATGTAAATTTAGGATTTTCATAAGCATTAATTTCATCTAAATTAATACACCTTTCCCCTAAAAGTATAGAGTTTAATAAGTATGCATAAAGAAATTCTTCATTGATCTTATTTCCATATACCTCTTTAATTATTTTAAATTCTCCATCTTCATATTTTAAGCAAGCATCTATTGGTTCAACAATATCTTCACTATTAAAGCAATTAAGTTTTTCAAGTTCTTCTTTTAATAAATTTCTATCAAAAGAATAAACTTCATTAATTATATATTTATTATTAGAAAAAATATTTACAATCCAAAGAAATGGATTTTGACTTGTTTTTATTTCTTCTGTTTCTTTACTTCCTTTATATTCAAAATTTATATTACTACCTTTAATATATTCTGTTACATCATTTCTTTCTTCTAATTTGATAGTATAATTGTATGATTCTTTTAATAGCAATTCATTTGCTTCTTTTACAGTTTTACAAGAAACATTAATTTCATTAATATATGTTCCAAAATAAAAATGTTTAATAAAATATATTGAAAATACTCCATAAATACAAATAATAATAAATATAATTACTATAATAAAATAATTTTTATTTTTCTCATTATCAAAACTCATTTATTACTAATTTATCTCCCATACCATTAATTGCTTGTACTTTATTATTATGTAATTACTTATGAATTTAAAACTAATATTTAAAAATAAAAAATCATGATTAAGTATCATAATGATATTCTCCCTTTATAGTAGACAGTTAAAATAATAAAACTGTCATTACTGTAAAGGGAGCATATCATTTACACTAAATTTACTGCTTTTATATACACTTAAATTAAATTATCATTTTTTAATAAATTATATAATGTTGGATTAAAATTAAATGTTCTAATTAAATTATTAACTTCATTTAATGATTTTTCTTTCTTCTCTTTTGATATGTTATTTTTAGAAGCTCTTATAAGTATATTTTTAGGAGAATGTGCAATATCAATAAATTCTAAAAGTTGTGTTTTATACCCCACACACTCTAATAAATTAGCTCTTACACTATCAGTCATTAATGCAGCAACTCTTTCTTGAACTATTCCATATTTAGTTAAGATTGAAAGTTCATTTGCCTTCATTTGAGAATTAAATTCATGTTGGCAACAAGGAACTGAAAATATCATTTTACTATTCCACTTAATTGCATTATATAAAGCATAATCTGTAGCTGTATCACATGCATGTAAAGTAATAACCATATCTACCTTATTGTTATATTTAAATCCGTTAATATCTCCTAATTCAAAATGTAAGTTTTCATAATTATATCTTTTAGCAATATCATTACATTTCTTTATTACATCTTCTTTTAAATCTAATCCTATCATTTTTACATTTATATTTTTAATTTTTACAAAGTAATAATATAAAACAAATGTTAAATAAGATTTACCACATCCAAAATCTAAAATAGTTAATTCCTTATAATCATTCTTTTTAATTTCATCATCTATTATTTCAATGAATCTATTAATTTGCTTATATTTATCATATTTAGAATTAACTACTTTACCTTCCTTAGTGAATACTCCTAAATCTATAAGAGGTTCTATTATCATACCTTCTTTTAATATATAATTTTTTTCTTTATTATGACCCTTAGCAACAATCTTAGAATTATCATTTTTCTTTTTCCCTAAAAATATCTTTCCTTTTTTAGATATCTTTAAATCAAATATTTCATTATTAGACCAAGCTGTCATTTGTTTGTAGTTACCAAATATTAATTCACCTACTTTGTCACTTATTTCATTTATTTTTATATTTTCATGAAATACTTGCTTATCTGTAAATTTTTCTATTTGATAAAACTTATTTTTATTATTTTCTTTTAAATTTATAGCAATTTTATTGTATTTTTCATCTTTTTTAACTTTGTTGCTTATTACTATCTTTATAATTTCACTTTTAAATACTTCTTCTAACGTTCTTTTTAATTCTTCCATTTATATCTCACCTTATTTATGTATAATATATAGCTATTTTAATTCATATAATCCCATTTTTCCAGTATTATTTATATAATATAATTTTAAAAATAAAAATAGCTAATATATTTAATATACTAGCTATTTTTATTTTTAATAATTTTCTTTTATATTTTGAGCTTTATTATTTTTTCTATGTTTACATTCGCAATTATTTGCTTTCTTTTCTTTTTCTTGTTGACTGCTACAACAACAATCATGTTTTTCACTCATAATTTTATCCTCCAATATATAAAAATATGATTTTGCAGATTATAAACTCTACAATGATTATTTTGTTCACATTTATATATCATGATACTATAAAATTAAAGGAGTAATTTCCATTATAAACTTAATATTTATTTATATATTATAAAATAAAAAATCCTGCTGCAATTATTAAATATACTGCAACTAACTGAGATCCTTCTAACCAATTAGACTCTCCATCTGCAGCAACCTTATTTGCTATTAATACAGTTACTATTAAAGCTATTAATTCAAATTGATTAAATATAATAGTCATTGGTGTAAATAATAAACTTAAAAATACAAGAATAGGAGCAACAAATAATATTATTTGCAAACTTGATCCTATTGCAATTTCTATTGCAACATCCATTTTATTTTTTAAAGCCATTGCAATTGCTGTAGTATGTTCAGCGGCATTACCTATTATTGGAATAACAATAATACCAACAAAAATTTCACTTAACCCAAGCCTTGAAGTAATACCTTCCACACCATCTACTAAAAGTTCACTTTCTATAGCAATAAATATAGTTGCTATAATTAAAATTATGATTGCCTTTTTTAAAGACCATTTTGCTTCTTCTTCCTCTTCTTCATATTTAACTGCATAAAGCTCCTTATGAGTAAAAAATGAAAAAATCAAACTTAAAATATATAATATAAACATTATTATTGATACTGCAAGATTCAAGTTTTCATATTTAGTATTCAATAATTCACTAGGAAAAGTATGTGTAAACACAGCAGGTATACACAATCCTATAACTGCAAATAAAAGCATACTTGAAGTAACTTCAACTACATTTTTATTAAATTTTTGAGTTTTATGCTTTATTCCTCCACATAGCATACTTGCACCTAATACTAATAAAATATTGCCTATAATAGATCCAGCTATTGATGATTTTACAACTTCAAACAACCCTTGTTTTAAAGCAAAAAATGAAATTATTAATTCTGTAGCATTACCAAATGTTGCATTTAAAAAGCCCCCTATTTTAGGTCCAGCATAAAAAGAAATTTCTTCTGTACCTTCTCCCATTAATCCAGCTAATGGTATAATAGAAAGAGCTGCTAATATAAACATAACTGCTGGTGAAAAGTGCATAAACTTTCCTATAATACTAATTGGAATAAATATAAGCATAAATTTTAAAAACTTCATATATATCACATCCACTTCTTATCGATACATATTTTATATTCTCCATTTATCCCAAAAATTATTTATCTTACTAAAAGAAAAAAATGGAATACTTTCTCAAAATATTTCCTAAATAAATATATTATTTATAAAATTTATTATTGTAAACTTTTTGTATAATATTTTCTTAATATTTCAAATAAATCAGTTACATGGTAATAATATCATATGAATCTTTAATATTAAAGATATTAGACTTATTCATTATATTTCTTAACAAAAAAAGATTATATTTATTATTAAAAAATAATAAAAAATATAATCTTTAATTCATTAATTTTGTACCTTCAAATTATTTAAATTTAATTCTAATAAATTTATTCCAAATTCTAATACTCCATTTTTAGTTGTTAATGTACTAATATCTAATTTTTCAAGTTTTATTCCATAGGTATCTGTACAATATACTTTTACTATCTTTTCTATATCAATAGTAAGTTCCTTATTTTTTAAACTCATTCCTTCAATATCATTAATTGATTTTCTCAAAATTGCTAATGACCCTTTAACTAATGGATTACTTGTTGCTTTATTAGATATCTTAAAATTATTAATAGTTATAAAAATAATATTATTTTTAAAGCTATTAATACTCATTGTTCCATTAAAGTCAATATTCATTCCCATCAATTTATAACTTCCACTTACCTTTATTAAATCTTCTAGTTCAAGAGACTTAATAATAGTTTTATCTTGAATAGATATTAATTTTAATATATCATCTTTTGATAAATCTAAGAGCAAATTTCGTAATTTCATTTTACTTAACCTTTCATAAATTTATTATTCATAAAATTATATTCTTATAGTTAAAATTAATTACAGAATTTCTTTTAATACATTTTATTATACACATCTTTTAATACTAAAAATAAAATATTATATATAGTTTTTCTTTCTTATTAACTAGGAGATGATAAATTGGAGTACTTTAAAACCATTGATTTAAATGATAGGTATCTATTTGAAAAATATTTATGCAAAATTAATAATAAATCCTATGAATATTCTTTTACAACTCTTTATTTATGGAAAGATTTTTGCAAAGTTGAATATTCTATTATAAATAATTGCTTAATAATAAAAAAAGAAACTAAGAATGGAGAATTTTTCATGATGCCTTTAGGCTATGAAAAAGATAAATTAAATAATTTAATATTTGCTTTAAAAAAATTATCAACTAATAACAACATCTATCTTTTTGGGGATATTGAGGATAATTTTATTAATGATTTGCAAAATTATACTGACTTAAGTTTTAAAATAACTCAAGATAGGGATAATTTTGAATATATTTATTCTACAGATAAATTATTAAATTTATCTGGTGAAAAATACCATAAAAAGAAAAATCATTATAATTCATTTATTAATTCTTACAATTATACTATTAAATCAATAAATGATGAAAAATCTATATTAGATTGTTTAAATTTATTAAAAAAATGGCATAAAAATAAAAATATACTTTGTGAAGAATTACTTTGCGAAACTAAAGAAATAACAAACTTGCTTTATAGTTTAGATTTTTTAAATTTAAAAACTATAGCAGTATATGTGAATAATAACCTTGCTGGTTTTTCAATTGGTGAAATTCTTAATGATACTGCAATAATTCATATTGAAAGATGTGATATTAAATATAAGGGAATTTATGCATTTATAAACAGAGAGTTTATAAACAAGGAATTTAGAAGTACAAAATATATTAATAGAGAAGAAGATTGTGGCTATCCTGGATTAAGGAAATCCAAACTTTCATATCATCCACTATATTTATTAAAAAAATCATTAATAATAATTTAAAAGGAAGCCAATATTTGGCTTCCTTTTAAATTAAAATATTATCTTAAAACAGCACCTAATTTATGCTCTAAAGCTTTAAGAATCTTATCATGAACCTTAGCTATATCTTTATCTTCTAAAGTTTTCTTTTCATCTCTATATGCAATTGCATAAGCTATTGACTTTTTACCTTCTGGTATTTGTGCACCTTTGTAGATATCAAATAATTGAACTTTTTCTACTAAGTTTCCACCTGCTTTTCTTATAGTTTCTTCTATTTCAGCAACTAATATAGAATCATCACATAATAAAGCTATATCTCTTGTTACCGCTGGGAATTTTGGAAGAGGCTTATATGTTTTTGTAGTACTTGAAACTTCAAATAAAGCATCTAAATCAAGTTCTGCAACATAACAATCAACATCTATTCCATAGTTTTCAGTTACATCTGGATGTATTTCACCAAATACACCAACTTTCTTATTTCTTACCATAAGAGCAGCTGTTTTACCTGGATGATAGCTTGGATTTTCACTTTCTCTAACATATTTAGCCTTAGTTATTCCTAATCCATCAACTACATTTTCAACTATTCCCTTAAGGTCTAAATAATCACAATCACCATAAATACCAATAGTTAAAACATTCTTTTCTGTTGGTAATTTAGTTTGATCTTCATTTGGAATATAAGTTCTACCAATTTCAAATAATCTTACATAATCATTATTTCTTGAATAATTTCTTCCTAAAGATTCCATTATTGAAGGTAAAGTAGTTGTTCTCATAACACTATAATCTTCACCTAAAGGATTTTTAATTTTAACTACATTTCTTAATTTACTATCTGCTGGTATATTTACCTTATCAAATACCTTAGGTGATACAAATGAATAGCTTATTGATTGGTTTACGCCACTTCCTATCATTGTTTCAATAACTACATCAGTTAATATATCATTCTTATATTTAGGTTCTCTTTCAGTTGCAACCTTAAATATAGTAGTTGGTATTTTATCATATCCATATATTCTAGCAACTTCTTCGGCTATATCTTCTTTTATAGCAATATCAATTCTAAATGTTGGAATAGTTATATTTAAATCATCACCATTTAATTTTGTTTTTAAATCTAATGAATCTAAAGCTTCCTTCATTTCTTCCTTAGATATATCTGTACCTAAGAATTTATTTATCCATTTAGAATCTACAGTTATAGAGCTTTCTTCTTTTACAGAATTATAAACATCTATAGTTCCTTCCATAACTTCACCGCAACCTAATTCACAAATTAATGCACAAGCTCTATCTATTGCAAGTTTAGCTAAGTTTGGATCTATATCTTTATCAAATCTTGAAGAACTTTCTGATCTTAAGTTTAACTTTTTAGAGCTAACTCTTATATTAGTTCCTTCAAAGTTTGCAGATTCAAATATTACTTCTGTAGTATCATCTTGAATTTCTGAATTTAATCCACCCATTATTCCAGCTATGGCAACAGATTTAGAACCATCTTTTATCATTAATATACTTGAATCTAATTCTCTTTCTATTTCATCTAAAGTTGTAAACTTCTCACCATCTAAAGTTGTAAACTTCTCACCATCTAAAGCTCTTTCAACAACTATTGTTTTGCTTTCTATTTGTCTTGCATCAAATGCGTGCATTGGTTGACCAAGTTCTAACATTACAAAGTTAGTTATGTCAACTATATTATTTATAGGTCTAACTCCAGCTTCTAAAAGTCTTTCTTGCATCCATCCTGGTGATGGCTTAACCTTAACATTTTTTACACCCTTAGCCATATATCTTCTACATAATTCATCTTTAACTTCCACTTTTAATTCATCATTAATGTTTGATGAACATTTAGCTTCGTAATTGAAGTTTGGCATTTTATAAGATGTTCTTAATGTTGCAGCAGTTTCTCTAGCCATACCAACAATACTTAAACAATCTGGTCTATTAGATGTTATCTCAAAATCTAATATAGCCTTATTTAATCCTAAATATTCTTTAATATCCATTCCTATAGGAGCATCAGCAGGTAAAATCATTAATCCATGAACAGGCTCATCTCCAGCTATTCCTAATTCCTCTTCAGAACAGAACATTCCATTAGAAACTACCCCTCTCATTTTACCCTTTTTTATTTCAGTTCCATCAGCTAAAATAGACTTATGTAAAGCTACTGGTACTATATCTTGCTCTTTCATGTTAGTTGCTGCTGTAACTATTTGTATTTCTTCTGTACCTATATCAACTTGACAAACATTTAATCTATCAGCATCTGGATGTTTTTCTATCTTCTTAATCTTGCAAGTAACAACATTTTTTATGTTATCTCCTTGTATTATAACCTCTTCTAAAGCTGAACCCGAAAGAGTTAATTTATCTCCTAATGTATGTGGATCTACGTTAACTTCAGCGTAGTCCTTTAACCAACTATATGGTATTTTCATTTTATTTACCTCCTAATTAAAACTGATTTAAAAATCTCATATCACTTTCGTATAATGCTCTTATATCATCAATACCATACTTAAGCATAACCATTCTATCTACACCAAATCCAAAAGCAAATCCACTGTAAACTTCAGGATCTATTCCACAATTTCTTAAAACGTTAGGATGTACCATTCCACAACCTAAAATTTCAATCCAACCGCTTCCCTTACAAACTCTGCATCCTTTTCCTTCACAAACAAAACAAGTTGCATCCATTTCAGCTGATGGTTCAGTAAATGGAAAATGGTGTGGTCTAAATTTAGTTACAACCGTATCTCCAAACATCTTTTTAGCAAACAACTCTAAAGTTCCTTTTAAATCTGCAAAAGTAACCCCTTTATCAATTACTAATCCTTCCATTTGATAAAATATTGGTGAATGTGTAGCATCTACAGCATCTGATCTATAAACCTTACCAGGAGATATCATCTTTATTGGTGGTTCTTGATTTTCCATTGTTCTAATTTGTATTGGTGAAGTTTGAGTTCTTAAAACTATATTATCATTAATATAGAATGTATCTTGCTCACTTCTAGCTGGATGATCCTTTGGTATATTTAAAGCTTCAAAATTATAATGATCAAGCTCAACTTCTGGTCCATCTTCTATGCTAAATCCCATTGAGATAAATATTTCCTTCATTCTTTCTAATGTTAAATCTAAAGGATGTCTTTTTCCTATAACTTGCTTTTTCCCTGGAAGAGATATATCAATTACTTCACTTGCAAGCTTAGCATTTTTTTCTTTAGTTTTAATTGCAGTTCCAACCTCTTCTAACTTTGCTTCAACTTCACCTTTTGCTTCATTAACTAATTTACCTACTACTGGTCTTTCTTCTGGTGATAATGAACCCATTCCTCTTAATATAGTAGTAAGTTCACCTTTTTTACCAAGATATTTAACTCTTATTTCTTCTAAAGCTCCACTATTTTCAGCAGTAGCTATTTCATTAAAAGCAGCTTCTTTAATTGCTAATAATTTTTCTTGCATTTTTATTCTCCCTTCTTATTTTTAATAAAATTTTAATGGGTTTATTTATTTTAATACTTTTTTAAAATTTCCCATAAAAAAAGGGATACTCAGTCCACAAAGGGACGGAATATCCGCGTTACCACCCTAATTGATATGAAAATTTATTCATATCCAGCTTTATTAAATAACGGTTTTACCGCTAACTACTACTACAATTTCATAGCTAGAACTCCTGAGTGAACTTCAATAAGACTTCATGTAAAAAGGCTTACAGTCTATGGCCTTTTCTTCCTGGACACTTTATCAAATTTACTTTCTCATTCACAGTTTTTAAATATTTATTTACAACTTATTATACAAATAACTAAGTTGTTTTTCAATACCTAGTTTTAAATTAATTTTTACAAAGTCTTTGTCTTACTTTTTCAAACAATATAATTGATGTAGCAACACCAACATTTAAAGACTCTGCTCCCCCAGGCATTGGAATTTTAACCTTTTTATCAGCTAAATCAAATATTTCATTACTTATTCCATTACCTTCATTTCCTACCGATAAAATTACTTTTCCACTTAAATCTTCATCAAAAAAGTTTTTTGATTCTTCTAAAGAAGTTGCTACTAAACTAAATCCTTCACTTTTAAGATTCATTAAAAAGCTTAAGTCATTATCATAAATTATAGGAACATAAAAAATTGATCCCATTGTAGATCTTATTGTTTTGTCATTGTATATATCTACAGTACCTTTTGTTAATATTATTCCATTTACCCCAGCTGCATGAGCTGTTCTAATAATTGTTCCTAAATTTCCTGGATCTTGAACCTTATCGCATAATAAATAAAAATCACCATCTATATTATTTGCTGAATTATTTATATTTACCACAGCAATAATGCCTTGAGGATTTTCTGTAGAAACTACTTGTGAAAATAATTCATCTTTTAATTGATATATTTTAATGTTATCCAAATACTCTTCTAAATAATCATTAATTTTATCTTTTCCATGTTCATTTACAATTAAATATTCTATATTACACTGTGCCTTAAATGCTTCTTGAACTAACCTAAATCCCTCAATTATATATTTATTTTCCTTAGTTCTATATCGTCTTTCTTTTAACTTTTTTGTATTTTTAAATAATGTGTTGTCTTTACTTTCAATGATTATCAACGTTACACCTCTTATTTTTTCTTTACTAACATATCTTCTAAATTACTTAAATCATCTGCTGAGCCAATTGCCACAATTATATCATCGGCTGATAATATATCTTCTGCTTTTGGTGATATATCTATACTCTCACCTTTTTTAATAGCCATAATATTAATTCCATATCTACTTCTAAGCTTTAGTTCTTTTAAGCTCTTTCCATCCCATTCATTAAGTACTCTTAATTCCATAATGCTATAATCTGGAGATAATTCTATAAAATCTAAAATACTTGCTGATACCAAGTTATGAGCAACTCTAACCCCCATATCTTTTTCAGGTAATACTACTCTATCTGCCCCAATTTTATATAATACTTTTGCATGTAAATCACTTTGCCCCTTTGCAATTATATACTTTACACCTAGTTCTTTAACTAAAAGAGTAATCATTACACTAGCTTGTATATTAGAACCAATAGTTACAACCGCAACATCAAAATTTCTTAAACCTAAAGTCTTTAATGCACTTTCATCTGTTGCATCCATTTGAACTGCATGTGTTACATTATCTGCTATTTCTTGAACAGAATCCTCATCCATATCTATTGCTAAAACCTCATGTCCTAATGAATACAAAGTCTTTGCAACTGATTCTCCAAATCTCCCTAATCCTATAACTACAAATTGTTTAGTATTTGCCATATTTCTTCCCCTAACCTATTAAAATTTTTCCTTCTGGATATTTCACACCAGATTTTTCCTTTTTTCTTGTGAGTGATAATACAACTGTTAAAGGGCCAACTCTTCCTAAATACATCATAATTATAATTAAAATTCGTCCTATATTACTTAAATCAGGTGTTAATCCTAATGTTAATCCTGCAGTTCCAAAAGCTGAAATTGTTTCATAAAATATAGACATAAATGTTGCACCCTTTTCTGTATAAGATAATAACATTGTTACTATGACTACTAATGTAAATCCTATAAATAATAATGTAAATGCTTTATAGACTAAATCTTTACTAAATCTTCTTTTAAATACTTCAGAATCTTCTCTACCTCTTATAACAGAAACTACAGTTACAATTAAAACTCCTATTGTAGTTGTTTTAATTCCTCCAGCTGTAGAGCCTGGAGAACCTCCTATAAACATTAAAATAATAGTTAAAAACTGACCTGCTGTAGTCATACCACTTGTTGAAATACTATTAAATCCTGCTGTACGTGGTGTTACAGATGCAAAAAATGAATTTGTCAGTTTATTTATAAATGACATTTTTGATATAGTTTGTGGATTATTATGTTCAAATAAAAACATTAAAAGTGTTCCACCAACTACCAATCCTGTTGTTATTAATAAAACCATTTTAGAATGAATAGAAACTCTTCTTATGCTTTTGCATGTGTATAGTTCACTCCAAACAGTAAATCCTAATCCTCCAATTATTATTAAAATAGAAAGTACCATAATAACTACTACATTTGTATTAAAAGATATTAAACTATTTCCTTTTCCTAATACGTCAAATCCAGCATTACAAAAAGCTGAAATAGAATGAAACAAGCTATAAAAAGCCCCTTTCCCAAAACCAAACTCTGGAATAAATTGAGTTGATAATAATAATGCCCCAAAAAATTGAACTGATACCGTAAATACCAAAACATACTTAACCATTTTTACTAATCCTTGAATGTTAAAAGTATTCATTGCATCTTGTAAAATTAATCTTTCTCTTAATGTGATCTTTTTCCCTAAAATAATTGCTATTAATGTAGTAAAAGACATAAATCCTAAACCACCAATTTCTATTAATATCATTATAATTGTTTGCCCAAACATATTCCAATAACTCCCAGTATCAACTACTATTAATCCTGTTACACATACTGCAGAAGTTGCTGTAAAAAGTGCATCTAAAAAACTAGTACTTTCCCCACTTGCTGTAGATATTGGTAAAGTCAATAATATTGTTCCTACTAAAATTATCACTACAAACCCTAAAGCTAATATTTGAACTCCCCTTAACTTTATATATTTTTTAAGATTCCAGTTCATTGTCTCACCTCCTAATTTAATAAAATATTATGTTACTATTTTGGACTTTTTTATTTTGTTTTATGTTTAAAAGTTCACCATGTATTTTACCACCTTTAAATGTTTTTTCATAGTTATTCCATCTTAAATTTTATCTTTATTAAAGTATAATTATATCAATATTCCTATAATTTTTTATTCTTTTAATATAAATTAAATTTACATGATAAAAGGGTTGATTATTAAATAATACAACCCTAAATTTTCAAATTAATTATTTAACTTTATATTTTTTAATTTTGTACTTTCACAATTTGCACATCCAGCGCAATAAAACACTCTATCCCCAAATACATTTACTATAGTATCTATAAACTCTGTATTTAAGCAATTTTCTTTATGATGAATTATAACTTGTTTTGGTGCATTAGTTATTAATCCACTAATTATAATATCTTCCATTTTAGCTTCAGTATCAACTTTACATTCAGCTAATTCTTTCATAAATTCATTAAAAATATCATTTCCATATCCATCTTTTAATTCATATCCACCACCCTTATGGATATAAATATTAATTTTTTCAATTTTACTTTCCTGTATATCTACAAAATATTTTAGTAACTTTACAAACTCCCTGTATTCCTTTTCAACCATGTATTCTTCTACAACTTTATCTATTATTTCTTCTATATCTTCTCTTAATTCTTTCATTCTAAAAGTAATAAATCCTTGTATGTTTATTTCTTCATTTTCTTCTAAACAAGTCTTTATTTTTTCAATAATAGAATTTATTTTACTTATACAAAAAATCATTTTTTCATCTTTTAAATTTTCTTCACTTCTTAAAACTTTCATAATCATTTCTTCAACTTCCAATATTTCTTCTTGCTTTAGAAAAAAATATGTTTCAGTTAAAAAATTAAAAAGTTCCTTTTTTCTATATTTTTCAATTACTATATTATATAAAATATTACTTATATATAAATATATCATTCTTTTTACTTTCTCACTATAACCTTCTTCATCGCACATAATCTTTACTAAGTGAGAACTGCCTTCTTTACTCTCCACAAGACCTATAGTTATATTTTTCTTTTTTAATAATTCTCTTAGTTCTTGCAAATCACGCACTAATTCTATCTCATTATTATGCACTACTTTCATTATAAACATGGATTTCACTCCTTTCTTAATATTAGTATGTATTAATTTTTTTTCTATATACTAAGTTACATGTACACTTATTATAAAATATTGATTTTTTTATAAATATTTTATATCTTATAATAAATACACTTGTATAAGGAGAAAAATTATGATTGCTTTTATAGATTATAGAACTTCAAATGAAGAAATAAATTCCTTAAAAAATTTAAATATTGATGTAATAAAAGTTCCTTGTAATAATAACCTTTATCCTGCAATTAATGGTCATGTTGATATTCAATTAAATATTTTAAATTCAGATACTAAAACAATAATTTTAAATAAAGATATTGATAATAATTTTAAAAAAATACTTCAAGAAAAAGAAATTAATTTTATAAATAGTTTCAATTCATTAAATAAAAATTATCCAGAAAATATCTCTTTAAATGCTTATATTACCCAAAATTATTTAATACATAATTTAAATTTTACTGATAAAGAAATCATAAACTATTGCAAAACTAAAAAACAAATTCATATAAAACAAGGATATTCAAAATGTTCTATTTTACCACTTAGAGAAAAAGTTGTTATTACTAGCGATATGGGAATTTATAAAACATTAATAAAAGAAAATTTTGATGTATTATTAATTCCATTTGGAGATATTGAACTTCCAGGATTAAATTATGGATTTATCGGAGGTGTAGGAGGAATGATTTCTTCTAATTCCATGGTATTTTTTGGTTCATTAGAAAAATACGCCTTTTGTGATGAAGTTAAAAAATTTTTATACAAATATGATATTAAGCCTATTTATTTACGTGATAGTAAACTTTTTGATAGAGGTAGTTTATTACTTTTATAACCTCCTATATATTACGTTTATAATATAGATTTGTTGAATATTATTTATATTTTATTCTTTTAATAAATTAAATTCTTTATGAATATTTTTTCTAAATTCGCATATATATAAATATAAACAAATTTGGCGCTATAGCCAAGTGGTAAGGCAGAGGTCTGCAAAACCTTTATTCCCCAGTTCAAATCTGGGTGGCGCCTTTCTAACATTTAAAATCATATACCAAAAATATTTAATAAATTAATAAAACCAAGTATTAAAAATACTTGGTTTTATTAATTTAAATTATTTAGATATTTTTGATAATAAATCACCTATATCTTCTGGTGTAAATACATATGTCTTATTGCAGAAATGACATTTTAATTCTTCGTTTTTACCATCTTCATATATTTCTCTTAAGTCTTTTTCACCTATTGAAATTAATGCTTTTTCTACCTTTTCTCTACTACAATCACAAGTAAATTCTGGAGTCATTTCTTCTAATATCTTTAAGTCCATATCTCCAAAGATATAATCTAAAATATCATCCATAGTTTTTCCTTCATTTAGCATAGTAGTTAATGACGGTATTTCCTCTAATCTATAAGTGATTATATCAGCTAAGAATTCATCTGCACCTGGTAACATTTGAATTATAAATCCACCTGCTACCTTTATAGAATAATCCTTATCAACTAATACTCCTAATGAAACAGCTGATGGTGTTTGTTCTGATACAGTAAAATAATATGCTAAATCTTCAGCAATTTCACCTGAATGTATTGGAACTTGACCAACATAAGGATCTTTCATTCCTAAATCCTTAATAACTAATAATTGACCATTTTTCCCTACATATCCACCAACATCAAGTTTGCCATTTGGGTTTAATGGTAAATCTCCATATGGATTACCTATATATCCCTTAACTTTACCACCTTCATATGCAGTAACAACTACTCCATTAGCATCTCCGCCTCCATCAATTTTTAAAGTCATTACTTCATCCTTTGATTTTAATGTAGAACCTAATAATGCTCCTGCTGTTAGTAATCTTCCAAGTGCAGCTGAAGCTACTGGTGTACACTCATGTATTTCTCTTGCATATTCAACTAAATTAGTTGTAGTACCTGCAATTATTCTTATCATTCCATCTTTTGCAACTGCTCTAATTATTTTATCACTCATATTTAACCTCCAACTGTTATTTCTTTTTTACTATATAAACTATTCTTTCACTATTTGCTTGTACATTATTATTCAAATATCCATCAAATTTATTAATTATATTTAAATTTAATTCTTGTAATATTTCTTCTATTTCAGATTCTTTATATGCTCTTTCAATATGTTCTTCTTCAATTTTTTCATATAAATCACCTTTTTTAACAAAGAATGTTAAAAACATAGACAATAAATCTTCTTCAAATACATTTTCCCATGTATAAAAAACTTCTTCTTCACTATATGTGTAAATATTATTTCCTAATATTTCAGATAATTTATAATAAGAATTAATATCAAATATAAATATTCCATCATCCTTTAAATGATCATAGACACCTTTAAAATATTTTTTTAACCCTTCAATATCTGTAATATAATTAGTAGAGTCTAATACAGAGGTTATTAAATCAAATTTTCTATTTAAAGAAAGTTCCGTCATATCCTGACATATTATTTTCCCTTTAATACGCTCACTCTTAAGTTTATCAAAAGCTTCTCTTAACATATCTTCTGATAAATCAACTCCATAGATATCCTTAAAATGTTTAGCTAATCTCACTGTTATATTACCAGTTCCACAAGCTATATCAAGGTAATCATTAAATTTTATATTATTTTCATTACAAACCTTTAATATAAAATCAACCATTTCATTATAATTTATATCTTCATTAATTAACTCATCATATATCTTTGCAAATTCGCCATAAGCCATAATATCCCCCCTCACTTATTTAATATTGTGAGAAAAATTCTTATTTTTAGAATTTTAATTTCTATGTTTTATATTACTATGATAACAAATGCTAAGTCAATCCATTATTTTCTTCCTAATATTTGATCATTAGTTGGAAGCTTTAATTCTTTTTTTCTCTTTGTCATGATTCCTCCAATTCTACCAGTTTCCTCAGATGTAAGTCCTCCCCATCCACATTCATCAACTTTTTGACTTAACCCCAATTCTTCTGCTATTTCATATTTTATTTTTTCTCTCATTTTTTCTTGTGGTGTTAACTCCTTATTAGTTCTAATTTTTGACTTAATAATCTTCTTTAGTGGTGTTTTACTCATAAAAATTCCCCCTATATAAATTTCTAAAAATATTTTCTCCCATATCTTTTATATTTATACAAGATACTTAGTTGCAATTTTCTTGTTCTATTCATAAAATAAAATTAAGCATAAAAATCAAGCATATCATTAATTAGTAAATATTCCTTGAAACTTTCCTACATAAAAGGTATAATCTATGTAATATAAGTTTATAAATAGATAGAGGTGCGGTACTTAAAAGTATTATTATGGATTTAAGCATGTTAAAATAATAAGAAAGGATTTATCGCCGAAGTATATAGCCTAAGCTTTACAGCTATATAACTGGGGATATGTATAATATGCATATTTCTGTCACATTTTTATGTGGTGAGCTATCATTTAAGGATTTTATGTATTAATATATACAATATACCTTGAGTGATACTCAAGGTTTTTTTAATAAAAGTTTATTGAATAAATTTACACATATTAAAACTTAAATTTGGACAGAAAATTTTCTATTATTGAATTTATATATACTTTATAAGAAATTAAGAATAAAAAAGGGGGAACCAAAATGTACAATGTTGCAATAGTTGGTAGTACTGGTAATGTAGGTAGAAAATTTCTAGAAATATTAGAAGAAAGAAATTTTCCAATTAAAAACTTATATCTTTTTGCTTCTCAAAGATCTGCTGGATCATATTTAGAATTTAAAGGTCAAAAATATCTAGTTGAAAATACTTGTGAAGAAAATATTAAAAATAAAAAAATAGATATTGCTTTATTTTCAGCAGGTGGAGATATAAGCTTAAAGTTTGCTCCTATTTTTTCAGCTTATGGATCAGTTGTTATAGATAATTCAAGTGCTTGGAGAATGGATAAAACTGTTCCTTTAGTGGTTCCTGAAGTAAATCCTGAGGATTTAAAAAATCATAATGGAATTATTGCTAATCCAAATTGTTCTACTATTCAAGCAATGGTGCCATTAAAAGCTTTAGCAGATAAGTATGGAATAAAAAGAATTATTTATTCAACTTACCAAGCTGTTTCAGGTGCTGGAATGCAAGGTATTGCAGATTTAGAAGATGGCCTAAAAGGAATTGCTCCAAAAAAATTTCCTTATCCAATAGCAGGTAACTGTCTTCCTCACATAGACGTATTTTTAGATAATGGATATACTAAGGAAGAAGAAAAAATGATTAATGAAACAAGAAAAATTTTACATGATGAAAATTTAAGAATAACTGCTACAACTGTAAGAGTACCTGTTTTAAATAGTCATAGTGAAAGTATAAATGTTGAATTAAACAATCCATTTGAATTAAAAGATATATTTACACTTTTTGAAAATACACCTGGCTTAACATTATATGATAATGTTAATGAATTAAAATATCCAACCCCATTAGGAATTTCTGGTAAAGATGATGTTTATATTGGAAGAATAAGACGTGATTTTAGTGTAGACAACGGTTTAAATTTATGGGTTGTTGCTGATAACATAAGAAAAGGAGCAGCATTAAATGCTGTACAAATTGCCGAAGTATTAATTAATAATAACTGGCTTTAGGAGGAATATAATGTCAATTTTTAAAGGCTCTGGTGTAGCTATAATTACACCATTTAATGAAAATGGTATAGATTTTGAAAAGTTCAAATATTTGATTGAATGGCATATAAAGGAATCTACTGATGCTATCATCGTTTGTGGTACAACTGGTGAAGCTACTACAATGACAGAACAAGAAAAAAAGGAAGCTATTAAATTTACAGTTGATACTGTAAATAAAAGAATTCCTGTTATTGCTGGTACTGGTGGGAATAATACCAAAACTTCTATAGAAATGAGTCTTTATGCAGAAAGTGTTGGTGTTGATGGTTTACTAGTTATTACACCTTACTATAATAAAACAAATTCTGAAGGGTTATTTATGCATTTTAAAGCAATTAATGATGCTGTAAAAACACCAATAATATTATATAATGTACCAAGTAGAACAAATATGAATATAACTCCTACTACATTATTAAGATTAACACAACTTAATAATGTAGTAGCTATTAAAGAAGCAAGTGGTGATTTAAGTCAAGTTGCTAAGATGAAAGCTTTATGTGGAGATAAAATAGATATTTATTCTGGAAATGATGATCAAATAGTTCCAATAATGTCTCTGGGGGGTATTGGAGTAATATCTGTTGCTGCAAATATCATTCCAAAAACTATGCATGATATGTGTCAATTTTATTTAGATGGTAATTGTTCCGATGCAACTACTTTACAATTAAAGTATTTAAATTTAATAAATGATTTATTCATTGAAACAAATCCTATTCCAGTAAAAACAGCAATGAATATAATGGGAATGAATGTTGGAAAACTAAGATTACCACTTTATAAAATGGATACTAAAAATGAAGAAACTTTAGTTAATACACTAAAAAAATATAATTTAGTATAAAGGGAGTTTATTTTATGGTTAAAATACTATTAAGCGGTTGTTGTGGAAAAATGGGTACTGTTATATCTAATTTGGTAAACGAATTTCCAAATTTAGAAATAATTGGAGGCATAGATAAATTTCCACAAGAATTAAGTTATCCTATATTTAAAACACCTGAAGAGGTTAATATAGAATATGATGTACTTTTAGATTTTTCTAATGTAAGTACATTACATGGTTTATTAAAATTAACAGAAAAAACAAAAAAACCTTTAGTAATTTGTTCAACTGGATATAATCAAGCAGATTTAGATTTAATAAATGAAAAAAGTAAAACTTTACCTTTATTTAAATCTGCTAATATGTCTTTAGGAATTAATTTAATTAATTCTTTATTAAGAAAAGTAACTCCTTTATTATATGGAAATTACGATATTGAAATTATAGAAAAACATCATAACCAAAAATTAGATTCACCTAGTGGTACGGCTTTACTTTTAGCTGATACAATCAAGGATTCAATAAGTGAAGAAACTCATTATGTTCATGGTAGAGATGGTCATAAAAAAAGAGAAAAAAATGAAATTGGAATTCACGCGGTAAGAGGTGGTTCTATTGTTGGAGATCATGATGTAATATTTGCTGGTACAGGTGAAGTTATTGAATTATCTCATAAAGCTATTTCAAGAGATGTTTTTGCAATAGGTGCATTAAAAGCATGTGAATATATGGGGACTATAAATAAACCTGGATTATACAATATGGATGATGTTTTAGGTCTATAGAAATTTATATTAAGATAAATTTGTAAAATGAGGATTCTGATTTGAATCCTCATTTTATTATTAATGATTTTTATACTGCTAAAATTTAGATATATAATATATCTTTATTATGCACATACTATGTTTGTAAATTATTTATTAAAATATAGGAGGAATATTTTATTATGCCAAAGGATAGCCAACCTGATAATAAAACTTCACGAATGGAAAAATGTAATTATCAAACACCTTTAACTGAAGAAGATCATAATCATAACCCTAACTTAAAACATAAATCGGTTAAAAGAGAAGGAGTATCTAGTCAGCATTATAATCCTGCTGGAAACTAAAAAAGAGAGCCAAATTGACTCTCTTTAATATTATTCCTTATAGGCATATTTAAATGATATTTTACCTAATGTAGAAATATTAACTCCCTTTACATTATCATTCCAAGCCATTACTGTAGTATAATAGTAAATTGGTAATACTGGCATTTCATCCATTAAAATATCTTCTGCTTGTCTTAACATTTCAAGTCTCTTAGCAGAATCTGTTTCAACTTTAGCAGCAGCAATTAATTCATCATACTTAGCATTGCTAAATCCACAGTCATTATTTCCACCATTAGTTACCCATAAATCTAAAAATGTCATTGGATCTACATAATCTCCAATCCAACCATGTCTAGCAATTTGATAATCACCTTGTTGTCTGCTATTTAAGAATACAGCCCATTCTTGGTTAGTTAATTCAACATTAATACCAATTTCTTCCCAATTTTGTTGGATAATTTGACAAATATCTTTATGGGAACCTTCAGAGTTATACATTAACTCAATTGTTGGAATCCCTTGTCCGTTTTCGTATCCAGCTTCTTTTAATAATTCTTTAGCTTTTTCTTTATTACCTTCCATATCTGATGGATCATAATATTCTTTTGAAGCAAATTCATTGCCATTTTCATCAATAATACCTTTTGGAACAAAACTGTATGCAGGAACTTGTTCTGCCTTACCAACATTATCAATTATTTCTTGTCTGTCAATAGCAAGATTTAATGCTTGTCTAACTAACTTATTACTTAATGCTTTCTTAACATCTTCATTTAATGTATCTTGTTTTCCAACATTGATTGCAAAGTAATATGTTCCTAATTTAGGATTAACATGAACTAATCCTTCTTCTATACCTGGCTCAATTTCATTTGTTGGTACAGAATTAACTATATCAAAGTTTCCTGCTTTTAATTCTGAATATGCAGTAGTCTCATCTGAAACTAATTTAAAAGTTAAAGTATCTAATTTAACGCTATCCTTATCCCAGTAGTTTTCATTTTTTTCGAAAACTAATTGATCTTTCATATCCCATTTAACTAATTTGAATGCACCATTAGAAATATAAGTTTCTGGCTTAGTAGCCCATCCTTCTGGATTAGCAGATACTATATCTTCTCTTAAAGGAACATAAGTTGTAAATGCACATAATTGTAAGAAATATGATGTTGGAGTTTCTAAAGTTACTTCTAATGTATAATCATCAAGTACTTTAATTCCAACTTCTTCAGCTGAAGCTTCACCATTATAGAACTTTTCTGCATTTTTAATGTAAAATAACTGATAAGCATATTCAGCTGCAGTTTCTTTATTTAATGCTCTTAACCAAGAATACTTAAAGTTATCAGCTACTACAGATTCTCCATCAGACCATTTACCATCTTGTCTTAATTTGAAAGTATAAACTAATCCATCTTCTGAAACTTCATAGCTTTCAGCCGCACCTTCTACTGGCTGGTCATTTTCATTAAGTACCATTAAACCTTCAAAGGCATTTAAAATCATTGTTCCTGCGCCTGAAGAATTGTTTAATGTTGGATCCATAGTTTCTGGATCCTCCCCTAAATTAAATACTAGTTGTTGATTAGAAGAACTACTTCCACCCTTAGCAGAGCTATCACCACAGCCAATAAATAGAGAAGTAGCTACTGTTGCAGCTAAAACAACTGCACATAACTTCTTTAACTTTGAACTTTTCATTTCAATTTTCCCCCTTGTTTTTTTATTTATATAAATTGCTTAATGCAATTGACAACTTAACTTCTAAATCTTAATTAAAATAACAAATTTTTGAAGATTTATGTTTTTATATTTTTTAAAATAAGTAACTAAAATATATTACTTAACCTGACTATTATTAGTCAGATTAAGTTAACTATTTATATAAGTGACATGCAACAAAATGTCCTGTCTCTACTTCCTTAAGCTCTGGATTTACTTCTGAACATATTTTCATTGCCTCTTTACATCTACCTTTAAATCTACATCCTGGTGGAGGGTCTATTGGTGATGGTATATCTCCTTCAAGAACTATTCTCTTATTAGCTTTAGCAATCTTTGGATCTGGTATAGGAACTGCTGATAAAAGTGCCTTAGTATATGGATGTTTTGGTTTCATATACACATCATCTGCTGGTCCCCTTTCTACCATTTGTCCTAAATACATAACCCCTATATGAGTTGATATATGTTTAACCATTGAAAGGTCATGTGCAATAAATAAATATGTTAATCCAAATTCTTCTTGTAATTCTTCAAGCATATTTATTACTTGTGCTTGAATAGAAACATCTAGTGCAGAAATTGGTTCATCACATACTATAAAATCTGGTTGAACAGCTAATGCTCTTGCTATACCTATTCTTTGTCTTTGTCCACCTGAAAATTCATGTGCATATCTATTAATATGGCTTCCATTTAATCCAACTTTATTTAATAAATATCTAATTCTTTCTTCTCTTTCCTTACCTTTAAAAAGTCCATGAATATCTATTGCTTCTCCAATGATATCCCCCACTGTCATTCTAGGATTTAATGATGCATATGGATCTTGGAAAATCATTTGCATATTTTTTCTTAAAGATACCATCTGCTTTTCACTTAATTTTGTTATATCTTGTCCATTAAAAATTATTTGACCTGAAGTTGGTTCATATAATTTTAATATAGTTCTTCCTGTAGTAGTTTTACCACATCCTGATTCTCCTACTAATCCTAAAGTTTCCCCTTTTTTAATTGAAAAAGAAACATTATCTACTGCTTTAACAAAGCTCTTTTTTGAAAATAATCCTTTGTTTGCAGGGAAGTATTTACAAAGGTTTTTAACCTCTAAAATAACGTCATTTTTATTTTCCATTACTCTTCCCTCCCTATTGGTGATTCAACCTTTGGTGCATTTTTATGACATAGCCAACAAGCTGCTCTATGCCCATTACTTATTTCAAATAAAGGTGGTTGTTTTTCCTTACAAATTTTCATAGCATAATCACATCTTGCTGTAAATGGACATCCAATAGGTGGTTTTAATAAATCTGGTGGTTGTCCTTCAATTGGAACTAATTTTTCTTTTAATTCACTCTTTGGATTAGGAACACTTCTTAAAAGTCCCCATGTATAAGGATGCCTTCCTCTATAAAATATATCTTCTGTAGTTCCTTCTTCAACAATTAACCCACCATACATAACATTAATTCTTGAACAAAGGTCAGCAACTACCCCTAAATCATGAGTTATTAATATTATTGACGTATCTAATTTACTTTTTAAGTCCTTCATCAAATCTAATATTTGTGCTTGAATAGTTACATCAAGTGCTGTTGTTGGTTCATCTGCAATTATAAGCTTAGGTTCACATATTAAGCTCATTGCAATCATAACTCTTTGTCTCATACCGCCTGAAAATTCATGAGGATATTGTTTTAATCTCTTTTCCGGGCTAGGTATTCCAACCATATCAAGCATTTTAATTGCTTTTTCATTTGCTTCCTTTTTAGATATCTTTTTATGTTTTATTAAATGCTCTGTTAATTGATCTCCTACAGTAAATAATGGATTTAATGATGTCATTGGATCTTGGAAAATCATTGACATATCATTTCCTCTTATAGTTTGCATTAATTTTTCTGTAGGTTTAGTTATATCCTTATCATCAAATATAATTTTTTCAACATTAATTTTTGCATTTTCACCTAAAAGTCTCATTATAGTCATCATTGTTACAGATTTACCGCATCCTGATTCACCAACAACTCCAAGAGCTTCTCCTTTTTCTAAATGAAAAGATACTCCTCTTACAGATTGTACATCTCCAATATGAGTCTTAAATGATGTTTTTAAATCTTTAACTTCTAATAATTTACTCATATGTTTCTCCTCCTATTTTTGATGCTTTGGATCTAAAGCTTCAGTTAATCCATCACCAAATAAGTTAAATGCTAAAATGATTAAACAAATCATTGCAGCTGGGAATAATAATTGGTAAGGCTGTGTCGTTAATAAACCTTTAGCATCATTTGCTAATGTTCCTAACGATGCTAATGGTGCATTTAAGCCTAAACCAATATAACTTAAGAATGCTTCAGTAAATATAGCAGAAGGAACAAATAAAGTCATCGTTACTATAATTGAGCCTAAGCAGTTAGGAATTAAATGCCTTAATAAAATCCTTGTTTTTGATGCACCTAATGTTTTAGCGGCTAAAACGAATTCTTGTTGTTTTAATTGAAGTATATCCCCTCTAACTATTCTAGCCATACCAACCCAAGAAGAAATTGCCATTGCAACTATAATAGCAAACATTCCACTTGAACCTTCCTTTTTTAATACACTCATTAATAAAACTACATATATTAATGTAGGAATTGAATATAAAATATCTACAATTCTCATCATTATATTATCAACTTTCCCACCTAAAAAGCCTGCAATACCACCATATAAAACTCCAATTACAAGATTTAAAACTGATGCTGCAAAAGCAATTATTAATGAATATCTTGCACCATACATAACTCTTACAAATAAATCTCTACCTAAGTTATCAGTACCAAACCAATGTTGAGCATTTGGCCATAAATTAGAAGCTGTTTTATCTGTTGACTTGTAAGTAAATCCATATAACTTTTCTATAAGGATTGGTCCAAATATTGCAAATAAAATAATTATAACAATCATAACTAATGAAAATAATGCTACTTTATTTTCATTTAATCTTCTCCACGCATTAGCCCAATAACCAACACTTGGTCTTATTACATCTTCAGATTTTTTTTCTTCCATACTTAAAGGAGAAAATAAACTGCTATTAATGTTTATATCTAGATTTTCTTCAATTAAGTTCTCCATTATTTCTCCTCCTTTTATGCTTCAAGTTTAATTCTTGGATCTACTAAAACGTATAGTAAATCAACAACTAAATTACAAATTACTATAAATGTACAATAAAAAGCTAAAACACCTAATAAAGCTGTATAGTCTCTATTTGTTATTGTTAATGTAAATTCATTACCTAATCCTGGAATAGCAAATATTTTTTCAACTACAAACGAACCAGTAAGTACACCTGCTGTTAATGGTCCTAAATATGTTACTACTGGAATTAATGAATTTCTTAATGCATGTTTAAATATTACTTTTCTACCACTTAGCCCTTTAGCTTTTGCAGTTCTAATATAATCTGATTTTAATACATCAATTAACTTATTTCTTGTTAATCTAGTTATAAAAGCCATAGAACTTCCTGATAATGCAATTACTGGCATTATGTAATTTTCTGGCTTGTTAATACCTGTAGCCCCTAATAATTTTAATTTTACTGTAAATATAAATATCAATAATGATCCAATAACAAAACTTGGTATTGTAATTCCTAAAGTAGCTATTATCATACATATTCTATCTGGCCATTTATTTGCATTTAATGCCGCAATAACACCAAGTAATATACCAACAACTACAGATGCTACTATTGCAATTGCCCCTATTTTAGCTGATTTTGGAAAACCATTTTCTATAGTATCAATAACTTCTCTACCTTTATATTTCATTGATTGTCCAAAATCACCTTTTAATAAACCTTTCATATAGATAATATATTGTTCACCTATAGGTTTATCTAATCCATATTTTTCATTTAATACCTGTTTCATTTCTGCAGTAATTTTTTCACCTTCAAAAGGTCCTCCTGGCATAATTCTTACAAGAAAGAACACAATTGTTATTACTGCCCAAATTGTAACTATACTAGTTAAAATTCTTTTTCCAATATACTTTAGCATTTGTGTACAACCCCCCATCCATTTTAAAAAAGCTAAATATTAACAATTTATATTAATTATAGTATATTTATTCTTTTTGTCAAAATATATTGTTAATTTTTTTCTTTATAAATTACTATATTATTAACTATATATTCAATTTATTTGTAATATGGTAATATTCTCTTCACACTACAGTAATCGTTTTTATTTACTGTTTTAGACATTTTACCCAACTTAATTTATAATTATAAGTTTTTTTCTTTGGAAATTTATTTAATAAATTATTTATTTTTTAAATTCATATTTTTTAAAATTTAAACAGACATTTTTTAAATTTTATACTGTCTAGAGCGAACATATTTGGATTTATTTTTTTTTATTTCACTTGCTATATCTAATTTTCTTAAATTTTCTCAGCTTATTTCTTAATAATAAATATAGGATATTATATTTATTTTTTACTTATAAACATAATATCCTATATCTTTATTATTTATTTAAAGTTTTTATAAATCTTTCTATTCTTTTTAAACCTTCTTCTAATTCTTCATCAGAATAACAATAAGATAATCTTAAATATCCTTCTCCACCTTTACCAAATGCCGAACCTGGTACACATGCTACTTTTTCTTCCTTAAGAAGCCTTAATGCAAACTCTTCTGATTTCATATTAAATTGCTTTATTGATGGAAAAACATAAAATGCTCCCTTTGGTATAACAACTTCTAATCCTATTTCCTTTAGTCTATTAACTACAAACTCTTTTCTTTTACTAAAAACATTTTTCATGTATTCAACATCATTTAATCCATTTTTCAATCCATTATATACAGCCCATTGACAAATTGATGGTGCACATGAAACATTATACTGATGAACTTTTATTATTTCATTCATTAAGTCACTACAACATGCATAATAACCTATTCTTAATCCTGTCATAGAAAACATCTTTGAAAATCCACCAACATATATTATCTTTTGTTTTATATCATCACATTGTGCTACACTATAATATTTTTCATAGCATAATGCTTCATATATTTCATCTGTAATAACAATAATATCATTAGTTTTTATTATATTAATCAATTTTTCTTTTTCTTCTTTAGATAATATTGCACCTGTTGGATTACTTGGTAATGATAAAACTAAATATTTTATATTCATAGTTTTAATTTTATCTTCTATATCATTAACATCTATTTTAAATTCATCATCTAATGAATAATTAACAACTTTACCACCTAACATAGTAACAATACTTTCATATGCTGGATAGGCAGGTGTTGGAATTAAAACTTTATCATCTTTATTTATTAATGCAGTAAATATATTGAATAATGCTTCACTTCCACCAACTGTTATACAAATTTCATTACTCTCATATGAAATATCCTTAGTTCTTAAATATTTACTTATCTCATCTCTTAATTCAATTATCCCTGCATTACTTGTATATGTTGTTTTATTTGCATCAATTGCTTTAATTAAGCCCTCTTTAATAGCTTTTGGTAATTCAAAATCTGGTTGACCTAAAGTTAATGAAATAGCATTTTCAACTTTTTGTACTTCATTATAAAATTTTCTAATACCTGATATTTGAACATTTTTAATATTATCATTCATTAAGTATGCCCCCTTAGCTCTAAAAACTCATTATTCTTTAAGTAATTTTATAGTAAATACTCTATTGAGTAAAGTTTTTTCTACTATTTTACTAATGTCTCTTTAAAATCCTCTGTGATTCTATTATAATTATATATGCTTAGGTAAAATTTTGGGGCATAATGCAGAAAGGATGATTTTATGAATTATAATTTAACTGATCCATATGAAATCGCAAGATTCATTAAAGATTCAAAAAAGACAACGCCTGTAAAAGTTTATGTTAATGGAGATTTAAGTGAAGCTTCACTTGAAAATATCGAATATTATGGAAGTGGTAATTTTTACATATTATTTGGTGAAACAGATGCAATTACTGAAATAATATTATCAAATAAACACAAAATAAAAACTTTCAGAGTTGAAAATGATAGAAGAAATTCAGCTATTCCAATGTTAGATCTTTTATCAATTGATGCTAGAATTGAACCAGGTGCTATAATTAGAGATAGAGTTTCAATTGGTAAAAATGCAGTTATCATGATGGGTGCTGTAATTAATATAGGTGCTGAAATTGGTGAAGGAACAATGGTTGATATGAATGCAGTTATTGGAGCTAGAGGGCAACTTGGTAAGAGAGTTCATTTAGGTGCTGGTGCTGTTGTTGCTGGTGTTTTAGAACCACCAAGTAAAGAACCTTGTCAAATAGGTGATGATGCTTTAATAGGTGCTAATGCTGTTATTCTTGAAGGTGTTAAAATAGGTGCTGGTGCTGTTGTTGCTGCTGGATCTGTTGTTACAGAAGATGTACCTGCTGGAGTTGTTGTTGCTGGTTCTCCTGCAAGAATTATTAAAAATGTAGATGATAAAACTAAAGATAAAACTCAAATCCTAGATGATTTAAGAAAGTAAAAAACTCCCTTTTGGGAGTTTTTTATTATACAGCACCTTCAGTATGATTTGTATTATCCTTATTTTTAGCTTCTTCATCAGAAACCTTTTCCATTTTAGAAATTGAAACTTCATAAGCCACTTTTTTAACAACTTCATTTTCACTTATCTTCTTTTGATATTCACGACTTTGAAGTCTTCCCCATACTCTTATATTATCTCCAACTTCTAAAGTCTGACAGAATCTTGAGTTTCTTCCCCATGCAATAGTTGGAATATAATCAGATTTATTATATGCTCTATTTACAGCTAATAACACATCTGCAATTTCTCTTCCAAATGGAGTTTTTCTATACACTGGTTCCTTGCATATATATCCATCTAAGAATATTTCATTTGGATTTTTACTTTTTTCTATGCATGGTTCTATGTTTCTAGCAAAAACTGTTAATATTAACTTGTTTGCGCCATCTACAAATTTATTATAAGATCTTAATTGACCTAAAACTACTATTTCTTTACCTATAGATAAATCCATGTTACTTATAAGTCTTTCAGATACTGTAATATTTAATAAATCTACAGAATCACTTAATCTTGTTACCTCCAATAGGAAAGTATAAAAACCTTCCCCATACATCTCATGACTAAATTCCATACCGCTTACAACTTTTCCTTCAAGATAAATCTTGTTATTTAACATCAAATTGTCCATCTTTACCCCTCTCTCCCTTAGTAATTAAATAAAATTCTTATTGCTTCACAATCATATCAAGGATTTATTTCCATTATAATACAAATCCCTTATAACTTTCAATATTTTTATAATAAATATTTTAAATTTTGTTTATCTTTTTCATTTATAAAATATTTTTACTTATAATACTTTTCTTATAAATAATAAATTTACCAAATCCAAATCTTTTATATTTTAAAATTAATATATTTTTAAATTTATAAACATAATATATATATATCTTATTTATTACTATAAGGAGTGTTTTTTATGAATTATTATAAAAAAATGTTTATTTCTTTTATAATTATTTTTTTAGTAACAGTTATTTTTTATTTACATAATTTTATTTTAATTTCTAAGCCAGTCACATATTTATTTAATAAAAAGCTTCCCATATATAGTGTTGATACAACAGAAAAAGAAATAGCACTTACATTTGATATTAATTGGGCTGAAAATGATTATTTAGAAGATATATTAAAAATATTAGATAAATATGATGTTAAAGCAACATTTTTCATAATTGGAAAATGGATAACTTATAATGAAAATAACACCAAAAATTTTATTGCTATAAAAAATGCTGGTCATGAAATAGGAAATCATAGCTATGTTCATCCAATGTTTAGTAAAATTTCTAATGAACAAATAGAAGAAGAGTTAAATAAAACAGAAAAAATATTTAATAATATTGCAGGAATTAATAGTAAAATATTTAGATTTCCTAGTGGTGATTTTAATGAATCATCCTTAACTAAGGTAGAATCAATGGGCTATAATTGCATCCAATGGAACTTGGACTCTATAGACTACAAAGAAGCCGGAGCAGATATAGAATATAATAGAATTATAAAAAAAGTTAAACCCGGTGATATAATATTATTTCATAACAATGCTAAATACACACCAGGTAATCTTGATAAAATAATATTAAAATTATCTAATGATGGGTATGAGTTTAAAACTATAAGTGAAATGATATATAAAAATGGTTCTATTGATGATAATGGTATTCAACATAAAAGTAATTAAAATAACAAAATTAAGCTGATTTTTCAAATTAACTACTTTAATATTTAAATATTTTTTATTAATATATATTTTCAAATTTAAATTTAAAAATATATTATTATAACTACAATATTCCATATCCTTAAATTTATGATATAATAATATAGACACTTTCATAATGGAGGTTAATTATGTACGAAAATTCAGCAGAATTAGCAGAGAATAAATTATTAGTATTATATGTTATACAGTCATTAAAACAACCTATTTCAAAAACTCAACTTACCGAAATTATATTAGAAAATAATTTTATTAACTATTTCACTTTACAACAGTATATTAGTGAATTAGAATCATCTGAATTTGTAGGATATGTTGAAAAAAATAATAAAAAGTTAATTACAATCACAAAAAAAGGAGAAAATGTTTTATCTTTCTTTAATGAAAGAATTTCTCCAATAAAAAGAGATATAATAGATAATTATATCTCAAAAACAATTGATAACATAAAAAAAGAATTAACTATTCATAGTGATTACACAATTGAAAAAAATAATTCTTTTATTGTTGATTTAAAAGCCCTTGAAGATGAAATTTTACTTATAGATTTAAAAATTTCTGTTCCAACAAAAAAGCAAGCTTCAAATCTTTGTGCAAGATGGAAGGAAAATCCTTCAGATATTTATACTAAGATTGTTCAAGTGCTTTTTAACGAAGAAAATTAAAATAAGATCATAGCATTTGGTTCCGAATCAACTGCTATGATTTTTTCTATTTTATTTTTTTCTAATATAATTAATCGCCCTTTTAAATAATCTCCAATATATAGTTTGTTATCCTTTTTTAAAATACCTTTAGGCATTCCACCAATATATAGTGTTTTTTCTACACAATATTTTTCTTTATTAATTATGCTAATACTTCCTTCTGTAAAATTTGTAACATAAATATGATTTATATCTTCATATAAATCTATTGGTGATGTTCCAACTTCAATTCTTGCTACTCTTTTAAATGTATCTATTGAAAAAACATCTAAATATCCATTTTCATCACTTCCTAAATAACTTTCACATATATAAATAAACTTTTTATTATTAGATATCTTTACTTTGATTGGATATTCTGGAGTTGAGAGGGTCTTAACTATATGATAATCTTTTACACGTATTATATTAGTACAATTTTCTTCTAAATTTGATACAAATATTAAATTATTTTCATTGCAATAATCAATGCTATGAGGCCAACTTCCAGTTTTAATTTCCCACAATACTCTATTCTGTAATAAATCATACACAACTATAGAATTAGATTCTCCACAAATTGTATATATTTTATTATTAATTTGTACTAAATCATTAGGTTTAGGTCCTACACTAATATTTTTAATTTCCTGCATTGAACCTTTTAAAAAAATTGATATTGAATCATTATAATTATTAGCACTAATAATTTTATCTTCATAAACTCTTATACTATGAGGTCCAACTGGTGTTTCTGATAAGCTGAATAGTATTTTTTTTATTTCCAAAGACTTTAAATTTATTATTGAAAGTAAATCAGCACCTGTATTGCATAAAATTATAGAATTCAACACTACACCCCCTCTAAAACTTCTATGTATTTTAATATATGCAAATTTTATTTACTTGGCTACTACAGGAATTTTCATTGTTTTACTTTATTTTTATCAATTATCAATATATAATAAAACAGTAATTAATTTATACATTGGAGGGATTATTATGTTTACTTATAAGACATCTGGAGTATGTGCTACAGAAATAAATGTAGAAGTTAAAAATAATATTATTGAAAGTGTTGAATTCGTTAGAGGTTGTCCTGGAAACTTATTTGGAATTTCTCAATTAGTTAAAGGAATGAATATTGATGAAGCTATAGAAAAACTTAAAGGAATAGATTGTAGAGGAAAAGGAACTTCTTGTCCAGATCAATTATCTAAAGCTTTAATAGAATATAAAAATTCTAATCAATAATAAAAATGCGCCAAGTTTTTTTTCTTGTCGCATTTTTATTATTGATTTATTTTATTAATTGAAGAGCAATTTCCATCATTTCTGTAAATGTAGTTTGTCTTTCTTCTGGAGAAGTTTCCTCTCCCTTAAAAATATGATCTGATATTGTTAATATTGATAATGCTTCAACATTATTTTTAGCTGCTAATGTATAAAGTTCTGCTGTTTCCATTTCTACAGCTAATACTCCATAGTCAGCCCATGTCTTTAATGAAAAATGATTTGTATCATCATAAAATAAATCACTTGATAATACATTTCCTACCTTTACATTAGCTCCCTTAGTTTTTGCCACATTATAAGCATTATATAATAAATCAAAATTAGCAGTTGGTGCATAATCAAGACCATTAAATCTTCTTTTATTAATTCCAGAATTTGTAGATGCACTTTGAGCAAGAACTATATCTCTTACATTTACCTCTTCATTACAAGAACCTGCTGATCCTATTCTTATAAGTCTTTTAGCTCCATAAAACTTAATTAATTCATTAACATAAATTGAATGAGATGGTAATCCCATTCCTGTACCTTGTATAGATACTTTCTTTCCTTTATAAGTACCTGTATAACCATACATTCCTCTAACTTCATTATAACAAACAGCATCTTCTAAAAAATTTTCTGCTATAAATTTTGCTCTTAATGGATCTCCTGGTAATAATACTGTTTCTGCAATTGCACCTTCTGGCGCCATAATATGTAAATGTTTTGACATAAAATCTCCTCCTCTTTATTTGCTTTATTATTCATAATTATAGTATATTTTATTCTAATAGTAAATGTTTATGTTTTTACTTTATTTTTTTGTTTTTATTTTATACTTATTTACGAGTATTTTATTTAAGTATATAAATTGAAAATAAATCTTCTAAAAAGATATGACCTTATGAATTTTCTATAAAAAAAAGCTACAAATCAATACTGTAGCTTTTTTTAAAATCACTTTATTGGGATATTTTTCTTATTATTTTTCTCATATCTCCTATCATATAAAGTGAACCACTTGCTAATATAAGATCTTTTTCAGAAGCATCATTTAATGCTTCTAAATATGCTTCCTCATATTTATCAAATGCCTTACAATTTTTATTAAATTTACTTACTTCATCTTTTAAACTCTCTGCTAATTCACCTCTTATTGAATTTGGCGTAACCGAATATACTTTTTTAGCCATAGGTGTTATTATCTTTATCATTTCTTCAACATCTTTATCTGCTAATATTCCTAAAATTAAATATAAATTTTCATATTTAAAATATTTTTTTATATTTCTACTTAATGTTTTTATTCCTTGTATATTATGTGCACCATCTATAACTACATATGGATTATTTGATAAGACTTCTAAACGCCCTTTCCAGCTAACATTTTTTATACTTTTTACTATATTAGCAATTGATATATCTATTATATTTTTATTATTTAAAACTTCAATAGCTTGCATTGCAACACTTAAATTAATTATTTGATGTTCCCCAAGTAAAGGTAATAATATATCAATTTCATTGTTATATTTTAATAATTGATACGGCTTATCTAAATTTACTATATTTTTAAACTTTAAATTTTCATTATTAGCAATATAAAGTTCTGAATCCATCTCAAAACACTTATTTTTAATAACCTTTAAAACCTCTTCTTGTTGAGGATATATTACTGTAGGAATTCCCTTTTTAATAATTCCAGCCTTTTCCCTAGCTATTTTCTCCAATGTATTTCCTAAAAGATTAGTATGATCAAAACTTATAGAAGTTATTACTTGAATTATTGGTTTAATAACATTAGTAGAATCTAACGTTCCTCCTAAACCTACTTCTATAACTCCAAAATCGATATTTTCTTTCTTAAAGTATAAAAGCATTAAAACAGTAATTATTTCAAATTCTGTAGGGTGGTTATATCCGGCTTCTATTACTTTATCTACTGCTACTTTAATCTCATCCATTAAAATAGCTAAGCTCTCTTTTGGAATATTATTCCTATTGATTTGAATTCTTTCTTCAAACTCTTCTATAAATGGTGAAGTATACATTCCAACCTTGTATCCTTCCCCCATTAATATTTCTGTTATCATTGAAGTTGTAGAACCTTTTCCATTTGTTCCTGCAATATGTATAAGCTTTAAATCTCTTTCAGGATTGCCTAAGTGCTCTAGTAATTTATACGTTCTTTCTAATCCATAATTTGACCCAAAGTTACCCACTTCAGTTATATATTTCATTGCTTCTTCGTATTTCATAACTTACCTCATATTATTTTTTTAATTTATATTATTAAATATAAATTATATTTAATTAAAATGCAAAATTATCTAATACTTTAGCTAGTTTAATATTATAGACACATATAGTTTTTTAAATTTATATAAAAATACCATCTAACAAAGCTTAAATTAGTTTTATTAGATGGTATTTTAACCTATTAATTTTTTATTGTATTAATATATACTTACTCTTCTTTAGACATAGATGATAAATTATTTCCTTGTGTTCCATCAGGCTTAGTTCTTAAATATTCTTCGCCTTTTTTAGAATGAGCAATGATTACTCCATCAATTTGCCCTTTTTTAGCCATTTCAACTCCTTGTGCTTTATCTATTGTTGTGCCATTTTCTAATACATATTGTTTTATTTCACCGCTACTATCTTTAATTGTTTCAACTATTTTATTACTCATATTATTCACCTCTTAATTTTATTTTCTGCAAAGTAAATGTTTTTATTCATTGTAAGTTATTTTCTTAATACTAAAATTATAATAAATAAAAATTATTACATTAAATTAAAATATAAATTAAGAATTTAGCTTAACAATTTAAAAATTAAAAGCAAGAAATAAAGTATAAAAATTTATTTCTTGCTTTTTTATTAATTATTTATTATTTTAAAGTATCTATTCTAACTAATACTGCATCAAGCATTTCTTTATATTTAACTAACTTTTCTTTTTCACCATTTATTACTGCTTCTGGAGCTTTAGCTACGAATCCTTCATTAGAAAGTTTCTTTTCTATTCTTGTTACTTCACCTTCTAATTTTTTCTTTTCTTTATTTAATCTTTCTAATTCTTTTTCCTTATCAACTAAGTCTAAAAGTGGCATAAATAACTCTCCACCCTTAACTACTAATGATACTGCATTTTCAGGAACTAATAATTTATCAGTTATAAATTCAACTTCTGAAGCTGAACCTAACTTTTCCATATAAGGAATTCCAGCAGTAAATGCTTCTTTTGCTTCATCAGAAATATAGCAAATTACTTTTGCTTTTCTTGATGGTGGAACGTTCATTTCAGCTCTTACATTTCTTAATCCCTTAATAGCTTCTATAACAAATTCCATATCTTTTTCTGCTTTGCTATCTGCTAAATTTTCAAAATATTCTGGCCATGAAGAAATTGTTATAGATTCTCCATCTGTTAAAGTAGTGTATATTTCTTCTGTAATGAATGGCATTACTGGGTGTAATAATTTTAATCCTGTAGTTAATACAGTATATAATACATTATATACTACGCCTTTAGCTTTTTCATCATCACTAAAGAATACTGGCTTAACAAGTTCTATATACCAGTCACAGAATTCAGTCCACATAAAGTCATAAACTTTTTGAAGAGCAATTCCTAATTCATATTTTTCCATATTTTCAGTTACTTCTTTAACTAAAGTATTCATTTGAGATAATATCCATCTGTCAGCTAAGCTATATTCCTTACAATCAGCATAATTGTTCATTAATTCTGCATCTAAGTTCATCATAACGAATCTTGATGCATTCCACATCTTATTAGCAAAGTTTCTTGCTGCTTCAACTCTTTCTGGTATATATCTTATATCATTACCTGGAGAGTTACCAGTAACAAGCATGAATCTTAATGCATCTGCACCATATTCATCAATAACTTCTAGTGGATCAACACCATTTCCTAAAGATTTACTCATCTTTCTTCCTTGAGCATCTCTTATTATACCGTGAATTAATACTGTATCAAATGGAGTTTCTTCCATGTTGTGTATTCCTGAGAATATCATTCTAGCAACCCAGAAGAATATAATATCATATCCAGTAACTAAAACATTAGTTGGATAGAAGAAATCTAAATCTTCTGTTTTTTCAGGCCATCCTAAAGTTGAGAAAGGCCATAATGCAGATGAGAACCAAGTATCAAGTACATCTTCATCTTGTCTTAAGTTTTCAGAACCACACTTTGAACACTTACATGGTGCATCAACTTCAACCATCATATTATTACAATCATTACAGTAGAATACAGGTATTCTATGCCCCCACCATAATTGTCTTGAAATACACCAATCTTGAATGTTTTCCATCCAATTGAAGTATATTTTATCAAATCTTTCTGGAACAAACTTAGTTTTTCCATTTCTAACTACATCTATTGCTGGTTTTGCTAAATCAGCCATTTTAACATACCATTGTCTTGAAACTATAGGTTCAACAACAGTTCCACATCTATCATGTGTTCCAACATTATGAGTATGTGGTTTAACTTTAACAAGTAATCCTTGCTCTTCTAAGTCCTTAACCATTTGCTCTCTAGCTTCATATCTATCTAATCCTTGATATTTTCCACCTAATTCATTAATTACACCGTGGTCATCCATTACTCTTATTATTGGAAGATCATGTCTCTTACCAACTTCAAAGTCATTAGGGTCATGAGCTGGTGTTATTTTAACTGCTCCTGTACCAAATTCCATATCAACATAATCATCACCAACAACTGGTATTTCTCTATCAGTTAAAGGTAATTTTAATGTTTTACCAATAATGTGCTTAAACCTTTCATCATTTGGGTTAACTGCAACTGCAGTATCTCCTAATAATGTTTCTGGTCTTGTAGTAGCTATTTCTAAATACCCTGAACCATCAGCTAAAGGATAGTTTATGTGCCAGAAGCTACCTTCTTTTTCTTCATATTCAATTTCTGCATCTGATAATGCTGTAGTACACTTTGGACACCAGTTAGTTATTCTATTTCCTTGATATATAAGACCTTCATTATATAACTTAACAAATACAGTTCTTACTGCTTTATTTAAATTTTCATCCATTGTAAATGCTTCTCTTGAGAAATCAGCAGAAACACCCATCTTTTTAAGTTGTTCTCTTATGTGACCTCTATATTCATCAGACCATTCCCAAACCTTTTCTAGGAATGCTTCTCTTCCCATTTCCTTTTTAACTAAACCTTGTTTCAATAATTCATTTTCAACTTTAACTTCAGTTGCAATTGAAGCATGGTCTTGTCCTGGTAACCATAAAGTACAGTAACCTTGCATTCTTTTAAATCTTATTAACATATCTTGAAGTGTATTATCAAGTGCATGCCCTAAGTGAAGTCTACCAGTTATATTCGGTGGCGGCATCACTATTGAAAATGGCTTTTTAGTTTTATCAACAACAGGAGTGAAATATTTTTTTTCTTCCCATGTTTTATAAATTCTTTCTTCAAATTCTTTTGGATTATATGTTGTGGCTAAATTCTTCTTTTCTTCCATCACTAAAACCTCCTGAATAGTTTTTTATATATTTAAAGTTCTTATATAAAGACCACTTTACAAATTTAAATTTTTATAACAAATACTTTAAGACATTTATTTAAATATTAAAATTACATTTTATTTCATAAAAAATTATTACCTTAATTATAATATCCATAATTTTATTTTTAACTCTATTCCATTAACTTTATATACTTATGAAATAGTATAAGCTAATAAAAAAAGAGCCTTAATCCTAAAAAAGGACGAAGACTCGTGGTACCACCTTTATTTCTAAATGATTTTTTTACAATATATATATACAAAATATTATTTAATCACTTAGATCTCAATTAAATAACGACTAGAATGCCGTCTTTGATTACTACTATTTCACCAAAGAAACTCAAAAGCTACCTTCAGGATATTCTATATAGAAGGCTTACAGCCTAGACCTTCCTCTCTTAATACGTCCTATTCCTTACTCCTCTTTATCACTGCTTTTAAATATTTATTTGTATTTATATTATGATATTTTTTTACTATTGTCAACAAATCTATAATATTTTTATTAACCATTATTATATTAAAAATATAATATACATATGAAGAAATTTTACTATACTTCCTAGCTAGCTATAAATAAATTTATCATTATTAACAGTAACAGCAACTTCCCCACCATCACTTAATTTTCCAAACAATATTTCATCTACAAACATAGGCTTAATTTCTTGATTTATAACTCTAAGAATTTCCCTAGCTCCATATTCTTGTGATATTCCCTTTTTTGCAACAAAGTCAATACACTTATCATCAAAATTAGCCTTAACATTTTTCTTTGATAAAATCTCATTAAATTTATCTAATTCTCTTTTTGCAATATTTAATGCCATTTCCTCATTTAAATGATTAAACACTACTATTTTATCAAGTCTATTCCTAAATTCAGGCGTAAAAAATTTTTTAATTTCTTCCTTAATAGCTTCACCCTTAATAATTCTATCTCCAAATCCAATAACTGATTTACCAATATCCTTAGCTCCTGCATTAGAAGTCATAATTAAAAGAACATTTCTAAAGTCAGCCTTTCTTCCTTGATTATCACTCAATGTTGCATAATCCATTACTTGAAGCAACACATTTAATATATCTGGATGAGCTTTTTCTACTTCATCTAATAATAAAACACAATATGGATTTTTTCTTATTGTATCAGTTAATAATCCACCTTCTTCATACCCTACATATCCTGGAGGAGCCCCTATAAGCTTTGCTGCAGCATGTTTTTCTGCATATTCACTCATATCAAATCTAATAAGTTTAACCACTAAACTATCTGCTAATGTTTTTGCTACTTCTGTTTTTCCTACACCTGTTGGTCCAACAAAAAGAAGTGAACTTATAGGTTTATTTTCATTATTAAGACCAGCCCTTGAAGTTTTTATACATCTTACTATTTCATGAATAGCCATATCTTGTCCAAATATATTTTTTTCTAGATTTTCTTCTAATTCTTTTAGTGAAGAAATTTCATCTTTTTCAACAGTATTTTTCGGTATATGACATATTTTTGATATAACTTCCTCTATAATTTTTTCATCAACAATTACTTCATTTGAATCTCTTCTATTCATAGAAATATATGAACCTGCTTCATCTATAATATCTATAGCTTTATCAGGTAAAAACCTATCATTTATATACTTATTACTTAGTTCTACAGCAAGCTTAAGAGCATTATCACTATATTTTACATTATGATAATTTTCATAATTACTCTTTAATCCATTTAATATTTTAATAGTATCTTCTACCGTTGTTTCTTTAACTTCAATAGTTTGAAATCTTCTAGTTAATGCTTTATCTTTTTCAAAATATTTTTTATATTCATCAAAAGTTGTTGCACCAATAAACTTAACTTTCCCACTTACTAAATAAGGCTTTAATAAATTAGATGTATCTAAAGAACCACCATCTATAGATCCAGCTCCAACAATATTATGAATTTCATCAATATAAACAATTGGATTTTCATGAGTTTGAATTTCATTTAATACCTTCTTTATTCTTTCTTCAAAGTCTCCTCTATATTTAGTACCTGCTAATGCTGCTCCTATATCTAAAGAAAATATCTCAGCATTTTTTAATTTTTCTGGAACTTCTCCTTTATTTATAAGCCTTGCTAATCCTAACGTTATTGCAGTTTTTCCTACACCAGGTTCTCCTACATGTATAGGGTTATTTTTATTTCTTCTACATAATATTTGTATAGTTCTCTCTAAAATATCCTTTCTGCCTATTAAAGGATCACTATTATCATTTTTCACAATTTCATTTAAGTTAATAGTTAATGTCTTTAATAAAGTTCCTTTATTTTTTGTATTTTCTTCATCCATATTAATTTCTTCATCCCCTTCAGAAATTAACCCTTCTTCCATATACTCATCATCTTCATTCTCTTCATGACAAAGCTTATATAGCAAATCTCTTTTTTCTATTCCTTCTTCTTGAAGATAATATGAGGCATAACTATTTTCCAAATCATAAATGGCAGAAATTAAATGTTCCATAGTAATACTCTTTTGACTTGAAAATACGGCATGCTCACTTGCTTTTATAATAGCTTGTTGAAAACTATAACTTTCAATTGGCCCTTCTACATCTCCTTCCTCAATGTACTCACTAATATATTCATCTAACTTTTTTCTTAAATTTACAGCACTACCATTTAATTTTGATAATGCATTTATAAATCTTTCTACAAATGTAATTCCATATAATAAATGTTCAGCTGTTACAAATTCATCCTTATTACCTTTTGCTAGCTCATAACCTTTTAAAATGATATCATTAACCTCTCCTGAAATCTGCATATATTACTCCTCCTCAATTGTTATATTAAAAGGAAACCCTTCTTCTTTAGCCATACCTAAGGCAATTGCAACTTTTGTTGCAGCTATATCATATGGATATACTCCAACTATTCCTATTCCTCTTTTATGAACATCCATCATTATTTTATTTGATGTATTTAAATCTTTATTAAATACCGTTCTTAAAACTTCAACTACAAATTCCATTGTAGTAAAATCATCATTATGCATAATAACTTTATAAAGACTTGGTTTTTTCACTTTTATCTTTTCTTTGTTTATTGTTGCAATACCATTCTCCATTACTTGTTTCTCCTAATAAATTATTATTTTAATTCCTTTATAATAATTATATAAATGTTATTAATCAATATCAATATTATATAATATTACTTTAAAATTATATATTCTTTAATAAATAATACTTACTTTTAACTTTAAATAAATTTAAAATTTTCTTAATAAACTCTAATAAAAATGCACAAATGTTAATTTTATTTAATTATATTTTATATATTTGAACGTTTTTTATATAACTTCATATTATGTATTATAACCTAATAAAACAAAAGATTATGCGGAGATGATATAATGTTAAATTCTTTTATAAATTCATTTGATTACTCTAACGAAAACTTAAGTTCCTGTCCAAATGATTTTTCATGTAATGATATTCATATTGAAGAAAGAATTCAAATTTCAATTATAACTGATTCAGATACTATTTGTGATTTATTATCCACACTAGAATGTGAAAAAATTTCATTAAACGGATATTCTTATTTAAACCTTCATGATAATTGTAACTTATTTAATTTTGTTGTAGGTAATAATGAAAAACAAACATCTAATGATGTAAGAACTGTTGACTGCTTATTAAATAAATGGTGTATTGATTATGTTTCAAGTAAAATATTAAAAATATATTTACCTTCTTATTCAAAAAATATTTTTGCTAAAATATACTGTAAATTATCTGAAAATCTAGATATATATTCTTCATACCTTGGTGAAGATAATTCTATATATATAGAAACTTCAAATAATAAAAGAGCTATTAATTGCATTAAGTCAATTTTACGTTAATAAATTAATTGTAATTTAAATAAAAAAATGACAAATGGTAATTCATTTTACTATTTGTCATTTTAATTTAATTAGCATATCCTTACTAATAATTCTCCATCAGGCATACTTATAATTCTTTTACCTCCAAGTTCAGTTTTTAAATATAATTTATTTTTCCCATCTTGAATAGCTTGTCCTAATATAACTGAATCCTTACCGACTTTATTTTTTTTCATAATATTAAGTACTGCTTCAGCATCTTCCTTATCAACAATTACTAATAATTTACCTTCATTTGCTACATAAAGAGGATCAAAACCTAAAATATCACACATAGCTGCTACTTCTTTCTTTACAGGAATACAGTTTTCCCTTATTTCCATACTAATATTACTATGCTCTATTATTTCATTTAATGTTGTTGCAACCCCACCTCTTGTTGGATCTCGTAAAACTTTAACTTTATCACTTACAGATAAAATATCTTTAATAAGTTTATTTAAAAGACAGCAATCACTTTTTATTTTTACATCAAATCCAAAATCATCTCGCTGATTAATTATGCACATTCCATGTTCTCCAATTGTTCCACTAAGCAATATTATGTCTCCATCCTTAACCATATTTCCAGAATAATAGTGTTTTTCATCACTTATAATTCCTATTCCAGTTGTATTTATATAAATCTTATCGCAACTTCCCCTTTCTACAACTTTAGTATCTCCTGTTACTATTTTCACCCCTGCTTCCTTAGCTGTATCAGCCATTGACTTTACTATTTTTTCTAATTCACTTATTTCAAATCCCTCTTCTATTATAAATCCAACTGAAATATATATTGGTGTAGCTCCACTCATTGAAATATCATTTACTGTACCACAAATTGAAAGTTTTCCTATATCTCCTCCATTAAAAAATATTGGCTTTATAACAAACGAATCTGTAGATATAGCAATTTTATTATTTATAGCTGGTAATACAGCTGAATCATTTTTTTGATTTAATATATCATTGTCAAAATATTTATAAAATAAATTATTTATTAATTTATTAGTTGCTTTTCCCCCACTACCATGACTTAAACTTATAACTTCATTGCTCATATAATTTCCCTTCCCTTACTTATCAACAATATTTATAGTAAGCTGAACATGCTCCCTCTTCTGATACCATACATGCTCCTATTGGTGTTAGTGGCGTACATACAGTTCCAAATAATTTACACTCCCTTGGTTCCTTCAACCCAATTAATACTTCTCCACAAGAACACCCTTTATTATCATTTTCTTTTAAAAAACTAATATTAAATTTACTTAAACTATCAAATTCCTTATATTTTTCTTTTATTTCTAATCCTGCATTATTTACTTTTCCAAGTCCCCTCCAATAACTTTCACATTCATTAAAAACCTCATATATTATATTAATTGCATTTATATTTCCTTCTTTTTTTACAAACCTACTATATAAATTAACTAATTCATTTTCACATTTATTTTTCATTTCAACAATTTTACATATGGATGCTAAAATATCATTTATTTCAAATCCTGTTATAACCATTGGAATCTTATATTTTAAAGCTAAATTTTTAAATTGCTCCTCTCCAATTATAGTAGCTACATGACCTGGACATAAAAATGCATCTACTTTTAAATTTGGATTTAAAACTAAACTTTCCATTGCTTGTGGCATAGTTTTTAAACTATTTAAAATGGAAAAATTTCTTATCTTTTTACTTTGTGCTATCTCTATACTTAATGCAATAATTGGTGCTGTTGTTTCAAATCCAATTGCTAAAAAAACAACCTCTTTATTAGGATTATCTTCTGCTATTTTTATACTATCTAAAGGTGAATAAACAACTCTTATATCTTTTCCCAAAGCTTTTTCCTTATTTAAAGTACTATCCTTACCTGGAACTTTCATTAAATCTCCAAAGGTTGTAATAATTATATTTTTTCTGTTAGTTAATTCAATAGCAGTGTCAATATACCCTTGTGATGTAACACATACAGGACATCCTGGCCCATTTATTAATTTTATATTATTAGGAAGCAAGCTTTTTATTCCACTTTTCAATATAACATTAGTATGTGTTCCACAAACCTCCATAATAGAAATTTTTTCACTTTTTTCATTTTTTATTTTATTTATTAAATTCATTGAAAGCTTACTATCTTTAAAACCATTAAGCATTTCCATTGTTTTTACACTCCTTAATTGCTTCACTAAGTTCTTTAAATATTTTTAAAGTTTCAATTGCATAATCTTCATCTATTTTTTGAATTGCACATCCTGCATGAACTAATACATAATCTCCTATTTTAGGTTCATTAATAAATGTAATATTAACATTCATTTTTACCCCACCATAATTTACAATTGCTTCATCATCATTTATAAAATCTATTTTTGCTGGTACTGCTATGCACATATAATTTCTCCTTTCAAATAAACATTTCATTAGCAATTACTAATTGCCCTAAACTAATTCCACTATCATTACATGGAATAATTTTATTAGTATATACATTAAATCCGCTCTCTTCTAATTTTTTAACTGTTTTTTCTAATAATATTTTATTTTGAAATACTCCACCACTTAATGCTACAACATTTATATTACTTATTTTTCTTATTTTTTTTGCCATATCATTAGTTATTTCAACTATAGTATTATGAAACTTTGCACTTATGATATCATTACTAATCTTTAATCTTATATCATCAATAATTTCTCTTATAAAATCATTTAATTTTATAATTAATATATTTTCTTCATTGCTTATATTATATTTATAAAAATCATTTATTTTTTCATTGCTTATATTTTCTAAATTAATAGCAGCTTCACCCTCAAATGAAACTTCTTGTATCAATCCTAATAAAGCAGAAACTCCATCAAATAATCTTCCTATGCTTGATGTTTCTGGTGAATTAATATTTTTATCTATCATTTTTTTTATTATATTAATTTTATTACTATTAATATGTTTAGGAACATATTCAATATATTCATCTTTATATACTTTATATAGTAATGAAATTGCTATTTTCCATGGATTTTTAATAGCACTTTCCCCTCCTGGCAACTTAAAATATTCTAAATGTCCAATCCTTTTATATATTTTTTTATTGCATACAAAAAATTCTCCACCCCATATTTTTTTATCATCTCCATACCCAGTTCCATCATAAGCAATTCCAATAACCTTTTCATCAATTTTATTTTCAACCATACAACTTACAATATGACTATGATGATGTTGTGTTTCTATATATTTAATACAATAATGTAAGTTAAGATCTTCTTCAAGGTTTAATTGTTTATAAACAAATCCAGGATGTTTGTCATAAACTATAACTTTTGGTTTAACTTTATATATTTCTAAATAATGTTTAATTACCTTTTGAAAATTATTTATAGTTTCCTTATTTTCTATATCTCCTATATATTCACTTATAAAAATATCAGTACCATTACTAATACTTATTGTATTTTTTAATTGAGATCCTAATGCTAAAATTTCAATTTCACTTTTCATTAAAATACTATTAGGTGCATAACCTCTCCCTGGCCTTATCAATCTTTCATTTTTTAAAATATATCTAGTTACTGAATCATCTATATTAATATAAATTTCTCTATTATGTAAAAGAAAATATTCTGCAATATTCCTTAATTTTCTTAAAGCTTCATCATTTTTATAAATTATAGGTTCTCCACTCATATTAGCACTAGTCATTACTAAAACATCTAAATCATTATTAAAAATTAAATAATGCAATGGAGTATATGGAAGCATAACACCTATCATCTTATTATTAGGTGCTAAATTTTCTGGTAAACTGTAATTTTTTTTCTTTCTTAAAAGAATAATAGGTCTTTTATTACTTAATAGTATCTTCTCTTCTTCTTCACTTAAATCACAATATTTTCTTACAGTTTCTATATCCTTCATCATTACAGCTAATGGTTTACTAGACCTATGCTTTCTCTCCCTTAATAATCTTATACTTTTTTCATTTTTAGCATCACAAGATAAATTAAATCCTCCTAATCCTTTAATTGCTATTATTTCACCTTTCTTAAGAAATTTGGCTGTTTCTTTCAAACAATCACTATAATTTAATAATTCCCCATTTTTATTTTTCAAAAATACCTTAGGACCACAATTTGGGCATGCATTAGGTTGAGCATGAAACCTTCTATTACTTGGATTATCATATTCAGCTTTACAAGCTTCACACATTTCAAACTCATTCATTGTTGTTGAAACTCTATCATAAGGTAATTTTTTTATTATTGTAAATCTTGGTCCACAACATGTACAATTAGTGAATGGATACCTGTATCTCTTACTTTTTTCATCAAAAATCTCCTCTTTACACTTATCACAAATAGAATAATCTGGTGAAATATATGTTGTTGGATTTAAATTATTTTCAGTAAACTTTATATCAAATTTTACATATTTTTTATTCACATTTTTATTCTTTATTCGTATTTCATTTATTCTTGCTAATTCCGGAGGATTTTCTCTTAATTCTATAATAAATTCATTAATATTATCCTTTTCTCCTTGAATATCTATAAAAACTCCATTGCTATTATTATTAACATGTCCCGTTAAATTATTTTTTGATGCTAAATTATAAACAAAAGGCCTAAATCCAACCCCTTGTACAATTCCATAAATCTCAATAATTTTTCTTATCTTGCCCATGTTTATACTCCTAGTTTTTATAATTCTCAATTAAATTATATCACTATTTTTTCTATTTTTTCAATTTTAATACATTTTTAATTCAAAAAAATTGGGCTATCGCACTAAAACTTTTATACACAATATATTGTTTTAAAAAATAAAAATTAATACAATATATTTTAGGATTTATTCTTAATGCGACATCCACATTTAAAATTAATTTTTTTCAACCCATTTATTATTTTTAACAAAATTTTCAACTGAATTATGACACATATCTGGATTAATAGTTTCCTCATGAGTTATTGTTATTATAGACATAGCCATTGCATACTTTAATGTATCTTTAATACTTAAATTATTCACGTATCCATATCCAATTCCTGCAACAAATGAATCACCAGCTCCAGTAACATTTTTTACATCAATTTTATCGCAACATGCAAGAGTGCCCTCTTCTCCATCTTTTGTAATATAATATATTCCATCTGCATCTAAGCTTATAAATACATTTTCTACTCCTTGCTCAATAAAAAATCTTCCCGCTCTTCTTAAATCCTCATTACCTTTAATTTTAAAACCACATAATGCTTCTGTTTCAAATCTATTAGGTTTTATTGTATGGAAATACTTTATTAAATGACGTATTTTCTTTGCCTTCTTAGCTGATACTGGATCTAATATAAAGTTACTTTTACATTCATATTTCTTTAAAATATACTCTAATAATTCTGGATTATCTGAATCTACAATTGTATATTTTGCATTTTCAAATATATTGTCTTTTTCATCTATAAAGTTTTTATCCATTTTATTTAAACTTTCCATATCAACTACAGCTGATTCCATTTCACCTTGATGATTTAAAATTGCCATATATGTAGGTGTGCTTTCATTTTTTAGGAATAATGAATTTTCCATATTATATCCTAATCTCTTAGAATGTTCAAAAATGCTCTTTCCATTTTCATCATCACCTAAAATTGAAATAAATTCTGTTTTTACTCCTACCCTAGCAAGGTTTTCTGCAATATTTCTACAAACCCCACCAAAAGATATTTTTATATGACCTGGTATAGAGTCCCTTTGTGCATAACTTCTCCCACAAAAACCAAAAATGTCTACAATCGAAGCCCCTAAAACTAATACATAAGGATTATTATCATTCATACTATCTCTCCTGCCATTAAATTTACGTTAAAATATAAATACATTATAGTAAAGAGATTAAAAAAAATAAAGAGAAAATAAAAAAAATGTCGTTTTTTTTATTTTCCCCATCTTTTTTTAGTTAAATATTGTTTGTTCTTAATGTATTTATATCTATTTTTACTTCTTTTCTATAGTTGTAATCTTGTTGTGGAACTTTTAAATTTTTAAATGCAACTGACATCATAAGCTTTATTCTATTTAACTGATTAACTTCTGAAGCACCTGGATCATAATCTACTGCAACTATATTTGCAAGTGGATATTTAGATTTTAATGCTTTAATCATTCCTTTTCCAGTAATATGGTTAGGTAAACAAGCAAATGGTTGTATACAAACAATATTATTTACATCACTTTCTATTAATTCTACCATTTCTCCTGTTAATAACCATCCTTCTCCTGTTTGGTTGCCTAATGATACAACATTAGCAGCTTTTTTTGCTAAATTATTTATAGAGCTTGGATATCCAAATCTTTCACTATTTTGCAACTCTTTTATTACTACTTTTCTATATGATTCTATATAAGATATTGCAATATCACATCCTGTTTTAACTATACTACTTCCTGATAAATATCTATTTTTAAATTTTGAATTATAACAGCAATATAAAAAGAAATCTAATAATTCTGGTACAACAACCTCAGCACCTTCTTTTTCTAAAACATCTACAATATTATTATTTGCTGTTGGATGATATTTAACTAATATTTCTCCAACAATTCCAACCTTAGGTTTAACTTCATCATTTATTTCTAAAGTATCAAATGCTTTAACTATTTCTTTAACTAATTTATTCATTTCATTCTTATTGCCGTTTTCTACATTTTTAAATGCCTTTTCCCTATAATATTCATATAATTTATTTGCAGATCCTTTTACAGTTTCATAAGGTCTTACTCTATAAAGAACTCTAATGAATAAATCACCATAAATTACTCCCATCATAAGTTTCTTTATAAGTCTATAGGAAATTTTAAATCCAGGTTGCCTTTCCATACCTAATACATTTAAAGAAATTATAGGCACATTAGGAAATCCAGCTTCTCTTAATCCCTTCTTTAAAAATCCTACATAATTTGTAGCCCTACAACCTCCACCTGTTTGACTTATTATTAATGCTGTTTTATTTGGGTCATATTTACCACTTTTCAATGCATTAATCATTTGCCCAATAACCAATATAGATGGATAACATGCGTCATTATTTACATATTTAATACCTTCTTCTATTGCTTCTTTATCATTTGCAGGTAATACATCAATATTATATCCACTTGCTCTTACTGCCTTTTCTATAAATTGAAAATGTATAGGTGACATTTGTGGTGCAAGAATAGTCCAATCCTTTTTCATTTCCTTAGTAAATAAATTTTTCTTATAGCTATTATCTATATTTTTTAATTTTACATTATTTTTTTCTCTTTCTTCCATTGCAGCCTTAAGAGATCTTATTCTTATTTTTACAGCCCCTAAATTGCTACCTTCATCTATTTTTATTAGGGTATACATTTTGCCGCGACTTGCCAATATTTCTGCTACTTGATCACTTGTAACTGCATCTAATCCACATCCAAAGGAAGTTAATTGTATTAATTCTAAGTCAGTTCTCTCTTTTACAAATGCTGCTGCTCTATATAACCTTGTATGATACATCCATTGATCAACAACCCTTATTGGTCTTTCTAAATTTCCTAAATGAGCAACACTATCTTCAGTAAGAACAGCCATATTAAATGAAGTTATAATATCTGTTAACCCATGATTGATTTCTGGGTCAATATGATAAGGCCTACCACTTAAAACAATTCCTTTCATTTTATGCTCTTCTATATATTTTAATGTTTCTTCCCCTTTTTTTCTTATATCACTTACTACATTTTCTCTTTCATTAAAAGCTGCATCTACAGCTTCTATTATTTCTTTTTTGGTTACATTAAATTCTTCAAATATTTCATAAAGTCTCTTATATAATTTCTCCTTATTGTGTAATGATAAAAAAGGTGAAAGGTATTTAATATTTTTTTCTTTTAAATCATCTATATTATTTTTTATAACATCAGGATAAGAAGTTACCATTGGACAATTATAATGATTGTTAGCTCCTGAATCTTCTTTATATTCATATGGTACACATGGATAAAAAATAATTTTTAATCCCTTATTAATTAAATACATTATATGACCATGACTTATTTTGGCTGGATAACATGCAGATTCAGAAGGTATAGTTTCTATTCCTAGTTTAAATATTTCTTTATTAGATATTGGAGATAATACAACTTTAAACTTCAATTTTGTTAAAAATGTAAACCAAAATGGATAATTTTCATACATATTTAAAACTCTAGGAATACCAATTTCACCTCTTATAGCTTCTTCTTTACTTAGAGGTTTATAAGAAAAAATCCTTTTTAACTTATATTTATATAAGTTAGGTACATTTTTCTTTTTTGCAATTTCCCCCAACGGCCTTTCACATCTATTACCTGTAATATACTTTTCAGTTTCACTAAACTTATTAATTGTCAATAAGCAATTATTACCACATATTCCACATCTCTCACAGCTTGTTTCTATCGTAAAGTCATCAATCTTATCCCTTGTAATTATAGTTGAAATTTCATTTTCCTTATGATTTTCTTTACTTATAAGAGCTGCTCCATAAGCTCCCATAAGCCCTGCTATTTCTGGTCTAACTACATTTATTCCAGTTATCTTTTCAAAACTTCTCAATATACCATCATTATAAAAAGTACCACCTTGTACAATTATGTTTTTACCTAATTCATCAAAATTTCTTATTTTTATTACCTTATATAAGGCATTTTTAATTACTGAATACGAAAGTCCTGCTGATATATCAGAAACACTAACTCCTTCTTTTTGTACTTGTTTAACCTTTGAATTCATAAATACTGTACATCTTGAACCTAAATCAACTGGCCTTTTTGAACTAATAGCTAATTTAGCAAATTCATCTATAGAAATTCCAAGTGATTTACTAAATCCTTCAATAAATGAACCACAGCCTGATGAACAAGCTTCATTTAATAAAATGTTATTGATAACTCCATCTTTAATCATTAAGGCTTTCATATCTTGTCCACCTATATCCAAAATAAACTCTACATTAGGCATAAACTCCTTTGCCCCCCTAAAGTGGCAAATAGTTTCTATTTCTCCAATATCTATACCTAATGCAGCCTTAATTAATCCTTCTCCATAACCAGTAACTGTTGCTTTTGCTATTCTTGTATCTTTATTTATTAATATATATAATTCTTTTAATATTTCTAAAGTTTTATTTAGTGGACTTCCTTCATTATTATTATAACTAGAATATAAAAGTTCACCATTTTGCCCTAAAACTACAGCTTTCGTTGTAGTTGAACCTACATCTATACCTAAAAATATATTCCCCTTATATGTTTTTAAATCGCTCTTAGGCACAACACTTGAATCATGCCTCTTTTTAAAATCAAAATACTCCTTATCATTTTTAAATAATGGTTCTAAAAAATTATCTTCTATTTCTTTTTCACTAATTGAATTTAATTTTTTAATAAGTTCCTTAGAACTAATTATTTCATTATTTTCAGATAAAATTGCAGCTCCTAATGCAACATAAATTTCTGAATTTTCCGGAGCAAAATACTCCCCTTCCTTTAAATTTAGTGTTTTAATAAATCTTTCTCTTAAGCTATCAAGAAAATGAAGCGGTCCACCTAAAAATGTAACCTTTCCTCTAATTGGCTTACCACAAGCTAATCCACTAATTGTTTGATCTACTACTGCTTGAAATATTGATACTGCAATGTCACTTTTCTTTGCCCCTTCATTAATTAATGGTTGAATATCAGTTTTTGCAAAAACACCACATCGTGAAGCTATTGGATAAATATTTTCAGCATCTCTTGCTAATATATTTAATCCTTGTGCATCAGTATTTAATAAGATAGCCATTTGATCAATAAAAGCACCTGTTCCACCAGCACATGTCCCATTCATTCTTTGATCTATTCCACCTTTTAAATATGTTATCTTAGCATCTTCTCCACCTAATTCAATAACAACATCAGTTTTATTTATAAATTCCTCTACTGCCCTAGTACAAGCTATAACCTCTTGTTGAAAATCACATTGTAACCATTGTGCAACCCCTATTCCACCTGAACCAGTAACAGTAATTTTCAAATCAAAATTTCCAATTTTCTTAAAACACTCTTCTAATGAACCTATCAAAGTATTTTTTATATCAGAAAAATGTCTTCTATAGTCATTATAAATTACTTTATTATAACTATCTAATGCTACAACTTTAATTGTAGTTGATCCTACATCTATTCCTAATTTATAATATACCATTTTTTACCACTCTTTCCAAAATATAATCACTTAAATTATATCATACTTAGATATTTTTTCCACATGACTTTTTTACATTTTTATCAATTATATAGTTATTAATTTTTTTGATAAGTAATAAATTGTATTATATTAAATCATTCTAAATTTAATACTTTTTGAATAATATTACTTCGTAAAGACAATAATTAAAATATATTAGTAAGTACTTAGGAGGTTGCTATGAGTTACTTTAATGATGGAAATAAATATTACAATAATAAAGATTATTCTAAAGCACTAGAAAATTATATAGAGTCCATTGATATAGGTGAAAATGAAAGTTGTGCTTATTATAATGCAGGTGTTTGCTACATTAAACTTAAAGATTTTAACAGTGCAATAGATATGTTAAAAAAAGCTTTATATATTCAAAAAGAAAGTAAATATTATTTTAATTTAGCATACTGTTATGCAATGCTTGAAAATATAAATAAAGCTTTAATTTATTTCAATAGAGCATGGGCATTAGATGCTTCCGATAAAGATTGTGAAAAAGCAATTAATCTATTAATTTCAAAAAATAAAAAAGCGCTTTAAAAAGCGCTTTTACCATTCTCCTGCAATACTATCAGTTATGTGGTCTTCATAAAAATTTTTACTATTGAAATAATCCCCAGATAAATAAAAAGTTGTATCTACTGGAATCCAATTATCAATTTCACTTATATAAACTTCATTCCATGCATGTGGTCCATATTTTTCACCATCATAAGCCGTACCTGTTAATAATCTTACCTTTAAATTTACAGCCCTAGCCATAGCAACATAAAGACAAGAATAATCAAAACAAATACCACTTCTTTTTTTAAATGCTGAAATAGCTCCACTATCTTCAACTTTTTCATTATTTAATGCTTTTTCTGCTCTATCATAATCATATTCTATATTGCTTCCAATCCATGAATATAATATTCTCGACTTATCCATGTCATTACTTACATTTTTAGTTAATTCTTTTGCATATTCATCGATTTCATCTGTAGATTTTATACCTTCTTCTAACGTAACACCATTATAATAAATAATTATTTTATTAGCTGGTAAAAAGTTTTCAACAACTTCATCTGTTAGAGTATTATTACCTTTTTCTACTATTGAAGATACTTGGCTATATATTTTATTTTCTTTAAAAAACTCAAATGAATTATAAGCGCCTAGAGTGTTATTATACATACTAATTATAAAAAAAAGTATTAATACTACTGAAAATCCTTTTATTGTTCCCAAAATAAAAGATAATAATGTCATTAATATAGTATTTTCTTTATTAATATTTTTAAAAATTGACACTATAATTTTCTTTAATATCTTATATACACATATCTGAATTACAAAAAAAAGTACCACAAATAAAGCTATTTTACTCATATCATTATAAATTCCTGTTAAATTTAAATAATTTGTTGATATATTAGTAATTTTTTTTAGTATTATATTAATTCTTAAATTCATTATTACTATAGTAATAAGTATAGATATATAATAAAGTGTCTTTTTTAAATAATAAGAGATATTTCTATTACTTAATGTTCCCTTAACATTAAATAAAGCTATTAATAAAATTATTAAAAAACATATAGCATAAGAGAGTATTTCATTCATTAAGACTACCCCTTTTAATTAGAAATCTTCTGATTTAACTATAGATTTTACAACATCTTTAATTAAATCATAATCATACCCCTTCCCCATTAAAAATCTATACAACTTTTGCATTAGTTTATATTCATCAGCTTCTCTTTTGCTAATAACTTTATATTTTTTTAATGCCATTTCATATGCTGCATTTTTTAATTCATTATTATCAAGTTTTTCTAATTCATTTTCAATTATATTTTCATCAATACCTTTTTGAAGTAATGTATATTTTATTTTTCTTTTTCCAGCTATTTTTGACTTATCCTTTACGTACATTGTTGCATAACTATTATCATTTAATAAATTATATTCCTTCATAAAATTTATAGTACGTCTTATTATATGGCTATCATATCCCTTTAATTCTAATCTTTCTGCTAATTCCTTTTCACTTTTATAAGTTCTTTCAATTATTTTAAGTGCAGTATTTTTACATTTAATATAATTATCTTCATCTGATAACTTTTTTAATAGTTGCACATCAACTTTATCCTTAACCTTTAAATTTTCCTTATACACAAGCTCAGCACTAATTGAAAATGCATATTCTTCATCAATATAAATATTTATACGTTCTTTATTTCTTTTGCTAATTTCCATTTTAGTTATTATATTCATAATTATTACCAACCTATGATGATTTTAGTATATGAATTGTAGGATTATTTAAAACTTTATTTGCCACCTCATAAATTTCATCAGCAGTAATATTATTTAAGTTTTCCATATCCTTTAAAAATTCAAATATATCTTCACCTTCTAAACTTTGACTTAAAATATAACTACATAACTCTGTTGAATCTTCTAACGTAGAAATTACAGCTGTCTTATGAACTTTTTTCATTATATTTAAATCATTATCTCCAATTAAAATCTTTTTAGTCTTTATATCTCTAAATATTTCTTCTATTGCATTAGAAGCAGCTTCTATATCTTCTTCATCAACTGCTGTGTAAATATATAAAGTTTTCACATTTTTAGTTATATCTAAATGAGAATATATATCATAAGCTAATCCTCTATTTTCCCTAACTTCTCTAAATAATAATGAATTTGCACTTTCTCCTAAACGATGATTTAAAATTCTAAGTGCTAATTCATCTTCCTTATTTAAATCATAAAATGTAAATAAATAAACTATAGTGCTTAATTCAATATTTTCCTTTGTTGTTATTTTCTTTACACATTTATTTTTTTCATCTTTAATATTTAAATTTATTAATTTCTTTGCCTCCCAGTTATCAAAATGCTTTTCTATTTCTTTAATAGCCTCATCATGACTTAATGATGATACCATTGTTATTAAGGAATTATTAGGAACATAATATTTTTTATAATATTGATAAAGTTCATTTCTATTAAATCCTTTAACATTTTTATCTAACCCTGCAACATCAAATCTTAATGCACTTTTTTCAAATGCAGCTTCATTAACTCTCTTAAAGCTAATATCTTCAATATTATCTTTACTTGATCTTATTTCAGCTAAAATTACTCCTCTTTCCTTATCTATTTCTTCCTCAGGAAATTCAGAATTAATAAGCATATCACTTAATAATTCTATTGCATTTTTTAATTCTTCCTCTAAACAACTTATAGAATAAACTGTTTGAGAATAATCTGTGAATGCATTATATTCTCCTCCTAAAGCTTCTAATTCATCATTTAACTTTTGAAATGTTCTATTTTTAGTCCCCTTAAAAATCATATGTTCTATATAATGTGAAATTCCTTTTTCTTCAAGACTTTCATTTAAGGCTCCTACTTTTATTCCTATGTTAATTGATGAGATTTGGGTATTTTTCTTTATAGTAATAACTTCTAATCCATTTTTTAGAATATGTGTTTTTACATCAAAATTTAACTTAACCATTTGTTACCTTTCCCCACCTAAATTTCTTTTTTCCTAGAATTATAATATAATATGTTTATTGCTTAATTACAACAATTTAATAATTTTGATCTCACTTTTCCCCTTTTACTTTTAAAATTACTTTAACTTCTTAGTTTATATTTATGCAATAATACTATATAATCTATTTAATAGCTGTTTTTAAAGGAGGATTTATGAATAAAACAATACTAATAATTGAAGATGAGTTAAAAATAAGATTTTTGCTAAGAGACTATTTAAAATCAGAAGGTTTCAATGTTTTAGAAGCTTCTGATGGTGATGAAGGAATATTTGTATTTAAAAATAATAAAATTGATTTAATACTTTTAGATATTATGATGCCTAAAATTGATGGTATTACGGTTTTAGAAACAATTAGAACTGTTTCAGATCTTCCTATAATTTTACTAACTGCCAAAAGCCAAGAAGAAGATAAATTATTTGGATATGAAATGGGTGCTGATGATTATGTAACTAAACCATTTTCGCCTAAAATTTTAATAGCTAAAATTAAAGCTCTATTAAAAAGGACAACTAATAATGATTTAGACTTCAGTCCAAATCAAAATTTTAATGGATTAACTATTAACAAATTAGCTCATGAAGTAAAAATAAATGATGAACCTCTTATGCTTTCTCCAAAGGAATTTGAACTTTTAGTATATTTATCTGATAATATAGGTATTGCATTAAGTAGAGATACTATATTAGACAATGTTTGGGGTATTGATTACTATGGTGATTTAAGAACTGTTGATACCAATATAAAAAGATTACGTGAAAAATTAGGTTCTAAATCTAATTATATTATTACAGTGAGAGGAAGTGGCTATAAATTTGAAATTCCAAATGAACAATAGTATTTCAAAAAGAATTACAATAATAACCTTTGGATTAATTTCTGTTGTATTTTGTTTTACATTTTTATTTCAAACTATATTTTTTGAAGACTTTTATCTTTCAAAAAAAACAGAATCATTAATCCTAGATGTTAAAAGAATAAAAGCTTTATATTCTTATCAAGACTTTGATACCAAGACACTAACATCTGCATTAAAGAATTTTGAAGAAAAAAATAATTCAAGGGTTGCCATTTTTTCTGTTGATACCGGCTCCGTAAAATATTTATCTTTTTTTGATAATAATAACTTAGATGATATGAAATCTTTAACTAATTTTTGTTCTGATTTATTGTATAATACTGATTTAATTGAAGATGTATTATATAATAATAAAGTTCAAAGTACAATATTTAAAAATAAAAGTAGCAATTATAAACAAATAGGAATAATTTCACCAATTTCAATACAAAATGAAAATGATTCTATCCTTATTTCAGTTTCATCAATTCAACCAATAAAAGAAGCTTCTAGTGTAATCCGCAGTTTTTACTTTTATTTATTAATTGGATTTTTAATATTAGCTATATTTTTATCAAGAATTTATTCTAAATTAATTAGTAATCCTCTTATTAATTTAAATAATGTAGCAAAAAAAATGTCTAATTTTGATTTTGATGTGAAATGTGAAATAAATTCTGATGATGAAATTGGCAATCTTGCAAATACATTAAATTTTTTATCTTCAAACTTAGAAAATGCACTTCAAACTCTTCAAGAAAAAAATGCTCAACTAGAAAGAGATATTGAAAAAGAACGTAATCTTGAAAATATGAGAAAAGATTTCGTTTCAAGCGTTAGTCATGATTTAAGAACTCCACTTGGAATTATAAGTGGTTACGCTGAAGGATTACGTGATGGAATAGTTTCTGGTAAAGATTCCTTTGTATATTTAGATACAATAATAGATGAAGCAAATAAAATGAATTTACTTATAACAAATATGCTAGATTTATCTAAACTTGAATCAGAAACAATTGGTTTGCACTTAGAATCCTTTAATATTGTAAGGTTACTTCGTGGAATGGTAAAAAAATTGTCCTTAGAGTTTAAAAATAAAGATTTACATGTTAAATTTGACTTACCTTCATATGCTTATGTTGAAGGAGATGTTATGACATTAGAACGTGTTGTTCAAAATCTTTTATCTAATACTATTAAATATACTCCTGCAGGAAATGATATTATTATTTCAGTAAAAGAAGAAGAAATCAATTATTTAATTTCAATTGAAAATAAAGGAATTAAAATTCCAGAAAAAGAGTTAGAAAATGTTTTTGCCAAATTTTATAGATTAGATAAATCAGGAGATAGAACAAAAAATAGTTATGGCCTTGGTTTAGCAACTGTTCAAAGAATTTTATCACTTCATAAAAGTGAATTTTCACTTAGTAATACACAAGATGGTGTTTTATTTAAGTTTACATTAAGAAAACAAGATATATTATTTGATGAATTTGAATAATGTTTTCATATATAACAAAAGAGATGATAGTACAATTTTTAAAATCAACTATTATCTCTTTTATTATTTCATAATTTTATTCAAAAATTATGAATTACTACTTTACATTTATAAAATTTAATACTTAATTTTCTTAAACATATACAGGATCTATTTTCTTAAATATTACTTCTTTTTTTATTTCTAATGTTTCCTTGTCAATTTCTATTTTAAATATATTAGGACATCTTTCTTCACGCCACTTCTTCATATATCTTGCATTTACTTGGAAAATATAAAAATATTTCTCATCAAAATCATCTGAAAACTCTAAAAATGATAATTTACTATGTCTATCAATTTTAATATTTTCTTTTCCTATGTTATTTATTATTGGTAACAAAAATTTTATTGGTATTTCATATTTATATGACCCTTGTATTTCCTTGCTTTCAATTAATGCTCTTTTTAAAAAACGTTCTTCTTTTTCATTTAATTCTTTAAACCATAATTTAAAAACTGGCTCATTTAATTTATTTTTATCTATTTTTATTTTTATCATTTATATCATCAACTTCACTTTCATTTGTCTATTATAAAAATCCACCATCAATTTTTATTATTTGACCTGTTAAATATGAAATATCATTTTGGCATAAAAATACTACAGTATTTGCAACTTCATCCCCATTTCCAAATCTCCCCATTGGAATTTCTTCTATTAATTTCATTTTTTCATCTTCACTTAAAAAACTATTCATTTCTGTATTAATAACTCCAGGTGCTATTGCATTTACTCTAATTCCAAAAGGTGCAACTTCCTTTGCTAATGATTTAGTAAATAAATTTAATCCTCCCTTAGTAGTTGAATAAACAACTTCACAAGATGCTCCTGTTTCTCCCCAAATAGATGAAATATTAATTATATTACCACTCCCCTTTGATATCATTGATGGTAATACTGCTTGTGATAAATACATTGGTGCTAATAAATTAATATTCATTAAATTATTTATATTTTCCCTTTTAAAGTCCATAAACAATCCAATTTCAGATTTAGCTGCATTATTTACTAATATATCTATTTTTCCAAAAGTAGTTATAACTTCATTTATTAATTCAATACAATTGCTGTAATAAGATATATCTTTTTTTATAGTTTTTGCATAGCCACCACTTTTTGTTATTTCCTTTAATGTATTATTAGCCCCAATATCATCTTTTGAATAATTTATAATAACACTTGCACCATTTAAAGCTAATTTTTTTGCAATAGCACTTCCTATTCCTCTAGATGCACCTGTTACTAATGCTACCTTTCCTGTTAAACTGTCCATTACAATCTCCTCTCTAGTTCTAACTTTATTATAATTTAAATTTTTTATCATATCAAAATAATTATAAAACTTATTTATTTTTTCTCCTAAGTCTTTCTTCTTGTGCATACTTTAAATACTCAGCAACTTTAACAGGCCCTGCAATATCCTTTTTTGTTACCCAAAGTGAACCAGTTTCTTGTGCATCTATTATCCATTTAACAAGTTTTATTTCTCCCTTTTCTATTTCAATTGCTGTCATTGCATATGGATAAACACAACATCCATCATTAAAATATGGTGGTTCATACAAATCTGGAAATCTACTATTATGAGTATGCCCACACAATAGCATTGTACAATTATCTCTTGCCCATGATTGAAGTCTTATGTCTATTCTACTTCTTTTAGTTTTACTTTTGGCTGACCTTGTTGGATCTTTAAATCCTGCAATTCCATTTAAAAATCTCCATATATATCTTACTAAAAATCTATTTATTTTCCAAACTTCGTTATTCCAAAAGTCAACTTGATGACCATGAACAACTAAAATTTTCTCCCCTAATGGTTTATATAATAAGTTAATTCCTGTATAAAAAGTATTGTTTTCAATGAATTTAATAAATTCCTTTCCATAATTAGCCCCAATTTTTCTCAATGATTTTTCTTCCTTTTTTTTATAATTAGAATATTGTTTAATAATATCATGATTTCCAGTTATACAATAAATATTACCTTTTTTATTAAACTTATTAAATAACTTAAATACATCATCATAAAAAAAAGAAATTTCATTACAGTTCTTATTTTTCCATAACTCATCTCCATCTCCAACTTCTATATAAATATAATTTTTCTCTAAATAATATTTAAGTGCAGTTATATAAATATTTCTATTTGGTAAGAGTGAGTCTGAATATGTTCCATCGCCTCTATGAACATCTGAAATAAATACTATTTTATCATTATCATCAAACTCTAATATAAATCCATTTTCATATATCTCTTTTAATTCTTTTACTGACATAATTACCTCAATTTAATTATTTATATATATTATGAGTTCGAAATAACATTTGATAATTTATTGCCATTTAATTTATATATAAAAATTATCTTTATTACACAAACTATATATATTAATATTTATAATTTCTAAATAACAAAGGGAGCAATGATTATGAAAAAATTATATTTTAAAAATAAAAGCTGCTTTTATAAAATATTTTTATTTATATTAATTATATTTAATTTTAATTCTTTAATTTCATATGCTTTTATAACATCAAATAATAATTTATATACCCAAAATAATAATTTGACAAATGATAAAAATAATGAATTAATAGAAGAATTTCAACCACTTATTGAAAATATATTTTTAAATAGAAATTCAGCTATTTTAACTGGTGATAGTGAAGGCTTAAAATTATTTTATGATTTAAATAAAAAGGTAGGTAAATGGGCTTATGAAAAAGAAGTAACTAAAACTAAATATTTTACAAATTGGTGTGAAAAACAATGTGTTTCATTTACAAAAATAAATTCAATTATAAAAGTTTGTAATGTAAAAAAAATAGAAAAGGATGTTTATAACGTAGTTTGTTATGCTAGTACTACATTTGGTTATAGTTATCAAGATCAACCTACTATAGAAAATTTATTTAAATTAGGCACATGTCATTATATTAATCTAAAAAATAATGGCGATAGATATCTTATAATTAAAGAATGGTATACTGATCCTTTAGCAGATTCTCTTGATTTAGAAAATCTTAATTGTAATGATATTAAAACAACCATTTTAAATCATATAAAACCTGATTATACACCAGATGAGAGAACACAAAAAGCAATAAATTACGCTCATGAATATTGTGGCATTAGTGATGATATAGAACATTTATTTAAATATAATAAAAACTATAAAAATTTCAACCCTGATGGTGGTGACTGTGCAAATTTTGCTTCACAAATTATGTACGAAGGTGGAGGTTTTAAAAAAAATAATACTTGGAACTACTGTAATAAAAATGCTACAAAGGCATGGGTAAATGCTCAAAGTTTTAAAAATTATTTAATAAGTAGTGGTCGTGGCTCTTATATTGATAAGGGACCATATTATGAAACTTATAAATCTGCTTTTAATTTACGTCCAGGTGATATCGTTGCTTATGAAAAAAGAGGTAGAATAACTCATGTTTCTACAGTAACAGGATTAGATTCTAAAGGTTATCCTTTAGTTACTTGCCACAATACTGATAGAATGCTTGTTCCATATGATTTAGGTTGGAGTAATAGCAATATTAAATTTCATTTTATAGATGTACACTATTAATAATTATAAGTTAGGAGTTGTAGCTAATAAAACTTAGCTACAACTAATTTTTTATAAAACTACTAACTCCTAATTCTTAACTGCTAACTAATTAAAATATGTGGAATGTCAATATTACCATACCAAATACTATAGATATAATTGACATTAATTTAATCAAAATATTTAATGCAGGTCCTGATGTATCCTTAAATGGATCTCCTACTGTATCACCAACAACAGCTTCCTTATGACAATTTGAACCCTTACCACCTAAATTTCCAGCTTCTATATACTTCTTAGCATTATCCCATGCTCCACCTGAATTTGACATCATTACAGCTAAAACAAATCCACATATAGTTGATCCTGCCAATAATCCAGTAACTCCATTAGGCCCTAAAATAATTCCAACTAATAAAGGAGATACTATTGTAATCAATGCAATTACTATAAGTTCTTTTTGAGATGATTTTGTACAAATATCAACACATGCTTCATAATCTGGCTCAGCTTTCTTCTCCATCAAACCTTTAATTTCTTTAAATTGCCTCCTAACTTCTATAACTATTTTACTTGCTGCTCTTCCCACAGCACTCATAGTACATGAAGAAAATGCAAAAGTAACCATTGCACCTATAAATGCCCCAATTAAAACTTGTGGATTTAATATTGATAAATCAAATTTAAATGCTATATTATTTGTTATAGCTAATTGCTCTATTGAATTTTTATATGATGCTATAAATGCTAAAGCTGTTAATGCTGCTGATCCAATTGCAAATCCTTTTCCTGTTGCTGCTGTAGTATTTCCTAAAGAATCTAATGCATCAGTTCTATTTCTTACTTCTGCTGGTAATTCTGCCATTTCTGCAATACCTCCAGCATTATCTGCTACTGGTCCATATGCATCTGTTGCTAATGTAATTCCTAATGTAGATAACATACCAACTGATGATAAAGCTATTCCAAATAACCCCATATTAAAATTATTAAATCCGCCTGAAGATACAAAACTAATTAAAATTGAACATCCAATTATTATCACTGGTGCTGCTGTAGATTTCATACCTACTGATAATCCAGTAATAATTACTGTTGCTGCACCTGTTTCTGATGACTTAGCAATACTTTTTGTAGGATTATAATTATCACTTGTATAATATTCTGTAAAAAATCCTATTAACAATCCAGCAAGTAATCCACATAATATTGATATATATATACCTATATGACCTTTTCCTAATACACCATTTACTATAAAAAAGGAAACAACAGCTATTACAATAGCCGAAAAATATGTTCCTTTTCTTAATGCCTTTAATAAGGACTTTTGTGAAACATCTTCCTTTGATTTTACAAGAAAGCTTCCAATTATAGATGCTATTACTCCTATAGATGCTATTATTACTGGAATAGCAACTCCTTTTACAGAAAGCCCTGCTACAACTGCTAATGCACAAGAAGATAAAATAGAGCCAGCATAAGATTCATAAAGATCAGCACCCATACCAGCTACATCTCCTACATTATCTCCTACATTATCAGCTATAACTGCTGGATTTCTAGGATCGTCTTCTGGAATACCAACCTCTACTTTACCAACTAAATCTGCACCTACATCAGCTGCCTTAGTGAATATACCTCCACCCACTCTTGCAAATAAAGCCATAGAAGATGCCCCCATACTAAATGTAAGCATTGTAGTTGTAATTATTGTAATTCTATCATTTATAGGCATTGAACCATAATACCAATTTAATATACCGAACCAAATACTAAAATCTGTTAATGCTAAACCTACAACTACTAATCCCATTACTGAACCACTTGAAAAGGCAACCCTTAATCCACTATTTAAACTTTTCATACAAGCATTAGCAGTTCTACTATTTGAATTAGTAGCAATTTTCATTCCTAAATATCCACTCAATCCTGAGAAAATTCCACCAGTCAAAAATGCAAATGGCATAAATATACTAACAAAATTAAATCTTGATAAAATAAATAAAATGACAAACATAACTACAAAAAATATAGAAACCCCTTTATATTGGCGCTTTAAAAAAGCATTAGCTCCCTTTCTTATACTATTTGCAATATATTTCATCTTATCTGTACCTTCATCAATTTTAAATACTGTATAAGTATAATATGCTGCAAATAGTAATGCTAATGTCGCTCCTACAGGTGCAAAAACTATTAATTTCATAATTATTTCCCCCTCTTATATTTTAATTTTTCTACACTTTAATTATAGTCCTTTTAATTTGTTAGTAGAATTTATTTTTTAAATTATTTTCCATTATTTTTTTGACAGTCTTTTTATTATCAAACCTTTATTTGATACTTTATAATATAAATATAAAAAGACAATACAAATTATTATTTTATTTTTATAAATTAATAACAAATTTGTATTGTCTTATATATTATGTATTTTATTAAAATCCTTTTTTCTTTGCTTCTACTCCACTTTCATTAAGTGCAGGCTCTTCTAAAGTTGTTATGTATTTATTTTTTGGATTATTATTTTGAATTTTTGTTCCATTTTTTAAATAATTTTCTTTAGTATATTTTCTTTTATTTTTCATAGTATCTCCTTACTTTTTAATATTTAATTTTAAAATTTAGGATTTATCTCATTTCTTTGAATATCTTTTAAATCTTTTAATCTTAAATGAGTAACTTCTATTATCTCACTCCAGCTCTTCCCATCATTTATCATTTTTTTTGCAACATCTCTACTTAATAGGGCATCTAGCTTTTTCATATTAAAACCTCCTTATCTTCTAATAATATTATTTTGTGATTTTTTATAAAACTTATTCCAGTTATAAAATTCATAAAATTAAAATTTTAATCTATTTTAGTACAATTATGTGATATTAAATTTTAAATGTTAATATAATTTATAATTAGAAAGGAGTCGTTATATATGAGTAAGCAAAGACGTGGAAAATACATTAAAACAATTCCAAATTGGAGAGGCACATGTCCAATTTGTGGTAGAAAAAGAGTTAAATTAGTATGGATAAAAAAAGATGAAAAAGGAAATATCCTAAACATCTGTAAACGTTGTACATCTAATTAAATTTCATTTTTACAAAAAAAGGTTGTATTGCACTTAAATACAATACAACCCCTTTTTAATTTATTTACCTCTTCTTTTCTTATTACCATTTTTAGAGGTTCTAGAAGATTTAAAATTACGATTATCATTATCTCTTCTATTATTGCTTTTATCTTTACTTCTAGCACTATTATTTTTGTCTTTATGTCTTACTAAACCATGAACTTCCTTATATCTTTGTTCTTTAGATTTAATTAAACATTTCGGTCCATTGCCAATTAAATCTTCTCTTCCAGCTTTAACTAAAGCATCATATACTATATTGTAATTCTTTGGATTACTAAATTGTAGTAAAGCTCTTTGCATTGCCTTTTCTTCCTTAGTTTTAGGAACATAAACTTTCTTCATTGTTATTGGATCTAATCCAGTATAGAAAATTGTAGTTGATAATGTACCTGGTGTTGGATAAAAATCTTGTACTTGTTCTGGTTGATATTTAATATCTCTTAAATATTCAGCTAGCTCTATAGCTTCCTTTAAAGAACTTCCTGGGTGACTAGACATTAAATATGGAATTATATATTGTTTTTTTCCAGCCTTTTCTGTTAACTTAAAGAACTTTTGTCTAAATTGTTCATATGTTTTTCCTGCTGGTTTTCCCATATACTTTAACGTTTGTTCTGATACATGTTCAGGCGCAACCTTTAATTGACCACTTACATGATGCTCAACTAATTCTTTAAAGAATGTATCATCCTTATCAGCCATTACATAATCATATCTAATTCCTGATCGTACAAATACCTTTTTTACTTTTGGCAAACTTCTTACACTTCTAAGAACATCTACGAATTCCTTATGATCAACTTCCATATTTTTGCAAACTCCAGGGCTTAAACACTGCTTTGTTTTACATGCACCTATTGTTAATTGATGCTTACATGCTGGTTTTCTAAAATTTGCAGTAGGCCCTCCAACATCATGAATATATCCCTTAAAATCTTTCATTTCAGTCATTTCTTTTGCTTCTTTAACAATAGATTCCTTACTTCTACTTTGAACTGCTCTTCCTTGATGGAATGTAATTGCACAAAATGAACAATTACCAAAACATCCTCTCGAACCAACTATGCTAAATTTAACTTCTTCTAATGCTGGAATTCCCCCCATTGGTTCATATATTGGATGATATTCTTTTGTAAATGGTAAATCATATACCTCATCTAATTCTTCCCTGTTTAAAATAACTTCTGGTTTATTTACAACTAAAAATTTATCGCCCTGATCTTGTACTATAGTTTTTCCTCTAATAGGGTCTTGTTCTTGATATGTAATCTTAAATGCTTCACAGTACTTAATTTTATCACTTGATACTTCCTTATATGATGGTATTACTATATGTTCTTCATAAACTTCATCAAGACTATCAACTAAATAACATGTACCTGGAATATGTCTAATATATTTTGCTTCAAACCCTTCATTTAAATAATGAGCTACTTCTACAATTTGCTTTTCACTCATTCCATAAATTAAAAGATCTGCTCCGCTGTCAGTTAAAATTGATTTTCTAACTTTATCAGACCAATAATCATAATGAGCAAATCTTCTAAGACTTGCTTCCACTCCGCCAATACAAATATTAACGTGTTTGTAAGCTTCTCTTATCTTATTACAATATACTATTGTAGCTCTATCTGGTCTACGACCCATTTCTCCACCTGGTGAATATAAATCTTTTTCTCTTATTCTTTTACTAACAGTATAATGATTTACCATTGAATCCATATTTCCTGCATTAACTAAAAATGCTAACCTTGGTCTTCCTAATTTCATAAAATCATCTGTACTATGCCAATCTGGTTGAGCTATTATACCAACTTTATATCCTGCATTTTCTAAAACTCTTGAAATTACAGCTGTACCAAAGCTATGATGATCTACATAAGCATCTCCAGTTACAATAATAAAATCACATTGCTCCCAGCCTCTTTCATTCATGTCCTCCCTACTTATTGGTAAAAATTTATTATTCATTTAATCACATCTTTCATTTTAATTCAACTATCTATTAATATACCACCCTTTTGACTTCTTGTTAATACTTCATTATGAATTACCATAATATTTATAAAAGAAAAAGAGTGTTTTTTTATCAAACACTCTAAAAAAGTTTATATATTAATCTTAAAAAGCTAAAGTATTACTTAAATATGTTCCTATTCTTTTAAGCATAAATGGATTTTTCTCAATTCCATCAAATAAATCTATAATTTGATTTTTATTTAAATCCATTTGTTTTTCTAATTCATCAAGCATATCATCAGATTCAAACTCTTTCACTAAATCTCTTCCAATTTCTTTTACATCTTCAAAAAATTCCATTCTTGTAAATATACTATTTTTTTCAATGTCCCTTTCATTAATCTTATTTATAAATCCCTTAAACTTTTTTATGCAAAAATTTTCTTTAAGATTATCTAATATTTTATAAACTTCCTTAATTTCTTGTAAAATTTCATTTTTATCATCATTTTCTGACTCTTCTATAATATCTATAGTTTCATAATATCCTAATGCATCTAAAAATATTGTATTTTCAGATTTTCCAAAAACTTTTGTTATATATATTGATGGTATTAAAATATATTTAAAAAAACCAATCAATTCATTTGAATCCTTAAAAGAATACCAATTACAAAAATAATCTCTACTATAAGAATTAATTAATGAAAATTTTAAAACATATGAATTAGCCTTAAACTCTACATTTTCTTGATTTATTAAATAGTTTTGCCAATAATAAATTAGATCATACTTACTCAAGGTTGCACCCCCTACTATTACATTTATTATTTTAGCTTGTATATCAATATTTATATTATAAAACTTTGATATATTTATTTTTATGATTTATTAAGATATTTTATCCATATTTTATATTTTTATAATTTTGTTCTAAACTTTTGTATTACTTTTAATAAAAATAAAAAAGAAACACCTCAATAATGCTTGCATGAGGTGTAAATAATTATATAAAAATATTAATAACTTATATTTTTATATTCATCTATTGAATTAGAAACACATTCCATTAATTTCATTTGATATGTTTTATCACTTAACATCTTATCTTCATTATAATTACTCATAAATCCCATTTCAAATATGATAACAGGTACTGTAGACCAATTAAACCCTGTAATATCCTTTCTTTCAAAAATACCATTAACCTTTACATTATTTTCTTCTAATTTCTTTTTTAAAATTTCAGCATATTTATTACTATTTTTATAAATTTGTTTTGTAAATTCTCCCGTTTTATCTGGTACTAAAATTACTGCTCCAGTTTTTCCACTATCATTTATACTATCACAATGTATTCTTATAGTAAGATCTGCATTTGCATTATTTGCTATCTGCGCTCTTTCAATATTGCTAATATTAACATCTGCACTTTCTCTAGTCATTATAACTGTATATCCATTTTTAATTAATAAGTCTTTTAAAATTAATGCTGCTTCTAAATTTATAACATGCTCTGGATTTTTAGTTGCAACTCCTGCTGTTCCTGAAGAAACCCTAGGTTTCATATTATTAGAATTAGGTGAAACTGCTTCACATCTTGGATCCCCTTTTCCTTGATGTCCTGGATCTATACAAATTATAAAATTATTTTTTAAATAGTCTTCCCTTTTCTTTTCTTTACAATATGCACTTATATTAAATGTAAAAGTTAAATTAAATATAAAAAATGCTCCTATAAATATACTTAATATTTTTTTAAACATAGTTTCTCCCTTATTTTATACATAAATTAAGGGGCTATTTTTAAATTAAGCCTCTATAATAATTATTTTTATTTTGGATACATATTGATTAATAGTAAAAATCCTGGAATCCAAGCTGTAAAAATACCATCAAATACTGATAAATATCCTGTAAACTTTCCTAAATCTTTATTCATAACTAATTCTATAAAACCTGTGAGCCATAATAATCCCCATAATAGCCATATAAAAATCCAATAAATATTTCCAATAGTAAATTCTATAAACCTTAATGTATTAGCATCTATAAATGCTAGTGGTATAGTATTAATTGCAACAAATAAACAATACCAACCATATAATCTGCCATCTAAATTAAATATACTTCTTGCTGCTATATATAAATATGTAAATCCAAACAATAATCCTGTTCCAGCTGCAAAATAATTTCCTTGTATAACAGCTACAATATTTAAAATAAATGATAACATACCCGTAAACACATTAAATACAGCACTTGATTTAGCATCTACGTTATAAAGTCTTCCAATTCCATTTAAAATAAGAACAACTCCTACATAAATTAAAACTATACCTAACATTTTACTCCTCCTTGTTATTTGGTTAAATTAATTATTTTATTCATGTTTAGTTTCATATTTTTCATTAAAAAACTCTTTATCTAATCCACGTGCTTGAATTTCTTCGCTTACTTTTATTGATTTAACCATATCTATAATTTTAAATATTAAAAACGTCATTAATATAGAATAAATACCTATAATAACACAGCCTAATAATTGAATAAAAAATTGCTTAACTCCTGCATTTATTCCATTTATTCTAGGATCTGCAAATACACCTATTAATAAAGTTCCTATTAAGCCACCCATTCCATGAACTCCCCATACATCTAGAGCATCATCCCACATTTTTCTTTCAAATTCCACGCAAAAAAAACATATAAAAGCACCTATTGCACCTATAATTACTGCGCTTATAGGAGTTACATATCCTGAAGCTGGTGTTATTGTTGCAAGTCCTGCCACTGCTCCTACTATAGCTTCTAAAAAAGAAGCCTTTTTAGCATGAAGTGAATATACAATAATCCATACAATCATTCCAACAGCTGCTGCAACTCCTGTGTTTGTAAATACAATTGCTGCAATATCTGCAGCAGCAATTGTTCCTCCTGAATTAAATCCATACCAACCAAATAACAACAATGCTGCACCTATTGCTACTAATCCTATATTAAAAGGTCCATGTTCATTTTTAAATTTTCTTTCACCTAATACATATATTCCACCTAAACATCCAAATCCTGATGTAATATGTATAACAGCTCCTCCTGCAAAATCTACAAATCCTAACTTACTTAAAAATCCTCCACCCCATACCCAATGCGCAACTGGAAAATAAATCAATATCATCCAAAGTATTAAAATTTTAATCCATCCACTAACTGTTAATCTATTTGCAAATGCACCAGTCATTAAAGGTGCTGTAATAATTGCAAACATCATTTGATACATAAAGAAAAGTATAAATGGTATTGTTTCGCTATATCTTAAATCTATTTTAAATGTTACATCATTAAAAGCAAAAAATTGTAGCGGGTTACCAATTATACCTGCAATATCATCACCAAATACTAAACTAAAGCCTCCAAATATCCATAATAAAGCTACTACACCAATTGCAATAAATACTTGAAACATAATTGTTAATGCATTTTTTCTTTCAACTAATCCTCCATAAAAAAATGCCAATCCTGGTGTCATAATTAAAACAAGCACTGTTGATAATATCATAAATGCAACATCACCATGAATAATCATAGAATCACTTCCTTAATTTTTCTTATGTTTAAATTTATAGTAAATTATCTTTAATATTTTCTTATTATTAAATCCTTAGATCCTAAAAATCTCCTTCTAATATAATTATGACAAGCTAATATTGCTTTTTCTATATGTTGACTTAAATTTCCTAGTACTCTAAGAACAAATCCATTAACTTCTAGTTTTGATACTCCAAAATCTATAGGTAAATTTAATTCTCCAATAATTTTTCTTAAATCATTAATAACTAAATCATCAATTTCCTTATTAATAACAAGTAATGTTCCAAAATTCGAATATTCCTCAAAAAAGCCCAATTTAGTAACATCATTTTCACTTGGATTTATAATTAAATTATCTAATAATACAAGTTTATTATTTATATAAACATTACTTTTTAATTGAACACTTTTATATTTAAAATTTTCTCCCTCTGGAGACCATCCTGCTGTAATTCCATCACTATAAATTAAAGTAGAACTCTCATCTAAATAAATATTATTAACTTGTTTATATATAGCATCTTTATATAAAATAACGCTATCTGTTATATATTCTAAAATACTATTTTCTCCTAAATATATTTCTGTATCTTGTTCTATTTTAATTCCATTTAAACATTTATAAACTTTTGCTGAAGCTTGTGTTGTTATTATTGCTCTTGCTTCATTTTCAAGCTTAAAAATACTCTTATATTTTTCTCCTTCAATATACCCGCCTCCAAGTTGTAAAAGATAATATGTTGGTATATTCTCTATATCCATTTTTATTGTTGGTGATATTTTTACTAATCCTTCATAATATTTCTTAACTGCAATTGTTTTATTATCTTTCTTTTCTAATACTAAATTTATAAATCCAGAATATTCACTTTTATTTCTTGCCTCTTTAAACATATTATGAAATTCCTTCTAATAAACAATTCTTTTTTATCCAGTTAATAACTTCATTTATACCTTCATCAGTTTTTAAATTAGTAAAAATAAAACTATTTTCATTTCTAAATGCAAGTGTATCCTTTCTCATTACCTCTAAATCTGCACCAACATATGGTGCTAAATCAATTTTATTTATAATAAATAAATCACTCTTTATCATTCCTTGCCCTGCTTTTCTTGGAATTTTTTCTCCTTGTGCCACATCTATTATATAAATTGAAAAATCAACTAAATCAGGGCTAAATGTAGCTGCTAAATTATCTCCACCACTTTCTAAAAAAATTATATCTAAATCATCAAATCTATTTTTCAATTCATCTAATGCTTCAAAATTCATAGATGCATCTTCTCTTATAGCAGTATGTGGACACCCCCCTGTTTCTACTCCTATTACTCTATCTTCACTTAATACAGAATTTTTAACCATAAATTTAGCATCTTCTTTTGTGTAAATGTCATTAGTTATAACTGCGCAACTATATTTATCATTCATTGCCCTCGTTACTCTTTCTATTAGTAATGTTTTTCCACTTCCTACTGGTCCTCCTACCCCTATAACTACAGGTTTCATTTTCAACACCCTTCCTTTATTAAATTTTTGAATTTTTATAATTTATACTTAAGACATAAATAATCTAAATTCCATTATTTCATGCTTAATTTGTGATAATTCTAGTCCAGGACTATTTGCTCCAAAATACTCATAATCTAAATTTATTACAATATCATATAATTTTTCAAATTCACCACTAAATTCCTTTAGTAATAATTGACCATCTTTTTGTCCTAATGGTATAGTTCTAACAGCATTACTGACTAATGTAGATACAGTACTATACATATGATAAATTATAGCTTCCTTCATACTAAATTTAAGAGAATACATTAACATTCCAAAAACTATTGCAGGATGACCAAAGGCTTCTTTTTTTCGTAATTTTTCATAATATTTATTTAATAATTTAAAATCATATAAATCCATGAAAAGCTTAAGCATTCTGCTTGCAACCAATTTCCCCCCATTTCTACTTTCAATAGCAACACTTTGAACAGTAATACGATTATCTAAATCCCAAATGCTTTCTAAATCATTATCATTTAAATATTCATATAACATCTTTATTGCTAAAGCATCAGAATATATAAATTGTTCATTTAAAAATACATTAAGCCATTCCTTAAAGGTTTCAGTATTATAAACTTTTTTTAGCCTTAAATATGTTTCCATTCCATAGGAATGATTAAATGACCCAATTGGAAAATTCGAATCACATATTTGAATAACCTTTAATACATCCGAAATATCTTTATTAGTTAGCATGGGTATGAGTATGCCCAAATTCTACATGCCTAAAAGCTTTTTTTAGCTTTAAACTTTCTCTGGAATAATCAATTTTTTCTCTTTTTAATTCACTTTCTACTAAAGCATCATATTGAATTATCATTTTCCCCTCTTCAAATTGTGCTTGTAAATGTCTATTTCCTAAAGCATGTGCTATGACTCCCATTTCTGTCATACATTTAGGCTTTATTACTAAAACATCATCACCTTTTATTTTTATAACTACAATATTTTTATCATCTTTATAAAGTATATCACCATCTTTTAACTCTACATTTTCTTCTAAAGCAATACCATATTCATGATTATGATCTGAATTAACCCTTAAAATTCTTTTTAAAGCATCATCACTATTTATATAAATTTTTTCTATATGAAAATTGTCTAAGTTTTTATAATTATCAATGTTTCCTAATACCTTGTTAAAAATCATATAAACCTCTCCTTTGTATTAGAATAAGAAATATCTTTGTGCTAAAGGTAATTCACTTGCTGGTTCACAAGTTACTAATTCACCATCAACAGTAACATCATAAGTTTGAGGATCTACCCTAATTTCTGGAGTAGCATCGTTAAGCTTCATGTCTTTTTTAGTTAAATTTCTTATTCCACCTACTGGTAATACCATTTTTTCTAAACCTAATTCTTCTTTAATTCCATGTTCATAAGCATATTTAGATACAAAAGTAATACAAGTTGTTGATTTTGCTTTTCCAAATGCTCCATAACAATCTCTATATACAACTGGTTGACATGTTGGAATTGATGCATTAGCATCACCTATTATTCCTCTAATAACCATACCACCTTTAAGAACCATATGTGGTTTAACACCAAAATAAGGTGGTTCCCAAAGTACTAAGTCAGCTATCTTTCCAACTTCTACTGAACCTATATATTTAGACATTCCTTGTGCAATAGCTGGATTAATAGTATATTTAGCTACATATCTTCTAACTCTATTGTTGTCGTTATATTCACTATCATTTTGGAAAGTTCCTCTTTGTTTCTTCATTTTTGAAGCTGTTTGCCATGTTCTAGTTACAACTTCTCCAATTCTTCCCATTGCTAATGTATCTGAACTTATAATACTAAATATACCCATATCTTGGAATATATCTTCTGCTGCTATTGTTTGATGTCTTATTCTTGAATCAGCAAAAGCAATATCTTCAGGTACTTTTGCATCTAAGTGATGACAAACCATAAGCATATCTAAATGTTCTGCAATTGTATTAACAGTATATGGTTTTGTTGGATTTGTTGATGCTGGTAATACATTTATTTGAGATGCAACTTTCATTAAGTCTGGTGCGTGACCACCACCAGCACCTTCTGTATGATATGTATGAATTACTCTTCCTGCAATTGCTTGAATTGTATGTTCTACAAATCCACCTTCATTTAAGGTATCACTATGTAATGCAACTTGTATATCATATTTTTCTGCTGTTTCTAAAGAATAATTAATTGCAGATCTTGTAGCTCCCCAATCTTCATGAACCTTCAATCCAATTGCTCCAGCTTCAATTTGTTGAGCATTTACATCTATATTAGCTCCACTACCCTTTCCTAATAATCCAACATTTACTGGCCATTCTTCTGCTGATTGTAGCATTTTTTTAATATTCCATGGTCCTGGAGTTGATGTTACAGCATTTGTACCATCAACTGGTCCTGTTCCTCCACCAACTAATGTAGTGATACCGTTTTCCAATGCAACTTCTGCACATTCTGGATGAATATAATGAACGTGAGTATCAATACCTCCAGCTGTTACTATTCTTCCTTCACCTGCTAGTGCTTCTGTGCCAACTCCTATAACAAAGTCAACATTATCCATTGTATCTGGATTTCCGCCTTTACCTATTGCAAGTATTTTACCGTCTTTAATACCTATATCAGCTTTATATATACCTGTATAGTCAACAACAGTTGCTCCTGTAATTACTAAATCTGCAACTTTTGGATTTGCATTTGTTTGTGTAGCATTTTGTCCCATACCGTCTCTAAGAGTTTTACCTCCACCAAATTTACACTCATTGCCATATCCTGTATAATCCTTTTCAATCTTTATAAAAAGATCTGTATCACCAAGTCTTATGCTATCTCCTTCTGTTGGCCCAAACAATTCTGCATATCTATGTCTATCTATTTTAAAACTCATTATTTTTCACCGCTCCCTTTTGACATTCCATCTAAGAATCCATCACACATATTCCTAATTCCGTAAACTCTTCTATATCCACCAATATCAATTAAATTTACTTCCTTTTTATCTCCAGGTTCAAATCTTACAGCTGTTCCTGATGGAATATCTAATCTCTTTCCCCAAGCAGCTTTTCTATCAAAATCTAAAGCATCATTTACTTCATAAAAATGATAATGTGAACCTATTTGTACTGGTCTATCTCCAGTATTTACAACTTGTAATTTAATAGCGTCTTTACCTGCATTATATTCAATATTTCCTTCTTGTACTTTTATTTCACCTGGTACCATACCACAGCCCTCCTTATTTAATTGGTTCATGTACTGTTACTAATTTTGTTCCATCAGGGAAAGTACATTCAACTTGAACAGTATGAATCATTTCTGGAACACCTTCCATAACATCATTTCTATTTAATATTGTTGTTCCATAATCCATTAAATGTTCAACTGTTTTTCCCTCCCTAGCACCTTCTAACATTTCATCTGTTATAATTGCCATAGCTTCAGGATAGTTTAATTTTAATCCTTTGCTTTTTCTTTTACGTGCAATCTCTGCAGCAACAGCAACCATTAGTTTCTCTTGTTCCCTAATTGTTAAATGCAAAACAAATTCCTCCTAACATTTTTTTACAATAATCTTATCAATAAATTTATTATATAAATTATATTCTCAATAAATCCATTTTTTATACTTTGTTTTTTATTTTTTACGACATTATTCTTTAAATGTTACATTTCCATTTAAATCGTAATAAGCACCTACTACTTTAACTTTTCCTTGATCAATAAGTGTTTTTATTCCTTTATCTTCGGAAATTTCTTTTACTACCATATCAATATTAGTATGTATTGCATCATCTATAGTTCCATTTTTATTTACACTAGGAGTAATTTTTTTCACAAATGATTCCATATTTCCTGAAACTTTTTCTCCTTTAACTACTTCATTATAAGTAGCTGTTACAGCTCCACAACTTTGATGTCCCATAACAACAATTAATGGTGTATTCAAATGTTCAACTGCATATTCAATAGAACCAAGTGCATCATCATCTACCACATTTCCTGCTAATCTTATGTCAAATAACTCTCCTAATCCAGCATTAAAAACAGTTGTTGGTGTAACTCTTGAATCAGAGCATGATACAATTACAGCATAAGGATTTTGACCATTTTTCAATGACTCTCTTCTTTCTGCATTAATATTTCTTAGTACTGATTTATCTGTTGCAAATCTAGCATTTCCTTCTTTTAATATTTGTAATGCTTCATCAGAACTTGAAACATCTGTATCTACAATAATAAATTCAGATACACTATTTTCAACATTTTTAGTATTAGTAGAATTATTGTTTTCATTACAACTAATTAACATCATACTAGTAATAATAAGTACTGTTATTAACTTACTTTTCATATAATTTCCTCCCTTAAAATATATTTCTATTAACTATATCAAATATAATATGAGCAAAATTCAAATATCATATTCATATATTTTTATTTTAATAAATTAAAGATTCATATCTTACAATATAAAAACTGCATTAAAACTACTTATTAAATAATTTTAATGCAGCTAGTATAGATTAATTAAATTTATTTTTTTTATCCAAGAATAAAGGTGATCATAATTTTCAAATTAAAGATTTTGTTTATTAATTTATATCTAATATTAATAAATGGTTATAAGTTAAATTATATAGTAATTTAACTTATAACCATTTATTCTATAATTAATCCTACAGGACAATGATCAGAACCTAAAACCTCTGTATGTATATTAGCACTTACTAATCTATCCTTTAATAATTCTGAAACTATAAAGTAATCTATTCTCCATCCTGCATTATTTTTTCTTGCATTAAATCTATAAGACCACCATGAATAAATTCCTGTTGTATCTGGATAAAAATATCTAAAAGTATCTATAAAACCTGAATTTAGTAATTCTGTGAACTTTTCTCTTTCATCATCTGTAAAACCAGCATTTTTTCTATTAGTTTTTGGATTTTTTAAATCTATTTCCTTATGTGCTACATTTAAATCACCACAAACTATTACAGGTTTATTTTTTTCTATTTTTTTTAAATACTCTTTAAAATCCTCTTCCCATTTCATTCTATAATCTAATCTTGCTAGTTCATTTTGGGAATTTGGAGTATACACTGTTATAACATAAAAGTCCTCAAACTCCAATGTTATAACTCTTCCCTCTTTATCATGTTCTTCTATTCCAATTCCATATGAAACTGTAATAGGTTCTTTTTTAGAAAATATAGCTGTTCCACTATACCCCTTTTTCTCAGCATAATTCCAATATTGATAATACCCATCAAGTTCTAAATTAATTTGACCTTCTTGAAGTTTACTTTCTTGTATGCAAAATATATCAGCATTTACTTTATTAAAAAACTCTAAAAATCCCTTTTGTACACATGCCCTAATTCCATTTACATTCCATGATACTAATTTCATATATTTCTCCTTTATTAAGTGATAAGTTAAGGTTAAAACTAATTGAAAAGTTCTTAAAATTAATTTTTTAATTACTCTTAAACTAGTTTTTCCTTAAGTTGAATCTTATCACTAATTATTTGCTAATTAAATATATAAAGGATACTTGGCACAAAGTGCTTTAACCCTTTCATTTAAATAACTCAAATCTTTATCTTTATTTTCTATTGCTTCATTTATTATATTTGCAATTTCTTTCATAGCTTCTACATCAAAGCCCCTAGTTGTAACAGCTGCTGTACCTATTCTTATTCCTGATGTTACAAATGGACTTCTCTTTTCATTTGGAACTGTGTTTTTATTAACTGTAATTCCAATTGAATCTAAAAGATTTTCAGCTTCCTTGCCAGTAATATTTTTATTACTTAAATTTACTAATATTAAATGATTATCAGTTCCATTAGAAACTAACTTAAATCCATATTTAACTAATTCTTCTCCTAGAACATTACAATTTAAAACCACATTATCAATATACGTTTTAAAACTTGAATCTAAAGCTTCTTTAAAACATACTGCTTTAGCTGCAATAATATGCATCAAAGGTCCCCCTTGCATACCTGGGAAAATATTTTTATCTAAATCTTTAGCGTACTTTTCTTTACAAAGAATTAATCCACCTCTAGGTCCTCTTAATGTTTTATGAGTTGTTGAAGTTACAAAATCTGCATATGGTACTGGTGATGGATGAGCCCCTGTAGCAACTAAACCAGCTATATGAGCCATATCAACCATAAAATAGGCATTAACTTCATCACATATTTCTTTAAATTTTTTAAAATCAATTATTCTTGAATATGCACTAGCTCCTGCTACAATAAGCCTAGGTTTATGCTTCAAAGCAAGTTCTCTTACATTGTTATAATCAATAGTTTCAGTATTTTCATCAACACCATAAGAAACAAAGTTAAATAACTTTCCTGAAAAATTTACTGGTGAACCATGAGTTAAATGTCCTCCATTGCTTAAATCCATTCCAAGAACAGTATCTCCTGGCTTTAATATTGTAAAATATACAGCCATATTAGCTTGTGAACCTGAATGTGGTTGAACATTTACATGTTCTGCTCCAAATAATTCTTTTGCTCTTTGTCTTGCAATTTCTTCTATCTTATCAACTATTCCGCATCCTCCATAATAACGCTTTCCAGGATATCCTTCTGCATACTTATTTGTTAAATGTGATCCCATCGCCTCCATAACAGCCCTTGATACAAAATTTTCTGAAGCAATAAGTTCTATACCTTTTTCTTGTCTTTTTAATTCCTTTTTCATTAAATCATAAATTTCTTTATCTTCTTTTTTTAAATTAACAAAATCCATTTAATCACCCCAATTATCTTTTTATAAAATTATAAATATAAATTGTAATTTATTCAACTACTTTTTCATAATATTCTACATTTATGATTTTTATTGTGGTATAATACAAAAAATATTATAAAAAAATAGAGGTTTTACGTTATGAATGAAATACTTCAAGTTGCAATGTTTGCAGGCCAAATGATATTAGAAAATGGAGGAGAAACTTACAGAGTAGAAGAAACTATTTGGAGAATTTGTAAAATATACGGTGCAGATGAAGCTGAAAGTTTTGCAACTCCAACTGGAATTATGGCTTCTATTTGCCATCAAGGGAAAACTTATTCTTTAACTAGACGTGTGTCAAATAGAACAGTAAATTTAGATAAAATCGATAAAGTTAATGATTTATCTAGAAGTATACAATCAAAAAAATTATCTGTTTCTGATTTTAAAAGGGAATTAGATAAAATAAATAATCTTAATACATATTCATTTCTTATAGTTATACTTTTTTCTGGATTAGCTGCAGGATCATTTTCTATTTTGTTTGGCGGTAATTTTAAAGATGCATTTTCAGCATTTTTAATTGGCTTGGTAATCAAAGGCTTAGCATTAAAATGGAGTGATGTTGGAATTAATACTTTTTTCATAAATAGCATTTGTGGTGGAATCACTGCTTTACTAGCTATAATTTTCTTTAAATTAGGAATATCAAGCCAGATAAATCAAACTATAATAGGTTCTATAATGCTTTTAGTCCCTGGGTTAGCTATTACTAATGCAATTAGAGATACAATGTCAGGAGATTTACTTTCTGGAATTATAAGGGCTTCTGAAGCATTTTTAGTTGCCATTTCTATTGCTGTTGGCACTGGTGCTGTATTAAGCTTTTGGATATCTAACTTAGGAGGAGTTTAAAATGATTTTATTTGTTACTTTTATTTCCTTTTTTGCAACACTTGGATTTGCTGTTGGATTTAATATACGCGGTAAAAAAATATTTTTTGCTGCGTTAGGTGGTGCAATAAGCTGGTTCTTTTATTCCTTACCACTTGAATTAGGGTTTTCAGAAATTAACTGCCTATTTATTTCTTCAGTAATATTTAGTACTTATAGTGAAATATTAGCTAGAATATTTAAAACACCCGTAACTACTTTTATAGTTTGTGCTTTAATTCCACTTGTTCCTGGTAGTGGAATGTATTATACAATGCGTGAAGCCATTTCAGGAAATGTTTCTAAATCTTTAGAACTAGGTTTAAATACTTTGGCAAGTGCAGGTGTATTAGCATTAGGTGTATTATTTGTTTCTACAATTACCCGCTTAATACTTAGCAATAAACGAAAAAAAGAACAAAAGGTATTTGCTCAAAAATAAAAATAATCTCAACAGATGCTTGTTGAGATTATTTTTATTTTCTTATTATTTTTTATGTTTTAATTGTTTATATATTTTAGCATTTGTAATCAAATCCTTTAAATCTTCTGCCATCTCCATAAGTACATTACTTTTCATTTTAGCCTTACGTAACCTTTTGTTTACTTTTTTCATCATTTTATTTTTCATAAATGATTCCTCCTTCAGTAAATATGGACATATTATTTACATCTATTATTTTAATCAAAAAACATTTTTTTATCCTAAGAATCTACTCATAACTTTTTAATAGAAATTAGAAAATTAATTTTGTTTTATCATAAAATATATTCTTAAAGTTAATTATCCTATTTATCAATAAAATAAATTTTAAAGGTTCTGTTTATAATACTAAGTTATAAAACATAACTAAAAGGGGCTGTCGTACTAAAACTTTTATACACAATATATTGTTTTAAAAAATAAAAATTAATACAATATATTGTAGTACTTATTCTTAATGCCACATCCCCTTTTAAAATTACTCTTTATCTGTTGATTTTATAATTAAACCTAATTCATCAATTTGCTTTTGATCAACAACATTTGGTGCTTCACTTAAATAACAGTAAGCATTTTGATTTTTAGGGAATGCAATAACATCTTTAATGTTTTCAGTTCCTGCTAAGAACATTATCATTCTATCTAATCCAAATGCTAATCCTCCATGTGGTGGTGGACCAAATTTAAATGCATCTATTAAGAATCCAAATCTTTCATAAGCAGATTCTTCAGTAAATCCTAAAGCTTTAAACATTCTTGTTTGAAGTTCAGAATCATGAATTCTTATAGAACCTCCACCTAATTCTTCACCATTTAATACTAAGTCATATGCCTTAGATCTAACAGCTCCAGGATTTGTTTCAATCATATCTAAATCTTCATCCATTGGTGCTGTAAACGGATGGTGCGCTGCATGATATCTATTTTCTTCTTCGTTATATTCAAATAATGGGAATTCAGTAATCCATGTAAAGTTAAATTCTTCTTTATCTTTAATTAAATCAAATTGCTTAGCAAGTTCTAATCTTAATGCTCCTAAGCTTTGGAATACTACTGAATTTTTATCTGCAACAATAAGTATTGCATCCCCTGTTTCAGCTCCCATAGTCTTAATTATATTTTCTGTAACATCATCAGTTAAGAATTTAGCTATTGAAGATTTAATTCCATCTTCCTTAAGTTGAATCCAAGCAAGCCCCTTTGCTTTATAGCCTTTAACAAAGTCAACTAATTTATCAAGAGGTTTTCTTCCTAAATCGGCTCCACCTTTTAAGCATAAAGCTCTAACACTTCCTCCCATTTCTAAAGCAGATTTAAATACTACAAAGTCCATACCTTTAACACAATCAGTAATATCAGTAATTTCCATACCAAATCTTAAATCTGGCTTATCTGAACCATACTTTTCCATTGCTTCTTTAAATGGCATTCTCTTAATTGGAAGTTTAACTTCATGACCTAAAACTTCTTTAAATACATGAGCAATTAATCCTTCATTTAACGCCATAACATCATCTTGTTCAACAAAACTCATTTCTAAGTCAATTTGAGTAAACTCTGGTTGTCTGTTAGCTCTTAAATCTTCATCTCTAAAACATTTAGCAACTTGATAATATTTATCAAATCCTGATACCATTAATAATTGCTTAAATATTTGAGGTGATTGTGGAAGTGCATAAAACATTCCTGGATAATTTCTTGATGGCACTAAGTAATCTCTAGCACCTTCTGGAGTACTCTTGTTTAATATTGGAGTTTCTACTTCTAAGAATCCATTATTATCAAGGTAATCCCTAACAGCCTTTGTAGCTCTATTTCTTATCATAAAGATTTTTTGCATATCTGGTCTTCTAAGATCTAAATATCTATATTTTAATCTTATATTTTCAGCAGCATCTAATCCCTCTTTAATATATATTGGTGGAGTTTCTGATTCTGATAAAACCTTTATGCTTTCACATTTTAATTCTACCATTCCAGTTTCCATAGCAGCATTTGGAGCTTCTCTTAAAACAACTTCTCCAGTTACAGCTATACAATATTCTGGTCTTACTGCTTTAGCTTTTTCAAAGCTTTCTGCATTAATTTCTTCACCAAAAACTATTTGCATAATCCCAGTTCTATCTCTAAGGTCTATAAATTGAAGACCTCCTAATTTTCTATTTCTTTGAACCCAACCCATAAGAGTTATTTTTTCTCCTACGTTTATTTCTCTTGGTTCACCACACATCATGGTTCTTTTTAATCCATTTAATGCCTCACCCATAGTGCTATTATTTCCTCCTAACTATTTAATAGCCTTAGCTATTTCTTGTATATTATCTAAACTTACCTCAAATTGTTCTCCATCGCTCATTCTCTTAAGCTTTATTAATTTATTTTGAAGTTCGTCATCACCTAAAATTGTTGTAAATGCAGCACCAATTTTATTGGCATATTTCATTTCTGCCTTCACACTTCTACCCATATGATTTACTTCTGTTTTTACACCAGCTTCTCTTAATTTATTAGCTAAAGTAAATGCTTCAAATTTTGCATTATCCCCTCTAGCACCTATATATAAATCAAATAGTTTCTCATTTGGAATTTCTATTCCTTCTTTTTCTAGTATCATTATAAGTCTTTCAATTCCCATAGCAAAACCAACTGCTGGCATCTCTGGTCCACCCAATTGTTCTATAAGCTTATCATATCTTCCGCCACCACAAACAGTAAATTCATCATTTAAAATTTCAAATATTGTTTTAGTATAATAATCTAAACCTCTTACTATTCCTGGATCAACTGTAAATGGTATATTTAATGCTGTTAAATACTTTTTAACTGAATCAAAATGAGTATCACATTCTTCACACATGTAATCAAGTATTATTGGCGCATTTTTAGTTATTTCCTTACACTTTCTTTCCTTACAATCTAAGATTCTCATTGGATTTTTTTCAAATCTTGATTGACATAATGGACATAAATTATCAAAGTTTTCTTTTAAATAATTTTTTAATGCTTCATTATAATTTGGTCTACATTTAGAACATCCTAAATTATTTATATTTAGACTTAAACTTTGTAATCCTAAAGTTTTTAAAACTTGTATTGCTAATGTAATTACCTCTGCATCCATAGATGGTTCTTTTGAACCATATACTTCTGTTCCAAATTGATGGAATTGTCTAAATCTACCCTTTTGAACATTTTCATATCTAAAACATGGAATTATATAATAAAGTTTTGTTGGTTGTGCTTCATTAAATAACCTGCTTTCTATAAAAGCTCTTCCGGCTCCCGCTGTTCCTTCTGGCTTTAAGGTAATACTTCTATTACCTTTATCATTAAAAGTATACATTTCTTTTTGAACTATATCAGTTGTGTCTCCAACACCTCTTGCAAATACTTCAGTATGTTCAAACATAGGAGTTCTAATTTCTCTCATCCCATAATATTTTGACACATCCCTAAATGTTTTTTCAACAAAATGCCACTTATATGCATCTTGTGGCAACATATCTTTCGTTCCTTTTGGAGCTTGCATTTCCATTTAATTATTCCTCCCCTTTTAGATAAAGACTATCTAATAAATTAATTTTACCTTGAATCATTTCATCTATTCTATTGCAGTATTCTTTAATATCTTTGATATTAGCAAATCTTTCTATTCTATTTTCATCTAAAAAAACAACTTTTGAAACCGCATCTGCACCTAAAGCAATTATTGTTTGCTTATCTTCTATCATTTCAATATTATAAATACATTCTGCCCCTTTTCTAGAATAACCTAAGTTCTCCATATTTCCAACCATATTTTTTTGTCTATACATATAATATGGATGTAAGCCTAATTCTTGAGCTAATATTCTACTTTCTTCATACATTTGTGCCAATTCTTCTTGCTTTTTTACTTGAATTCCCTTTTTAAGAATAAAATTTTCATAAAGAATAGATGCTCTTTTTAAAGAAAGTCCATGAACTGTTAAACTATCCGGTTTAAGCTTTAATATTTCATTTTTTGTATGAAGAACTTCTTTAATTCCTTCACCTGGAAGTCCTATTATCATATCCATATTGATATCATTAAATCCCATGCTTCTTGCTAAATTAAATTTTTCTATAACTTGTGCTGAAGTATGACCTCTTCCTATCATTTTTAAAGTATCATCATTCATAGTTTGAGGATTTATACTAATTCTTGTAACATCATAAGTTTTCATTGTTTGTAATTTTTCACTTGTAATACTGTCAGGTCTTCCACATTCAACAGTAAATTCTTTTAAATTTTTATCTTTAACGAAAGCTTCATATACTTCTTTCATAACATCCTCAAATTCTTCATTATTTACTGCTGTTGGAGTTCCTCCACCAAAATATACAGACTCTATATTAAGCTTTCTATCATTAACATACTTTTTCATTGCACTAATTTCTTTAATTAATGCTTGTAAATATGGATTAACAAGCTTTTTATTACCTACTATAGGATTTGCTGCAAATGAACAGTAAAAACATCTTGTAGGACAAAATGCCATACCTATATAAATTGCAATGCTGTTGCTTTCTTTATTCACAAATTTTTCTTCTGTTTTTGCAATTTCAATACATAATTTTGCCTTTTTTTTACTAGCTAAATGTTTTATTTCAAAAATTTTAATAATTTCTTCTTCTGTTTTTCCTTCTTCTAAATATTTAAGTGCAATTTTAGAAGGTCTTATTCCAACTAAAATCCCCCATGGATATTCTTCCTTTGTAAGCTCTTTTAATGAAGAAAATACTAACTTTTTTATATCTTCCTTAATATTTTCAAGAATTTTTGATTCATTATAGTATTCACCATACTTAAATTCTATTTTTCCATCTAAAATATTAACAATATAATCTCCATCATCTAAAAATTTAATTTCATCTAATGGAAAATAAATATTAAACATTTGATATACATCATATCTGTATTTCATGTTATTTAATTTAATTTTTATTTCCATAATATCTCCTTTTATTTAGAAAATATCAAATTCATCTTTTAGGAATGGATTATTTAATCTTTCAAAACCAATACTTGAAGATTCCATATGCCCAGGATAAACTTTTATATTATCATCTAAAATCATTAACTTTGTTTTTATTGAAGTTATAAGTTCATTAAAATTTCCACCTATAAAATCACTTCTTCCTACAGAACCCTTAAATAAAGTATCTCCTGTAAACAATGCATCCTTATATAAGTAACACATTCCTCCCTTAGTATGTCCTGGAGTATGAATACATTTTATTACACCATCCCCAAATGGTAAAGTATCACCATCTTCAACCAAATTATATTTTTTAGGAAGTGCTCCAAATACAGTTTTATCATTTTTCATAAAGTCAATTTCATTTTTATTCATATAAATAGGTGCATTATATTTTTCTGCTACTTCCTTTAATGCTTCTACATGATCAAAATGTCCATGAGTTAATAATATATATTTTACATTACAATTTAATAAATCAATATTTTTAATTAAAATATCTCCATTTCCACCTGGATCTACTATACATGCATCTCTACTTTTTTCATCTACTAAAACATAAATATTTTCTTCATAAATTCCTAAAGGATATGTTTTAATTACCATATTTTCACCTCATCATCAAAAATTTTTACTGCTATCTAATAATATAGTTACAGGTCCATCATTTTTAATATCTACTTTCATATCAGCACCAAATATTCCTGTTTCTATCTTTAACCCTGTTTCTTTCATGCTTTCTATAAACTTATCATAAAAAATTTTTGCTTCATTTCCCCCTAAAGCATTCATGAAGTTTGGTCTTCTTCCTTTTCTAACATCTCCATATAAAGTAAATTGAGATATAATAAGAAGTTCACCTTGTATATCTGATAATGACAAATTCATTTTATTATTTTCATCTTCAAATACTCTAAGATTTATCAATTTATCTTTAATATATTTCATGTCTTCTTCTGTATCTTCTTTAGAAATACCAATAAGAACATTAAAGCCCCTATTTATTTCTCCTACTATATTCCCATCAACCTTTACATTAGAATATGTTACTCTCTGTACTACTGCTCTCATTTTTAACCTCTAATTATTCATTCTATATACATCTAAAACACCTGGAACTCTTTTAATTTTTTTCATTAATTCCTTTAATTGTTCTACAGTATCAATTTTTATCTTTATATTAATATAAGCTAAATTTCCTTTTGCACTTTTAGCATTTAATGCATTAAGTGGTAATTTACTATCCATAAGAATGTTCATTACATCTGAAAGTATGCCTGACTTATCTTCAGTTTTAACTTGAATTTCTGCCATATATTCAACGCCCTTAGAAGTTCCCCACGATACATCTACAACCTTTTGAGGATCCTCTTTAATTAAGCTATTAAGATTTCCACAGTCTTTTCTATGAATTGAAACACCACGACCTTTAGTTATATACCCTAAAATATCATCTCCAGGAACTGGATTGCAGCATTTTGCAAATCTAACCATTAAATTATTTTCACCTTTAACTGTAACTCCATAACTAGTATCTTTTTTCTTTTTCTCATTTTTTGAAATGTTTTCTTCAATAGCTTTATTTAAATTTTTATCTTTTTCTTCTTTAGATAAATTTTCTTCTTTTAATTTTGCTATAAATGATGATGCAACAATAGCTCCAAGGCCAACTAAGGCATATAAGTCATCCATGCAATTTATGTTATATCTCTTTATAAACTTATCATAGCTTTCACCTTTTGCAATATCTACATAATGAACTGATTGTTTTTTAAGTTCTTTTTCAAATACTTCTTTCCCCTTATTTATATTTTCTTCCTTTTTAGCCTTTTTAAACCAAGCTTTTATTTTACTTTTTGCCTGATTACTTTTAGCTATACTAAGCCAATCCATATTTGGCCCCTTAGAACTATTTGAAGTTAATATTTCTACTATTTGACCAGTTTTTAATTTATAATCAAGAGGAACTATTTTTCCATTTACTTTAGCTCCAATACATTTATTACCTATATCAGTATGTATTCTATATGCAAAGTCTATTGGTGTTGCACCATTTGGTAAATCAATTACAACTCCTTTAGGTGTAAATAAGAAAATTTCATCAGTAAAAAGATTTATTTTAAATCCTTCCATAAACTCTTCTGCATCCGATGTTTCCTTTTGCCATTCAAGCATATCTCTAAGCCATACAAGCTTGTTTTCAAATGATTTTCCTTTAGTATCAGAAGTATCTCCTTCTTTATATTTCCAATGTGCAGCAATACCATATTCAGCTGTTTTATGCATTTCAAAAGTTCTTATTTGAATTTCAAATGTCTTTCCTTGAGGCCCAATTACAGTAGTATGTAATGATTGATACATATTAGGTTTTGGCATTGCAATATAATCTTTAAATCTACCTGGAATCGGCTTATAAATTGTATGCACTATACCAAGAACTTCATAACAATCCTTTACTGAATTTACAAGTATTCTTATAGCAGTTAAGTCAAATATTTGTTCTATACTTTTATTTTTTGTAACCATTTTTCTATAAATGCTATAAAAATGCTTTGGACGGCCATCTATATCAGAATCAATTTCAGCTTCTTCAAGCTTACTATATAAATCTTTAATTATTTGAGCTATATATGTTTCACGCTCCACTCTCTTTTCAGAAATTTGATGAACTAAATCATAATACTCTTCTTCATGAAGATATCTAAAACATAAATCTTCAAGTTCCCATTTAACCTTAGAAATCCCTAATCTATGTGCAAGTGGAGCATAAATATCTAATGTTTCTTTAGATATCCTTTTTTGCTTTTCTTTAGGCATATATTTTAATGTTCTCATATTATGTAATCTATCAGCTAACTTAATTATAATTACTCTAATATCACTTGCCATAGCTAAAAGCATTTTCCTAAAATTATCAGCTTGTTGTTCTTCCTTAGATTTATACTCCATTTTAGTAATTTTAGTAACACCACTAACTAAATTTGCAACTTCTTCACTAAATATATTTTTTATATCATCATAAGTATAATCTGTATCTTCTATAACATCATGAAGTAATCCAGCAACTATAGTGCTAGTATCCATACCAAGCTCCGCTAAAATAACTGCTACATCTATTGGATGAATTATATATGGCTCTCCTGATTCTCTCTTTTGTTCTTTATGCGCTTCATAAGCTAAATTAAATGCCTTACTAACAATATCTAAGTCTACATTTGTACAGTTTTCTTTTATTTTTTGTAGCAATATATCAACCATTAGGCTCCTCCCTCTTACATATTATAAGAATTTTACTTAAAATTTATGGCTGGTTAAATAAACCAGCCACCTTTACATTATTATATATTAAAATTTAAGGTATTTCAACAAATTAAATATCATATTGAACAAGTGACATTACTTCATATCCTTTTAATTTATCTCTTCCTTTTAAATCTGTTAATTCAATTGCAAAATCTAATGCAACAACCTCTCCACCAGCTTTTTCAACTAATTTTGTTACAGCTTTTATAGTTCCACCAGTAGCAAGTAAATCATCTACTATTGCAACCCTTTGACCTTTTTTAATTGCATCTTTGTGAATTTCTAAAACATCACTTCCATATTCTAAGTCATATTCCATTGAAATTGTTTCAAAAGGTAATTTCCCTTTTTTTCTTACAGGAACAAATCCAATACCTAATGCATATGCAACTGGCACCCCAAAAATAAACCCTCTAGCTTCTGGTCCTAATATTACATCTATATTTTTATCTTTTAAATGTTTTGCCATAGTATCTATCGAATATTTAAATGCTTCTCCATCTGCAATTAAAGTTGTAATATCCTTAAAACTGATACCTGGCTTAGGAAAATCTTCCACTATTCTAATGCTTTTTTTAAGATCCATAAAAAATCCTCCATATTTGCTTATTATTGTACTTATAATTCTATTTATTATATCCATTTATTATTGTAATTATATTATACATTTTCTTTAGACTTATTCAAATACTTAGTTATTTGTTCCGCTCTTTCTTTTCTATTAGTAATTAATAATTCTATTATAATTCTAGCGTTATCTGTCATTGTAACAACATTAATTGTTGGCGTAATAACATCTATAATTTTATCTATACTTTCATCATTTATAACAATCATATTATAAAAATCCATTATAGACCTTAATCCATAATTATTTGTATTAATTAAAAATTTCATTCCCTCTTTTATAAAAATAAAATTCTCACCCTTTTTAGGTGTACTTTCCCACTTTTCACCTATTAAAATTAAATCCAAATACTTATTAATACTTTTAATATTATAATAAGTTGCAATTGCTTGCATTAATTTAAAAGTTAATCCACTAATTGATAAATTTTTATACCTATATTGACAACCCTTTTGATTAGGATTTACATATAGGTAATTACTATTATGATTTACATCTCTATTTTCTATAACTATCAAATCTATACCAAGATTTTTACAAAGCTCTTCTTCTTCTTTTGATTTTAAATCTATTCCTAAGGCTATAAGTAATTCCCCACCCAAAAAGTGTACATTATTAATTATATCCTCACTCATAATTTTCGATTTATCTGAAGCCTCATCATGGACTACGTATTCAATATCTGCATTTAAATATTTCAAAACCAGTATAAGGGATGAAATAGCACATAATCCATCTACATTCGGTATCCCATAAACAACAATTTTTTTCCTATTATTAATTGCTGATACCATATGCTCTATTGCTTTATTCATATCTTTAAGTATAAAGGGATTATATCCACTTATGTAATTTGGACTATATATACTTTCCCAAAACTTACGCATGACAAACTCCTCCACATTAATAAGAAAACAACTATATTATAATGTAATTTGTTCTATATTACAAATGTTTTCTTAAAAATAATGGCATAATATAAGATTTTTCTTATGTTTTTTTATTCTTTTCCTTATTTTCTATTTTAAATTCAAATATTTTAACTTTATAAAATCCATATTAAACCTAATTTTTAAATTATTTCTTATGTAAGATTAAATTTTAATTCAAATATATTATAATTTATAATAATACCTTACTAATATAATTAAAAAGAGAACCACTTATTTAAGTAGTTCTCTTTTTAATTATGCTGTTTTAACAGTTTTATTTTTATTCATTTTACCTTTTATAATAACCCATACAGGTGATGCTATAAATATTGATGAATATGCTCCAGCAGTTATTCCTACTAATAATGGGAATGAAAATTCTCTTACTGTTGGTACAAATACATTTACTGCTCCTATAACTATTAATGTAGTTAATGAAGTATTAATAGATCTTGCTAAAGTTTTATTAATACTTGTGTTTGCAATTTCAGTTGGAGTACTTCTTCTCATACTATGACTATTTTCTCTTATTCTATCAAATACAACTATAGTATCATTTATAGAATATCCTACAATTGTTAACATTGCTGCAATAAATGAACTATTAACTGGTATATCAAATATTGCATAAACTGATAAAGTTATTAATACATCATGTACTAATGCTATAATAGCCGCAACACCAAAAGCAAATTCAAATCTAATTGCTATATAAACAAGCATAGCTATACAAGCCACTAATACAGCTATTAAAGCATTTTTAGTTAACTCTCTACCAATTGATGGTCCTATTTGAGTTTGTGAAATTAATGCTGTATCTTCTAAAGAGTATTTTTCTTTTAAAGCCTCAAATAATTCTGATGTTTTTGTTTCATCTAATTCTGTTGATTTAATTTCATATTGAGTTCCTTCAACAGTTTTTGTTACTGCATCTGTAGCATATTCTTTAACTATACTATCAGCCTCTACTTTATCAAAATTTTCACCAAACTCAACAACAAGCTTAGTACCACCCTTAAAATCTATACCAAAGTTTAATCCTCTAGTAAACATTAAAACTACACCTATTAATATAATTGCAAGGGATATTGAAAACCAAATCTTTGACTTTTCTATAATCTTAAACATATGTCATTACCCCCTCTTTACTCTAAACTGCCAATTAGACTTTAATAGTCCCATATTAACGGCTAATTTCATTAATGACTTTGTTACTATAATAGCAGTAAACATACTTACTACAATACCTATCATTAAAGTAACAGCAAAGCCTTTTACACTACCTGTTCCCATAAAATAAAGAACAAGTGCTGCTATAATAGTTGTTACATTAGAGTCAATTATTGATGATAATGCATTGTCAAACCCTTTATCTACAGCGCTTTTAACAGACATACCATTTCTAAGTTCTTCTCTAACTCTTTCAAATATAAGTACATTAGCATCTACAGCCATACCTACTGTTAATAAAAATGCTGCTATTCCTGGAAGTGTTAATGCAACATCCGCTTCAACAAATACTAATAATGTTAAACAAACATATAATGTTAATGCTATACAAGCAATAAATCCTGGAACCCTATAATAAAGAATCATAAATATAAATATAATTCCTATTCCTATAAATCCAGCTTTAATAGCATTTGGAAGTGCTTCTGCACCTAATTGAGCACCAACATTCTCAATTTGTATAGCCTTAACAGTTACAGGTAGTGCCCCTGCATTAATTAATCCAGCTAAATTTTTAGCTTCATCAATAGTTTTACTTCCTGTTATTATTGCTTCTCCACCAGAAATTACAGAATCAACTGTTGGTTCTGAAATTTTCTCATCATCCATATAGATATAAATTTTCTTTTTAAGATTATTTTTTGTTGCTTCTGCAAACTTTTCTTTACCTTCATCTGTTAACTTTAAAGTTACAACTGGTGCATTTGTTGTTGAATTAAGCATAGTTCCTGCTTCTGCAACATCTGAACCATTTAATAATTCATTACCACCTTCATCTTTAAAAGTTAAATTACCAGTTTTAGATAAACTATCAACTAAATCCTTTGAATCATATTTACCTGGAATCTCAACTCTTATTCTTCTATCTCCTTCTACTGTTACTGATGTTTCAGCAACCCCAAGCTTATTAACTCTTAAATCAATAAGCTGTCTTGTCTTTTGTACATCTTCATTTGATATATCTTCATCTTGAATTTCCATTAAAACTGAAACTCCACCTTGTAAATCAAGACCTTTAGTAATAGCCTTATTGAATGATTTAAATTCCCATCCTGCTATTTCAATACCTTTACTACCTATATAAGCAAATACAACAATAAAAATTAATATAAGACTAAATAGTATAGTACTTCTACCTTTTATATGTCTTTTTTTCATGGTTTTCCCCTTTCTTTTCTTTTTTGTTTCAATATCAATTATATTATGTATACTTTTCAATATCAAGTAACTTCAATTTTTTCTCTATTATATATATATATATTTCAACTTTATTTCACTAAAAATTACTTTAATGTCTATTATTTTTTCTATTATATATAAAGCTCAAATATCACTTTACATAAAAATAATATTACTACTTATAACAAACTATTAGTAAATGATACATTTATTTATCATCAAATTTAATATTTCCTAATAATGCTGCAAATGGATTGTCATTTACCTCCTCTGCTTCCCTTTGCATTTGTTTCATTATTCTTTGAGTTTCTTTCTTGTTTAATTTTTCTTTTTTATCAAATCTCTTTTCAAAAGAAGATGCCTTTTCTCTGAAATTACAATTTAATCCAGTACAAATATAAATTTTACCTTCTCCCTGACCTCTTATTTCAAGTTTCTTTTTACATTCAGGACATCTTGCATTAGTTTTTCTTGATACATTTTCTCTATATCCACATTCCCTATCTTGGCAAACATTCATAGTTCCATTCTTGCCCTTTACCTCTAAAAGATACTTTCCACAATTAGGACACTTCTTTCCTGTTTTATTATCATGAACAAATTTACTATTTGCTTCTTTAACATCTATAACCAATGAAGTTGAATATTTTTTCATTTCTCTTATAAAATTATCCCAATTCCTTTTTCCTTTTGCAATTTCATCTAATTGTCTTTCCCACTTTGCTGTAAGTAATGGTGATTTCAATTCAGTTGGAACTAACTCTATTAATTGTTTACCTTTAGATGTTGGCACTATATCTTTTCCTCTTTTTTCAATAACAAACGAACTAAATAATTTTTCAATAATATCAGCTCTAGTTGCAACTGTTCCAAGTCCTCCAGTTTCACCTAAAGTCTTTGCAGCTTCTTTTCCTACATTAATATATTTATGTGGATTTTCCATAGCAGATAAAAGAGTTCCTTCATTAAATCTTGCTGGTGGCTTAGTTTCTCCCTTATTTAATGAACCTTTTTCAATAACAAACTTATCACCTTTATTTAATTGCGGTAATACTTGTTCTTTTATATCTTCTTCATTTACCTCTTCTTCAACTTTATCATAAAGTTTCTTCCATCCCTTAAATATTATAACTTTGCCCTTTGCTATAAATTTCTCATTTTCAACTTTAGCTATTATTGTTGTTTGTACATATTCAAATGGAGGTAATAAAACACTTAAAAACCTCTTAACAACCAAATCATATATTTTTCTTTCTTCTGATGATAAATTTGAAAGAATTGGCTTTTCCTCAGTTGGAATAATTGCATGGTGATCACTTACCTTTGAATTATCTACAAAACTCTTATTTCCTTGTATCTTTTTTCTTAAAACTTCCTCTGCACTAATTTTATATTCTCCTATAGAAATTGCCTTAAGTCTATCTGGTAAAGTTGCTACAATATCTGTAGTGATATATCTTGAATCAGTTCTTGGATAAGTTAAAATTTTATGATTTTCATATAATCTTTGCATTATATTTAATGTTTGTTTTGCTGAATATCCAAAAATCTTATTAGCATCTCTTTGAAGTTCTGTTAAATCATAAAGTGCTGGAGAATATTTTTTCTTCTTAACACTATTAATATCTATTATTTCACCACTTGCACCATTTACCTTTTTAGATATTTTATCTGCAAATTCTTCATCAAATATTTTATTATTATTATCCTTGTTTATCCATGACAAAGTATATCCCTTAGTTTTTGCATTAATTGTATAATAAACTTTTGGCTTAAAGTTTTTTATATCTTTTTCCCTTTGTACAATCATTGCTAACGTTGGTGATTGAACTCTTCCTGCTGATAATTGAGCATTATACTTACAAGTTAAAGCTCTTGTAACATTAAGTCCAACAAGCCAATCTGCTTCTGCTCTACATACAGCTGCTCTATATAAATTTTCATATTCCTTACCATCTCTTAAATTTTTAAATCCATCTAAAATAGCCTTATCTGTTTGAGAAGAAATCCACAATCTTTTAATAGGTTTCTTAACACCAACCTTTTCAATTATCCATCTTGCAACAAGTTCTCCTTCTCTTCCTGCGTCAGTTGCAATTACTATTTCACTTACATCTCCTCTATTCATTTGCTTTTTTACTTCATTAAATTGTTTTGATGTTTTCTTTAATATCACTAACTTCATGTGTTTAGGCAACATAGGAAGTGTTTCCATCTTCCATTCCTTGTATTTATTATCATATCCTTCTGGATCCATTAAACCAACTAAATGTCCCATTGCCCAAGTTATAATATATTTATTTCCCTCTATATATGAACCTTTATTATTATTACACTTTAAAACCTTCGCTAAATCTCTTCCTACAGATGGCTTTTCTGCCAATACTAATATTTTACTCATTTTTAATCCTTCTTCCTATTAAAACTCTAACTAATTATATCACAATTCTTTAAAATCACATACTTTCTAAAGATTCCTTTTAATTTTAACTTCATAAATTAAGTAAGAACTTATTCCCTTTAAAATACTAGATACACAAATACTAATCCAAATTCCACTTATTCCAAAAGGCTTAATTAATAATATTGCTAATGGAATTCTAAAACTTGTGAATATAATACTAATTGTTGCAGGAATTTTAGGCTTACCTATACCAGTAAACATACCATTTGATATCATTTCAATAGCACTAAATATTTGTGAAAATGCTACTGCGCTTAAATAACTTGCTGCAATCACAGTTGTAGCTTCATCATTTATAAATATCCTAATTAATTGTTTATTAAATAAAAGAAATATTATAGCCATCAATATTGCATAGCTTATCCCAACTATCAATGCGCTTTTATATCCCTCTTTTATTCTTTTTAATTTTCCAGCACCAAAATTTTGGCCTGTAAAACTTGCTACTGCTCCATTTAAGCCTCCAATTATCATATATGCAATTGACTCTATTTGAACTCCTATTTTTTGAGCTGCAATTGCTTCTGCTCCAAATATAGCTATTATCTTAGCTAAAATAATATTTATAACAGTAAACAATACTCTTTGAAATGCCATAGGTGACCCAAGTTTTATTATTTCTTTTATTTTTTCAAAATTAATTTTTAAATTATATTTATAAGTAAGTATTTCATTTGCATTCATTCTAAATAAAATGAACATTATAATATTTGCTATTAAAGTACTTACTCCAGCTCCAACAACTCCAAGTTTAAATATATATATACATATAGGATCAAGAACTATATTTAAAGCAACACCAACCCCATTTATTTTAAATGCCAATTTGTTGTTTCCAAAACTACCCAATATCCTTGTATACATCATATTAAAAAATGCAAAAAATAAAATTGGTGCATTTAAAGCTAAATAATAATAAGCATTCTTTTCTACTTCACTATTATTTAAATTTAAAAATCCTATAAATTTTTCTCCTAACAAAATTAAAATCAATCCAAAAACAATACCTATTATTATATTTATCACTATTCCTGAATTAATATATTCTTTTATTTCCTTTTCATTCTTTTTGCCAACTGCATGTGCAACTTTTATTCCTGTTCCAATAACAACTAATGAGTTTAATGCATTTCCAATGTTAACATATAAACTTGATGAACCAATACTTGCAACAGCATGACTTCCAAGTTTTCCAACCCATATCATGTCAATTAAATTATATGTAAACTGCAAAAGCGAACTTCCCATTATAGGTAATGCTAATGCAGCTATAACAGTTATTACTTTTCCTTTAGTTAAATCTATTTTCTTCATACTATCTCCATTCTAAATTTGATATGTTGATTATATATATTTATCCTTAACTTATCAATATATTTTATAATATATAAATTATTTTATTATATACATTTACAATTTGGTATTTATTCTATTAAATGGTATAATAACCTATATTCATATTCTAAGGAGGATAATTATGAAAAAACTAAACAAATTACTTATATTGTTATTTTTGATTTCAACATTGATATTTCAAATTAGTTGCTCAAACATAAACAAATATAATGAAGTATTTAATTCCTATATTGAAAAATGGATTTTAGGTGATTATGCTGGAATGTATTCACTTTTAACATCAGATTCTAAAAATTATATTGATGAAGATACCTTTATCAATAGATATAACACAGTTTATTCTGCACTTAAATTTAATAATTTAGAAATTTCTCTTAATAATGATCTTATTAAAAATGATGGTTATTATACTGCATCATTTACTTTAAGTGGAAACTGTATTGCTGGAGATTTCAGTTTTAATAATTTTAACTTAGATATTTACAAGGAAAATGATAAATACCTTATAAAATGGAATGAAAGTTTAATACTTCCTGAAATGATTAAAGGTGATAAAGTTTATGTAAAAACTTCAAATCATATAAGAGGTAAAATATTAGATAGAAATGGAAAAATATTAGCAGAAGATGGACAACTTTCAGTAGTTGGAATTCATCCCTCAAAATTTAATACAGAAAATCGTAATGAAAAAATTACTGAGTTAGCAAATATATTAGATATAAGTGAAGAAAGTATCACTTCTAAATTGGATGCAAATACCAATCCTGAATTTTTTGTACCCATAGTTAATATGACTTCAACAGATGAAAAATTGCAACTTCTTAGCAATAAAAGTGAAGATGGCATAATTATAAATAATAAAACATCACGAGTTTATTATGGTGGTGAAGCTTTTGGAAGATTAATTGGTTATGTAGGAAATATTACTGCTGAAGAACTTGAAAATAAAAGTAATGATGGATATACTTCAACAAGCTTAATTGGTAAAGCTGGAATAGAACAAGTTTTTGAAGATACTTTACGCGGTGAAGATGGAGCTGAAATTTATTTAAAAAGAAATTCTGAAGAAATAAGTATATTAAAAAAAGAAACCATTAACGGAACTGATGTTGAACTTACAATTGATTCAGCTTTACAAAATAATTCTTATGCTCAATTAAATAATGAAAAAGGTGCTGTTACTGCCGTTGATCCTATTACTGGAGAAGTTTTAGCATTGGTTAGTTCACCTTCTTATGATTCTAATATGTTTACTACTTATGTAACTAAAACTAAAGCTGCTGAAAGAGAATCTAATAATTATTCTGATACAGTAAATAGATTTAATAAAACTTATGCTCCTGGTTCTACAATGAAACTTATAACTGCTGCTATTGGATTAAATACTACTTCTTTAAATCCTAATGAAAAAGTTGAAATAAACGGATTAAAATGGCAAAAAGATAGTAGTTGGGGGAATTATTTTATAACTAGGGTTGAGAATATAAGTGCTGTATCATTAAGAGAAGCAGCAAAATATTCTGATAATATTTATTTTGCTCAAACTGCTTTAAAAATAGGAAGTGAAGATTTAATTAATGGTATTAAAAGCTTTGGTATTGGTGAAAAAATGAATCTTGAATATCCTATGACAAATTCTAGTATTTCAAATACAGGAGTTTTAAATAATGAAATTTTATTAGCTGATACTGGATATGGACAAGGTGAATTAATGGTTACACCTTTAAATATGGCACTAGCTTATAGCGCACTCGCAAATAACGGTAATATTATGACTCCACGATTAACTTTATCAAATAATAATACAAATGTTATTTGGAAAGAAAACGCTATAAAACCTGAACATTTACAAACATTAATAGATGACTTTTCTGCTATGGTAAATGATGAAGATGGACATGCTCATATAGCTAAAATTGAAGGATATAATATAGCCGCTAAAACTGGTACTGCTGAAATAAAGTCATCTCAAGATGATAATAACGGAACTGAAAATGGATGGTTTGTTGCTGTAGATACTACTTCATCTAAATTGTCTATTGCTGTTATTATTGAAGATGTTAAAAATAGAGGTGGTAGTAGCATTCCAATTCCTATGGTTAAAAATATCATGGAAGAATATTTAACTAGATAGTTATATATTAAATAATATTAGAGGTAATGAAAAAATCATTTTAAGTTTCTTCATTATCTCTTTGTTTATAAAACTAAAAGTACAATTAAACTCTTATAACTTCAACTTTATATCCATCTGGATCAGTTACAAAGTAATAATGTGGCTTTTCTCCTGGAAGTCCCTTTAAATCAGTAACTTCATATCCCATTTCAATATGTTTTTCTCTTAATCTTTCTATATCTTCACTGCCTATTGCTGTATGACTAAATCCATTTCCTAATTCATATGGCACTTCTGGATTATAATTATAAGTAAGTTCTATTTCATATCCACCTGGAGCATCTGATAAATAAACTAATGTAAATTTATGATTTGGAAAATCTTTTCTTCTTGTTTCAACTAATCCTAAAGCTTCTTTATAAAATTTTAATGATTTTTCTAAATCCATTACTCTTATGCAAGTATGCAACATTTTTACTGACATAATATTCCTCCTTAAATCAATACTATTTAAATTATAACATATAAAACTTTATATTTCAGCTTTTAAACTAACATTATAATTTAATAACCTTTATTTATATAACGATTATTCCTTATTTACTACATTATCATTTTGAAAAAATTTCTCATATATTATAATGCTTTATTATTTAAGGAGAATTTATATCCTAAATGACATATATTCAAATATTCACGACCTTATCCAGGCATGGACTCATCAACCATATTTTCTAATAATGAAGTTGTAAAGATATTAGGAACTAATATTATAAATAATTCAATAAATTTTACTACTCTTAATATAACAATAATTGAAATTTAATGGGATGTCGTATTAAGAATAAATACTACAATATATTGTATTAATTCTTATTTTTAAAACAATATATTGTGTATAAAAATTTTAGTGCGACAGCCCCTTATATTCCTCTAATCTAATTCATTAATTTGAACAGTTTTTTCTTTAGCCTTTTTCTTTTGCTTAGGCTTTTTTTCATTTCTATTCTTAGCCAAATTAAAATTCACCTCCATAAAATTAATTAATTTAAAACTTCATAACAAAGAAGTCTAATAAAATTACATTAATTAGGTTACTCATTTTTATATAAAACAATACCAGTAATTAAATCCATAAAATGCATTGCCTAGAATTTATAATTCAAACTTTCAACATTTTTTACTATAATTATTTATATTTACTTATTTCTTATCTATAATAATCATATAAAAATTCATTAAAAGACTTAAATATTATCTATTGTTTTATATATTTAATTTTTAAAACAATTTAATAAACAAAATCAATAAAATATTCATTTATTAAAAGTATTTTCATAATAAATTAATTATTAAGAAATTTGTTTATAGCTTGTAATTACACCCTTTATATTATTTTCATATAAATATTTGCATATTTCTTTTGCATAAATTAAAAGCTCATCATTATCAACTTTATTTATAATTGCCCTATATTTAGCATTAAAACAATCTTTAACATTTTTTCTTTGACCTTCTTCACTACCTAAAATATTAGCTATATCCTTAGTATTAATTTTATGATTATAATTTTTGCTTAAAACCTTGCATACTTGCTCTGGTCTATGACAAATTTTATTTATTGATTTAAATAAAGAATCTATCCCTGCAACACCAACAACCATTGTAGTATTCTTTAAAATAACCGGCTCATAATTTGCAGGTGCCTTAAGTGAATGCATCCTTGCTCCATCAGCTTCAATAAGTAAAAAATCACATAAATTTATTAATTTTTCTGCTATTTTTTCTCCATCCCCTACAATTTTTCCATCTCTATCCTTAATTCCAACTGTAATTAAATTTTCACTTTTAAATCTTTCTATTATTTCATTTACATTACCTTTAAAATCTATAAAATCCTCTGGCATATGCATATGAGTAGTTGTTGTTACTACAACCTTTTTTCCTAATTTACTTAATTCTTTTGCTAAAGTATAAATTGATGTTGTTTTTCCTCCTCCTCCAACAAAAGAAATTATATTTTTTTCTTCAATATTTATTTCTAGAGCTTCATATAAGAAATTTTTTTGCTCTACTTCATAATTTAAATAATTAAAAATTTTCATATTACTTCCTTATATTTAAATATTATCTATATTAATTGTATAAACTTTTCCCATATTTATAAATATATTTTTTAATTAATTAAAGGCTGTAAAAGATTTATTATAAAACAATCATTCTACATCCTTTAATTAAAATACTATTTATACAAAAATAATTATATAAAAGATAAATTATTCTTTATATAAATTATCTTCTAATATTTTATTTGCTAAAATTCCTATATTTACTTCTCTTGTATCCATATAAACATCGATTATTCTATCTACTAAAGTTACTTCAACATATTCAATATTTTTTCCATCATCATCTTTATATGTAATTATATCATAAGTAATTATCTCTTCTTTAAGCTTTTTTTTAGTTATCATTTGTTTCTCCTTAATTATATTAATTTCAATAATTCATTAAAAGATTTTATTGATTCATTATATTGCTCAACTTCTCCAAATCCATATTCTGCAAATATAAATGGTACTCCTGCAAATTTAGCTGCATTTGCATCACCTTGTGTATCACCTACATATATAGGATTTTTTAAATTATTTCTTTTAATGACTAATTTTATATTTTCTCCTTTTGTTAACCCTGTTCTTCCTGGACATTCATAATCACTAAAATACTTGTCTAACTTATGCGATTCAAAAAAGCTCTCAATATATCCATTACCACAATTACTAACAATAAATAACTTATGATTTTTATATAATTCCCTTAAAGTTTCCTCTAATTTATCATATAGTGTTGCACCATGTTTACTTAAATATTCATTTTCATATTCACAGCATTCATTTATTATTTTCATTTGCACTTTTGATTCTATTCCTGGAAATAATATTTCAGCTATTTCATCTAATAGTTTCCCCATACAAGGCTTTAAATCTTCTATGCTTACTTCTTTTCTTTTTAAATTATATTTAGATACTATGCTAGTCCATGTTTTAGATACTTCTTTTGTTGAGTCCCATAATGTTCCATCTAAATCAAATATTATACCATCAACCTTCATTTTTCTTCTCCTTAACCTTAGTTTCTTAATTATTATATCATTTTTTTACATTGTTATCATCATAACTTTACATTTATTACACTTAATAATATTTTAAATTAATTGTAACACATATAAAAAATATTAATAAACTATATTAATAAACTATATTTTCACAAATGATGGTGATATTATGAAAATTTTCAAAAACACAATATTTTATGCTCTTATTAAATGTTGGAAAGAAATAGCCATTAGTGACAAGGCTTTAATTATAATAATTTCTATTCTTTTAGTTCAATGTGTTTATAATTTATTTACACCTGAACCAGTGAGCAGCAATGAAATTACAATTTGTGTAATAGTTCGTACTACTGTAGCTTCTATTTTTGGATACTTTTTAAGTGAAAACTTTTTAAATCATAATAGAAGTCAACAAAAAAATTCTAAAACTGAAATTACTGTTACTTCAGATGATAATATTAATATAAATGATTATTTAAAAACTTCTAATAATAATAATAATAATATTACTTCTAAATTTAAAACAAAAAACAAATCAGCTACTGTTCAAATAGAATCTAAATATTATATATGTAATAGAACTTTACAAGTGATTATTGCTTTAAGTGTCTGTATAATTACTTTAGGTTCATTGCTTATAGCACATGATTTTCATTTAATTTCTGAAGATACAAATCCAACAATAATTCAATTTAGGGATTTAATTGCTAGCTGCATTGGATTTTTATTAGGAAGTTCTAAAAATACAACTAAAATTTGATTCAAAAAAACATGGGGTTGTCTCACTAAAAATTTTATACACAATATATTATTTTAAAAAATAAAAATCAACACAATATATTGTACTGTTTATTCTTAATGCGACATCCCCATATTTTTACCATTCACCCATTAATCTTCTATAAAGCTTTGAATACTCTTGTGCTGAATTTCTCCAAGAATAATCCTTTTCCATTCCCCTAAAAGCTATTCCATTCCATTTATCTCTATGATCAAAATATATTTGCTTAGCATAATTTATTGTATTAAGCATTTCATGTGCATTATAATTTGCAAATGAAAATCCTGTACCTGAATCAGAATAAATATTGAAAGGTTCAACAGTATCTCTTAAGCCACCTGTTTCTCTTACAATAGGAACGGTTCCATATCTTAATGCTATTAATTGAGTTAATCCACAAGGTTCAAATCTTGATGGAACAAGCATTGCATCAGCTGCTGCATATATTTTATGTGCCCTATTATTAGAGAAATAAATATTTCCTGAAACCTTACCTTTTAATTTCCATTCAAAATATCTAAACATATCTTCATATCCTTTATCACCAGTACCAAGCACTACTAATTGAGTATAATCATCTACTATTTGCTCTAATACATGTGCAATTAAATCTACACCTTTTTGATCTGTTAATCTTGATATTATACCAATCATAAACTTGTTATCATCTTGTTCTAATCCTAATTCTTGTTGTAATGCTCTTTTATTTATTTTTTTATTTTCTATGAAGCTATATTTATTATATTTACTAAATATTTCATTATCAGTTTCTGGATTATATTCATTATAATCAATTCCATTTAAAATTCCATATAATCCTCCACTTTTTTCTCTAACAACACCATCAAGTCCTTCACCATAATATTCACTTTGAATTTCATTTTTATAAGTATTACTAACTGTAGTTATATAATTAGCATAAATCATTCCGCCTTTTAACATATTAGCATCTTTCTTATACTCCATATCTGTTGGTCTAAATACATAGTCTGGTAAATTAGTTATACTTTTTAATGTCTTTATATCCCAAATTCCTTGGAATCTTAAATTATGAATTGTCATAATAGTTTTTATATTATCATAAAAATGATTATCTCTAAATATACTGTGAAGATAAACCGGTAAAACTCCAGTTTGCCAATCATGACAATGTATTATATCAGGTCTAAAATTGATACTTGGTAACATGGATAAAACTGCTTTACTAAAAAAACAGAACTTTTCTATATCAAATCTAGTATCTCCATACGGAGTACTTCCATTAAAATAATGTTGATTATCAATAAAATAAAAAGTTATTCCATCATATTGAGTTGTTAAAACTCCAACATATTCACTTCCATTAACATCACCTAAATTCATATAAAAATGTGTAATATATTTAAAATCACTTCTATAATGCCATGGTATGCACATGTAATTTGGTATCACGACTCTTACATCAAATTCTTCTTTTGGAAATGATTTAGGAAGTGATCCTACAACATCTGCTAGTCCTCCCGTTTTAATAAAAGGCACACTTTCTGAAGCGACAAAAAGTACTTTTTTCATTTTTAAAAATCCCTCCATTTTTAATCTTTCATATCATGTACTTTACTTATCTATAATATTATTAATATAAATATCACTAATATTTTACCATACTTCCATTTATTTGAAATGATATTTTTTTATTTTTTTAATATTTATTAACATTCTTTCTGTAAACCTTTTTAAATGATATTTTACTTTATTTTTTTCATTATTTTTACCATTTTGTTAATAAATATATTATTTGGTAAAATATTTGTCTATATTTTTATAATATGCTATAATAACATTAATAAAAATATTTCTATATTATAATTAAAAAGGGATGAGATTTTTATGAAACATAATGCTTATGAAATTATGAAAGAAATGTGGTCAATTGATGAAGAAATTCAAAAACTTACAAGTGATTTAAAGAAAACAGAGCAAATAACACAAAGAGAATTGCTTGAACGTCGTATCGATTCTCTATATGCAGAATTTTTAAAATATAAACACTTATTAGAAGATATAGAAGTAAATGAGTTATAAAAATAAATTAAAGTACTAAGCTAAATTTAACTTAGTACTTTAATTTATTTTATTATGCAATTTTATCTATTGAATCATCTTTACTGCCATATTTTTTTTCATATCTTGTAATTAAGAAAAATGCAATTAATCCAAATACTATTGGACCTATTAATTGAAATCCTGTAGAAACATAATCCTTACTTTCAATTGCTGGTTGTAATATTGTAAATATATTAGCAAAACCAACTGTAATAGTTACTATAATAGCCCATATTGTTGCAACTGTTTTATTTTTAAAGAAAATAAATGTTTTCTTTATATTATCATTTTTTTTAAAATAAATAAATGCAACTGCTAAAAACATAGTAGGTATTGTCATTGCAACATTACCCATAAGTATTAAATAATCTAAAAAGCTTGAAGACTTCCCTCCAGTTATTACAACTATTGCAATAATAGCTACAACAGTTATACATTGAATCCACATAGCATTTACTGGCATTCCATTTTCTTCATTAATTTTAGTCCAACTTTCTGGCCATATTTCTTTTGGTGTACCTTCTATTAATTGTTTTAATGGTGAATAAATTAATGTAAAAAATGCCCCTAATAATGCTAAAAATATTGCTAAACCAATATATCTAGCAAACCACACTCCCATTAATTCAATTCCATGAGATGATAATCCAAATACCTTTCCAAGTTCTACTCCCAAATTTTTAATTACTATATATGCAACATTAGCCATTTTTACATTAGATGCTGAAAGTACTTCTTGCCAATTAGTAAATAATCCAACCATTAATATTGCTAAAGAATATCCTACACCTATTACTATTGCTGATATTTTTATTCCCTTTGGGAAATTCTTGTTAGCATCTTCTGTTTGGTCTACAAGGCCTCCAACTGCTTCTAATCCCCCATAAGCAAATATTGCAAAAACTAAAAATCCTAATACTGCTAAAACAGTTCCATATGCTGGATTAGGAGAATTAACAAATTCAGAAATATTTAATGGTTGTGCAGCCTTAAATCCATTAGCAAAAAATATTATTAATGATCCAATAATTAATAATAAGTTTGCACTTGTTACAAATATTCCTCCTATTGATGCTACCTTTGCAATACTCTTAATTCCTCTTGATGATAAAAATGTAATTAATATTACAAAAACAGCGCCTAATATTCCTAATGTTTGAGATGAAGTTAATCCAAATAATGACCAAGTTGAAGTTCTATCCTCTCCAAATATTAAATTTGAAAGTGGTATCCAAATTGATGATGAAACACTTACCATCCAAACTATATATGATGCAAACCACATAAATGTACCTATAAATGCAAATTTTCTTCCTACTGATCTTTGCATCCAAACATAAATACTACCTTTTTCATCTTTAAATGCAGCTCCAAATTCAGCCATCATAAATGCATATGGTATAAAAAAGCATATTGCTCCAAAAATATACCAAGGAATAGCTGAATATCCCATAAGAAAATATGCTCTTGGAATATTGGCAAATCCAAATACTGACGTAAAAATCATAAGTATTAATGCCATCAAACTTAATTTGCCTTTATTATTCTTTCCCATAAAAATTCCTCCTTAGTTTAATTCAACATAAAAAAACTTGTTAATTTTTTATAAAAGATATATTACCAAATTAAATTTACTATTTCCACATTATTATTTTTATAAAGTATTATTTAATGTATAATTAAATTAAATTTTTATTATTATTTCATTAATTAAATTGAATATATATTAATATAAATTAAATTAATTTATTATATTCTAATTTCACTTTATCATAGTAAATTATTAAATTTATATTTTTTAAAATTATCTTACTCATACATTATGATTTGATTTTTTTATATAATTTAAACATATAATTTTAATTTTACATAATTTAATTATCAACTTATTGCAGTTTAAGTTAAAAATAAATATACTTTAATATATACTTATTTTAATAACATAATAAAAGGAGAATTTTATGAATTACTTATCTGATTTGCATACTCATACTATAGTTAGTGGACATGCATATACCACGCTTATGGAAAATATTGATTTTTGTTCCAAAAAAGGAATTAAAATTTTAGGTACCTCTGATCACGGACCTACTATGCCTGGCTCTCCACATTATTGGTACTTTGGAAATTTAAAGGTTGTTCCAAGAATAATAAATGATGTAATAATTTTAAAGGGATGTGAAGCTAATATATTAGATGTTGATGGCAACATAGATATTCCTAACAATGCTATGAAAAATTTAGATTATATGATTGCTTCTTTTCACGAACCTGTATTTGAACCAAAATCTTTAGAAGAAAATACTAACGCTATTTTAAATGCAATATATAAATATGATAAGCTAGAAATATTAGGTCATCTTGGAAATCCTAATTATGAACTTGATTATGATATTATTGTTAAAAAAGCTAAAGAAAATAATATTATGATTGAAATTAATAACAGTTCTTTATCTGGAGGTTCAAGAATTGGTAGCAATGTTAATTGTGAAAAGGTGGCTCTTCTTTGTAAAAAGCATGGTACAAAAGTTATTTTAACTTCTGATGCTCACATTAATTTAAAAATTTGTGATTTTTCTAAATCAATTGAATTATTAAATAAAATAGAAATGCCTAAAGAACTTATAATGAATGAACCTGATAAATTAATTGCTCATTTAAAAAGTAAGGGCAGATTGCAAGATTTGTAATTTTAAGAACCTACAAATAATTTTGTGTTTTGAAATATAGCTACTATTTCTACTTAAAATAAAAAATGTATTAGCTTACTAAGAATAAAACTTTTCTTAAACTAATACATTTTTTTAATTTATTTAAATAAATCTAAAATTTCTTCATTAGTTAATTTTGAAATATTATTTATATTTAAACTTTCATCACTAATAACACTATTTACTATCTCCCTCTTATCTTCCTGAAGTTTTATAATATTTTCTTCTATTGTGTCTTTGGCAATTAGCTTAATTACTTCTACTATATCTTTTTGTCCTATTCTATGTGCTCTATCTGTTGCTTGATCTTCAATTGCAGGATTCCACCACGGATCCATATGCATAACAAATTTTGCAGATGTTAAGTTTAATCCCGTTCCCCCGGCCTTTAATGAGATTAAAAACACCTGTGGTTCTATACTTTCATTAAATTCTTCTACAAGCTTTAATCTTTCTTTAGCTGTTATTGAACCATCTAAATATTTGCTTTTAATTTTTTTAGATATTAATTCTTCATTAAGCTTTTTCAATACAGATGTAAATTGTGAAAATACTAATATTTTATATCCATTAGTAATTACATCATTTATTACATCAGTTGCAACCATAAATTTCCCACTTTTCCCCTTATATTCTTTGTTTACTAATGATGGATCTAAACATATTTGTCTTAATCTCGTTAAATATGAAAAAATAGCAATCTTATCTTCTTCTCCTTGTTTTAACTTAAGCTTTACATCTTTCATACAATTTTTATAAGCAAGCTTTTGTTCTGGAGTCATTTGAACATAATATTTCCTTTCTATTTTTTCTGGCAACTCCAAAATAACATCTTTCTTTAATCTTCTTAAAATAAATGGATTAATTAATAATTTTAATTCTTCTATTTTCTCTTTAGTTGAATTAACAAACTTTTCTTTAAAAACAAGTTCATCAAATAAATATCCCGGCATAATAAAATCAAAAATAGACCATAATTCAATAAGTGAATTTTCAATTGGTGTTCCTGTTAAAGCAAATTTTATTTTTGCATTTATTTTTTTGATTACTTTGGTATTTTGTGATTTTGGATTTTTAATATTTTGTGCTTCATCAATTATACAATAATCAAAAATTTTATTTTCATAAAAATCTATATCATTTTTAATAGTTCCATAAGTTGTAAGTAAAACATCATATTCATTTATATTATTTATTACCTTAAATCTGTTGCTTTTACTTCCATGTATAATACCAATATTTATTTGTGGTGCAAATTTTTCAAATTCAGCTTTCCAATTATATAAAAGTGAGGTTGGTGCAACAATAAGACTTTGTTTTTTTTCTTCCAATTCTTTTTGGGATAAAAGAAATGAAATAATTTGTATTGTTTTTCCTAATCCCATTTCATCTGCTAATATCCCTCCAAATCCCAAATCACTTAATGATTTTAAATAATTTACTCCAATTAATTGATAACTTCTAAGTTTTCCCTTAAGCCCCTTAATATCATCAATTTCATAATCTTTGCGATTTGAAAGCTTATCACTTATAGATTTTATTATTTCATTTCCCCTAATAAATGATAATCCATTTTCTTGTATAGCATTTTCTAAAAATAATGTTTTGTTTTTATCTATTTCTAATATTCCTTCATTTAATTCCTTATTATATACTAAATTATCAAGCATATTTAAGAAGTTTCTCATTCCAATTCCTTTTAAATCAATAAGTTTATTTTTTTTGCTTTTATAATAACTTTTACCTTCATTTAATGCTTGAAGTATATCTTTATATTCACTAAAATCTATGTTCTCAATATTAAATTTAAAATATAAGTTCTCCTCTTCTTCTTCAATTGTTGCCTCAATATCTTCAAATCTTATTAAATCACCATTTTTGAAATTTTTACTAAAACTTATTTTAGAAATTAAACCAAGTTCCTTTATTCCTTCTGTTATAAAATGATAATATTCATCATCAGTTCCAATAAACACATATTCCTTATTTTTCTTTATAAACCTTGTCCTCTCAAGACTTCTATCTATTTTATCCTCTAAATATTGTTCTCTAAAAAATTCTTTATTTTCATTATCTAGAATATTAATATCCCTATTAAAATAAGATACTACAGCTTTACATTTAATAGTATTATCTGATTTTGAAAATATCATCTTAGGAACCCAAAACTTCCTTAAAACTCTTCTTATTCCTTCTGTAATTGATACATCTTTACTTATTTCACTTAAAGTTTTCACTTTCTTAATAAATTCAATATCTTTTGAGTTATATTCTATTTTACCTTCTTTTCTTAATTCCTTCCAAAACTCAAAATATTTATTTGATTGATTAATATTAGGAATATATACTTTTCTATCATAAAGAAAAACATCAAACTTATTACTTAATGGTATAGGAAGTTTCTTTTTAGTTGTAAGATTTATAGTTTCATTTTCTAATTTTAATGTAAAAGAAAGTGGAATGTTTTCATTATAAATATTACTTTCATAATTAATATAATCATAATTAAGCTTTATTTTTTTATCTTTATTTATTAAACTTAAAAATGCTCTTATATCATTACTTCCTAATCTAAGATATTTATTTTCAATTATTCTAACTTCATTATCAGTTTTTAATTTATTAAATACAAAATTTAAAATTTCCTCATCATCTTTTGAAAACTTCATATTATTAGGATTAAATAAAAATTCTCCATTAATTCTAAGTGGATTTTTACTTTCTCTTGCATTAAAAAATTCATTTAATCTTGGTATTAAATAGGTTTTTCCTTCCCCAATTCTAAATTGGATATCAAGTATAAAATTATTTTTTTCATTGAAACTTTTTATTTCTAAATCTAGCCTTATTTCTTTATTAAAATATGTAGCTGTTTCTTTTATCTTCTTAACACCTTTAATTTCATTACTATGCTTTTTAATTTTATTTTTTGCAATTATATAAAACGAAAATATTGTTGCTATTATATGCTTACAAACATAATTTTTTTTATATCTTGAAAACTCCTCATATGTATTACAAGTACAAGTTGTTCCTATAACTTTTTCATTCATTAAATCATACTTAATATGACAACTATAAACTCTTGATTCATCTTCTTCACTTACTTTAGAATATATATGATAAACATTATCTATTTTCTTACTATTTAAATTAGAAACTAATTTAGATTTATGAATTTCTTTACCTTCTTTAATACTAATATTTGATCCTGATGACAATATTGTATCTAATAGTGTTTTTAAATTCACATCTTCACCTCATTTTCTTAATGGTAATAAATTATTATAGCATACCTTATTATTTCAGTTAATACTACCTATAATAATTTAAATAATAAAAAAATACGAGGCTTATTTATTGGCCTCGTATTTTTTTAAGGTGGTCATTTATAAAATTACATACTTATTATAAAGCATTGTAAAATTAACTTTTTTATAAATTTACTTTAAACTTATTATTATTTAACTTTACTTCATTTTCATTAAATAATACTTTTTTATTATTTTTAAAATTATGCAATGTAAATTCTATTGATTTATATTTATTTTCATATCCAATATTTTTATTCATTTTTATATTTAAATTATCATTTAAATCAAATATAAATTCATATTCATTAAATCTTCCATTCTTATAATCAAAACTTTCACCATCATCATTATAAGCAATATATTTTCCTTCACCTTTTTTATCACATAAATATATACTTAAATTTAAACACTCAGTATCTTTTTCTCCAATATAATTGACATCTTCACCATTTGATATAATTGACATTGTCTTAATGTATATAGGACAAATATCTAAAGGGGCATCTTTGATAATATATTGTCCTCCTTCAAATTCCTCTCCTGTCCAATAATCAATCCAGCTATTACCCTTTGGTAAATAAACAAGCTTTTGTCTTGCACCCTGTTCTACAACCGGAGAAACTAATACATTATCACCAAACATAAATTCATCATTAATTTCATATGTTTTTTTATCATTTTGATAATTATATAATAAAGGCCTTATAATTGGCGCCCCACTTTTTTCACATTTATGCATCATATCGTATAAGTAAGGAATAAATTTATATCTTAGTTTAATATATTTTTTATTGATTTCTTCTGTAATCTCATCAAAAGCCCAAGGCTCTTGCTCTCTACTTCCTATTGTAGAATGATTTCTAAATAATGGAGTAAATGTTCCAACTTGCATCCATCTACTTAAAAGTTCTCCAGTACAATCAAATCCAAACCCTCCCACATCAGTTCCACAAAAGGCCATTCCACTAAGCCCAATATTCATTAACATTGGTAACGACATTCTTAAATGTTCCCATGTACTTTGATTATCTCCAGTCCAAACGGTTGAATATTTTTGAGTTCCTGCATAACATGCTCTTGTTACTACAAAAGGTCTCTTATTAGTAGCTTCCTTAATTCCTTCATAAGTTGCCTTATCCATCATATGTCCATAAACATTATGAATTTCTTTATGAGTAACTAAAGTTCCATCGTTATTAAATACTATATCCTCAGGTAATGGTCCATTAAAACTTGCTGGCTCATTCATATCATTCCATATTCCTGCAATCCCTAAATTAAACATTATTTTTTGATTGTTTCCCCACCATTTTCTAACTTGTGAATTCATGAAATCAGGAAAAACAGAATCCCCAGGCCAAACAGTATTCTTATATACCATTCCATCCTTATCTGTTGCAAAATATCCATTTTTAAGTCCTTCATCATAAATTTTATAACCTTTATCAACTTTAACTCCTGGATCTATTATTGTAACAACCTTAAATCCCATACTTTTTAATTCATCAGTAAATGCTTTTGGATCTTTAAATTTCTTATTATCCCAAGTAAATACTCTAAAATCATCCATATAATCAATATCTAAATAAATAGTATCACATGGTATATTTTTTTCTCTAAAAGTTTTTGCAATTTCTAAAGCTCTTTGTTCTGGAGCATATGACCATCTGCATTGCTGATATCCTAATGTCCAAAGTTGTGGCAATGGTGTTTTTCCTGTTAAATTAGTATATTCATTTACAACTTCACTTACTTCTGGTCCATAAATAAAATAATAATCTAAATTGCCATCCTTTGCTCCAAAATAATAATAATTTGAATTTTCTTTTCCCATATCAAAGTGACTTTCAAAATGATTATCAAAAAAAATACCACTTGCTTCATTATTTTTAATAGCAATTAAAAATGGAATTGATTTATATAATTGAGCATATGTTTCTCCATGCGGCGTTGGATCATCAGTATTCCAATTTCTATAATGATATCCCTTTTTATTTAAAGAACCTGTTCTTTCTCCTAACCCATAAAAATACATATCATTTTCCATTACTTTTGATACATATACCTTAAAATCTTCATGTCCTTCCAATTTATGACCTTCTTCTGCTGCTAAAGAAAAATCTGCTCCTAATCTTCTAAATGGATTTCTTTCTCCTCTAAAATCTCTACATAATGGCTCACCATTTAACTTAAAGATATCAACTTTAAAGTCATCATAAATTTTTACATCTAATTTAGCTGTTTTTATATTTAAATAATCATCTTTTTTTTCTATATTAAAATTAATTTTTTTACACTTTAAATTTTCTACTGCCTTAGAATTTCTTTCTTTTCTAAATATAGGAGCAAAAAAATTAATTACTGAATCATTAATTATTGTAACAATACATTGAATATTTTTATAATTTACTAATACTATATTTTCATTAACTTCATAATTTAAAATTTTACCCATCATTATACATTTCCCCCTTTTTTACTCAATTAAATTATTTAAATAATTTAATTATAATGTTATTATAATTATAAGAAATAGAAAATACTTGTAATATACTAACACTTATTAAAATAATAATGCTATATTGGAGATTTTATGGATAAATTAAAATTTACAAAACTAAAAGAAAACACATGCCATGGAGATTTTATATTGCCATTTTCAATATATAAGGGTACTATAAGCACTAGTTTTCCTTCTATTGCTGTTCATTGGCATGAGGAAGTTGAAGTTATAATAGTTATTGATGGAAGTTGCGATTATAGAATTGATTTAGATAAATTTACAATTAACAAAGGGGATATACTAATAGTTTCCCCTCAAGCACTTCATTCATTTAATTTAATACCTGAAAATACAATGACTTGGGTTTCTTTTGTATTTAATATGAATATGCTTAAAAGTTCAGATACTGATGGTACCTTACTTAAATACATAGCACCTATTTTAAACCATGAACATGAGCTTCCTTATTTAATTAATAAAAATAATTCATGCTATAATAAAATTTTGTCTTTAATAGAATATATACTTTTTTGCTACTATGAAAAAGAAATTGCATACGAACTTGAACTAAAATCACTTTTATTTAACTTATTTTCAATTCTTTATAAAAATAACTTAATAAATAAACAATCAACTAAAAGTTCACTAACATTTAATACTACAGATAAAATTAAAATAATTTTAAACTATATTAATGAGCATTTTGCTGAAGATATTTCAATAAATACATTAGCTACTCTTTGTGATTATAGTGAATATCACTTTATGCGATTTTTTAAAAAACATATAGGATTAACTTGTATACAATATATAAATAATCTTAGATTAGAAAAGGCATCTATTTTGCTTACTTCAAGTAATATGCCTATTACTGACATTTCCTTAGATGTAGGATTTGATAATTTATCTTATTTTAATAAGCTTTTTAAAAGAAAATACAAATTAACTCCAAAGGAATTTAGGTTATTAAATAGTTCTCTTTTAAAATAAAAATGAAATGTTATATTTTGAAAAAGTTTTTTAACTTTCTTTTTAATATAACATTTCATTTATTTAACTAATCTACTGATTTTAAAGATTCAACCATTTTAATGTTTTTTAATTTATAATACATTGCTAAATTAACAAGTAATGAAAAAGCTAATGTTAAAATTCCAGCAATTACAAAACTAAATAATGCTATTTTTCTTCCAAACATAATATAGTCCATTTCAACTGTAACCATAATAAACTTATGGAATAGCTTCCCTAATCCTAATCCTGTAATTAATCCAATTATAGTTAGCAAAATATTTTCTCTATAAATATACGCAGACACTTCATTATCATAAAACCCTAAAACTTTAATAGTTGCTATTTCTCTTACACGTTCTGAAATATTAACATTTGTTAAATTATATAATACTATGAAAGATAATGCTCCTGCACATAATATCATTACAACAACTACTAAATCTAATGACTTTATTGTATCATCAAAATTTTCTTTAATACTTGTATTATTTACAGCTCCAGTTACTCCATCCATATTTATAAACTTATTTGAAATTTCATTAACTGATTTTTCATCATTTAATTTTAATAACACATTATTTACTTGAGGTATTTTTCCAAAAATATCCTCATAATACTTATCACTTATATAAATATAGTTATTTATATACCTTTCAGTTATATATCCAATAGTAGCTTTAGCTTTATTATTAGCATTATTTGTAATTTCTATTTCATCTCCAATTTTAACATTTAATAAAGTAGCAATTTTTTCAGATATTACTATACTATTTTTAGGCAATGTAATAATTTCTTCTGTCTTTCTATTTCTTAATAACTCAAATTCATTAAAATTCTCACTATCATTTGATATAACCAATGAAACACCCTTACTTATTTCATTAATAGTAGCTTTACCACTTTCAGTTGTAACAAATAAGTAATCAGCTACATTATTATCATTACTTAATTCATTTTTAATATATTCAATTTTTTCTTCACTAACATCTTTTGCTAAACTTAATGACATTTGATATTTTGTAAGTTCTCCATATTGTTTCGATACAACAGCTTTAATAGAATCCTTAATTCCAAATCCAGCAACTAATAATGCTGTACTTCCTGCTATTCCTATTACAGTCATTAAAAATCTCTTTTTATATCTAAAAATATTTCTTATTGTAACTTTACCAATAAAGTTAAGTTTATTCCATATAAATGGTATTTTTTCTAATAAAATTCTCTTACCTTCTTTTGGAGCCTTTGGTCTCATTAAAATTGATGGAGTTTCTCTTAATTCCATTCTACATGCAGCATATGTTACAAATGTTGTAACTCCAATAGCAACAGTAAATACTGTTAATATAAGTGGAATATTAATTGTATAATTTATTTCAGGTAAAATATACATCATTTTATATGCATTTATTATAATAAGAGGAAATACCGTAAGTCCTAAAGCAATACCTATAACACTTCCTATTAAACTTGCAAATAATGCATAAATTATAAACTTTTTAGCTATACTTCCATTGCCATATCCTAAAGCCTTTAATGTTCCAATATTAATTCTTTGTTCATCTACCATTCTTGTCATTGTAGTTAAGCATACTAATCCTGCAACAATAAAGAAGAATACTGGAAAAACATTTGATAATTTATTTATGCTTTTAGCATTATTTTCAAAATCAACATATGAATAATGAGATTTTCTATCTAAAACATATAATTCAGGTTTTTCAATTTTAGAAATTTTATCTTCAGCTTTAATAATTTCATCTTTTGCCTTATCTAATTCCTCATTTGCAGTTTTTTCTTTTTCTAAAAGCTCTTTTTCTCCTTCTTCTAATTGTAATTTCCCTTCATTTATCTTATCTTTTGCTTCTTTGATTTTAGCTTCCCCAACTTCTTTTAATTCTTTCAATGAATTTTTAGATGAATTTATAGCTTTTTTCCCAGCTGCTAATTGTATATTAGCTGCATTAAGATTTTCCTCTTGCTTTGCTAATTCATTTTTACCTTGTTCAAGCTGCTTTTTAGCTTCATTTAATTTAACACTGCCTTGCTCAAATAAATTATTTAACGAATTAATTTGTTCCTGTATATTTAATTTTATCTCTTCTGTTAAGCTTTCATCATTTAAGGATAATTTTAAATTATTTATTTGATCTTTTAATTGTTGTAATCCATCTTCTGATTTTCTAATACTTTCTTCTGCTTTTGCAAAATTTTCCTCAGCACTCTTTTTTGCTTCATTAAATGCACTTAATCCTAAATTGTATTCCTCTTCTTTTTCTTTTAGTTCACTTTCTGCAACACTAATTTTGTATTTTCCATCTTCTATTGAATCATATAATTGCTGTTCTCTTGATGATATTTCATCTTGTGATTCCATTAGCTTACTTTTCGAATCTTCAATTTCTTTTTTTGCATCTTCTATTTGCCTTAAGACAGTTGACTTTTTATCTTCATATTCTTTTTTACCATTTTCCAACTCTTCTTTAGCAAGATTTACTATTTCTAAATATCTTCTATTATTTATATCTGAAGATATATTTTCTATTGATAAAATAGATTCATTAATAACTTCAAAGTATTCATCATTATACGAATTTAAATTTTTAACACCATCAATTGTCACATATACTTCACTATAAATATCATTTTTAAAGTTATCTTCATTTATAAACATATATGTTTTAACATTCCCATTACCTATAGTACTACTTCCAATTTGATTACTTAAATAATATGGTGTTTCCACAACTCCTACAATTTCATATTCAATATTTTTTAAGGATTCAGAAATATCACTATCATCTCCAGATGTTAAAAGAAGTTTATCACCAATTTTTAAATTTAAACTACTAAACTTTTCATTTCCTATTACGCATTCATTTTCTTTAGAAGGCATTTTCCCTTTTACTAAATTTACTCTATTAATATAATTTTCATTATTATTATTTAAATTTTCACTTGGAAGACTATGAATCCTTATTACAAACTCTTCAGAATTTTGCTTTGATAATGCATCCATTGTCTTACTTGGATATACACCTAATATACTATTTATATCTTTTATATCCTTAACATCTTTATCTGTTAATCCTAATGTTGATATTATTTTTAAATCCATTAAATTATAATCATCATAATATTTATCTGCTGTTGCTTTCATGTCAATTGGTGCAATTTTAACACCAGTAAAAAGCATTACTCCTAATGTAATTATAGCTGCAATAGAAATAAACCTTCCTTTTGATTTATTAACATCCCTTAATATATCTTTCCATAAAGCATTTTTCATAATTACCATTCAATCCTTTCCACTGGAACTGGATTTTTATTAATAGTTATATTTTTTATCCTTCCATTTTTAACTTCAATTACCTTATCCCCCATAGGTGTTAATGCTAAATTATGAGTAATTATTACAACAGTAACTCCATTTTTCCTGCATGTTTCTTGTAGTAATTTTAAAATAGCCTTTCCTGTATTATAATCTAATGCTCCAGTAGGCTCATCACATAATAGTAATTTAGGATTTTTAGCTATTGCTCTTGCTATTGCAACCCTTTGTTGTTCCCCACCTGATAATTGAGCTGGAAAATTATTTTTTCTATGTGATAATCCTACAGCATCTAATACTTCATCTATATTTAATGGATTTTTAGATATTTGTATTGCTAATTCCACATTTTCTCTTGCGGTTAAATTTTGAACTAAATTATAAAATTGAAATACAAATCCAATATCATACCTTCTATATGTAATTAAATCTTTTTGTGAAAATTGACTTATATCCTTATTATCAACAATAACTTGTCCTTCTGATGCAGTATCCATTCCCCCTAAAATATTTAATATTGTAGATTTTCCTGCACCACTAGCACCAGCAACAACTATAAATTCTCCCTTGTTAATTGAAAAATCAACTCCGCTTAATGCTTCAATTTCTACTTCTCCCATTTTATACTTCTTTTTTACATTTTTAAACTCTATGTATCCAGGCATTACTTATTTATCCTTTCTATCTGATAATATTTTCATATTTTAAGTATACAATAGTTAAATTTTCCTCACAACAATTTAAAAATTCTTTAACTATTTATTAATAATATTATTATCATTTTCTTATTTTTTAGCATAAATTATAGTAATTTGCGTCTATTCTTAGGTTTATATAATAATTATTGTCTAAGTAACTAAGTATTTACCTTTGAATATACTGATTAATATAAAAATATACAAGGAGCAACATATGTGTCTTATTTCTTCTATTTTATTAGCATTTTCAGCAAGTTTGGACAGTTTGATAATTGGAATAGCTTATGGAATTAAAAAAATTAGAATTACACTTAGTATTAATATAATAATTGCTTTAATAGTAACATTAGGTACATTTTTATCAATGCTTTTAGGTACTATTTTAGGAAAGTTCATACCTAGATATATATGCAATTATATAGGGGCAATACTTTTAATTTTTGTAGGCCTTTGGATGACATTAAATTATTTCAAAGAGCAAAAAATATCAAAGAATTATTATTGTGATAATGATGATATTATCACTAATGATTTAATAGATTCCTTAAATTATGATGAAATATTAACTAAAAATAAAACTGCTGATATAGATGGTTCTGGTAATATAGAACTTAAAGAAGCAGTTTCCTTAGCATTAGCCTTAAGTATAAATAATTTTGCACTTGGAATTGGTGCAAGCATGTCTGGAATTAGTATTTCACTTACTACAGTTTTCACATTTATTTTTAGTGTCTTAATTTTAATTTTAGGTTTAAAAATAGGTAATAGCTTTCTTTCAGAGATATTTGGAAAATATTCAGGTTTATTATCAGCCATAATAATAATTTTAATGGGTGTTTTTCAATTATTTTTTTAAGCGTTATTAAAAACTTTTTAATATTTGTATATATCAAAAGGTATTATTTATAAAATATTATAAATAATACCTAATTTTTTATCTTATTTCTTTTTGTATCATTTTAATTATATAGCTTATAGTATAAAAATCTCTTTCTATTTTTGACTTTATTTTAGAAAATCCTTCTATTAACTCATTTTCTGAAAAGTTTTCTAAAAGAATCATTACTGTTAATGTATTGATACCTCCATCTTTAGTATCAAATATTCTTGAACTTTTAACATATTTATTTTCCATAAAATTTTCTAATGAACTTTTTAACTCATTGCTTAAATTAATTTCTGGCATTTCACCCAAAATTCTTACTTCTTTTAATTCTCTATTTAAATTTTTTGTTTTTTCTAATTTGCACCCTAAAAAAATAGTATTTTCAAATATTGCATCTTTAAAATCTGCTCCATCTAAATTTGCCCCTTCAAAAATAGCATTTTTAAATTTAGCATTTTTAAATTTACTATTTTTTAAGTTAGTTCCAATAAACTCTGTTCCTTCAAAGCTTCCATTAATAAAACTACACGTTTTAAAATGTGCTCCTCTAAAAGTTGCAAAATTAAAATTAGAATTTGCAAAATTACAATTATAACAATTACTTCTTTTAAAATTCTTATACATAAAAATTTTATCTTTTTTTTCTATATTATTGTAATGAAAATTTTCACTTCCGTTAATATCTTTTGCCATTTCTTTCTCCTCTTGTTTTTTTATTATTCTACAATCTTATAATACTTTTCTTTTAAAAGTCAATAAATAATCTTATTTTTTATGTATATTAAATTTTAAATGAGTAATAATAATACAGATGTTTTTAAGGAAAATAATATAAGGAGGGTTTTAAGTGAAAAAATTTATTTGTACTGTATGTGGTTATGTTCACGAAGGTGATGCACCACCTGAATTTTGTCCTGTATGTAAAGCTTCTTCTAGCAAATTTGAAGAAATGAAAGGGGAAATGACCTGGGCTGATGAACATAGAGTTGGCATTTGTGAAAATATTGATCCTGAAATCATTGAAGGTTTAAGAGCTAATTTTACTGGAGAATGTACTGAAGTTGGAATGTACATTGCAATGTCTCGTGTAGCTGATCGTGAAGGCTTTCCTGAAGTTGCTGAAGCCTATAAAAGAATTGCCTATGAAGAAGCTGATCATGCAAGTAGATTTGCAGAAATGTTAGGTGAAGTTGTTTCTACAAGTACTAAAGCAAATTTAGAAGCTAGAGTTGAAGCTGAGTTTGGTGCTTGTGATGGCAAAAAGAAACTTGCTAATTTAGCAAAACAAAATAACTTAGATGCTATTCATGATTCTGTTCATGAAATGTGCAAAGATGAAGCTAGACATGGAAAAGCATTTAAAGGCTTATTAGATAGATATTTTAATTAATTTGCTTATAAAGGAGATACTTATATGACAAAAATTAATTGTGATGTAACAAATTGTTCTTATAATTGTTCAGGAAATTGTTTTTCAAACCGTGTTGATATTGGTGGAATGGCTTCATGTAGTGAAAACGACACATGTTGTGGTTCATTTTTAGATAAAAAACATTATAGTGATTTAACTAACTGTGCAGAAAATTGTACTCCTTGTGATTGTTTAGTATGTAAGGTAAGTAGTTGTGCTCATAATGAAAATTGCCTTTGCAATCTTTCATCTATTCAAGTACATGGAGGTAATGCAAACCTTTATACAGAAACTAATTGTGCAAGCTTTGATAAAAAATAACACCATAAATTAAAGACAAATGATATTTAATTATTATCATTTGCCTTTTGTTTTTATTATTCCTTGTACTGTTCTAATTCCCAAACTAAACTTTTAATTTCTTCTTTATTTTTGCTATAATGAGCAATTTCCTTAAGATATTCTATTGCTTCATCATTTCTACCTTGTCTTAATAATTCATATGCATATTCTTCAATTATTCTATTATCTTCGGGTTCAATAGCATTAGCCTTAACTAAATATTCCTCAACTAATTCAAATTTATTAAGTTCCTTATAGCAAATTGCTAATGCAAAATAATTTTCTCCATCATTTTCATCTATTTCTATAGATTTATTAAAGTAATAAATAGCTTCTTCATAATTTTTATTATTTGCTTCATATATTCCAAGTCCAGTATATGCTCTTCCGCACTTTTCATCTGACTCAATAGCTTCTATAAATGCCTCTTTAGCTAAATGACTATTATTTAAATCAATTAAATACGTCCATCCAATTATACATTTTAAATTAGCAATTTGTTCACTACTACCTCCATAGTTTTCAATATAATCTATGCATTTATTAATTGCATCTTCATAAAAACCTTCTCTTATATCAAGTTCTATTAAATATGTATTTGCTAAATATTGCTCAGCTTCTTCCCTTATTACTCTTTCAAAGCATCTTCTACTTTCTACATAAAGGCCTAAATCCAATAGTGCTTCTCCTTTAACATTATATCCATATACAATATAATCACATCCAAGCTCAAATGCTAAATCTACAGCTGCAATTGCTTCTTCATAAAGTCCCTGAGCTAAATAACATTGACCTGTATAAATTAAATATTCGGGATTGCCATACTTTTTGAACCCATCACTACTATACTTTAATGCTTCTTGAACATCACAAGCTAGTATTTCATTAAATACTTCTTCTATATTTTCCATATTTCTTCTTCCTTATCTAAATATTTGTATTAATTATTTTTAACATATTTATCATTTATTATAATCTTACTTACCACTTTTTTAACTTATAAAGTAAAATAATAATAAGCTATCTCTCTTATTTTAGTAGATAGCTTATTATTAAAGTTTATTTAAATTTTAAACTTTGTATTTTTATCATAAGTATCAGCTTTCAATAAATATCTCTTCAAAATTTTTGAAGAAAATATTTTAAAGTTTAATGAAGAATTAACTTTAATACTATAATCATCATTTCTTATACATTCTTTAAGTTCTTTTATAGTTTTACATTCCTTATTTAAATTTGTATATATTCCTCCAAGTTGAATTGGTGTATGGCTATCACTTCCAGTAACAATATTAAGACCTAATTCTTGTGATAAATTAATTACTTCATCTCTAGCAATTGCCTCACCTTTTTTAAATATGTCTTTCCCATTTAAATCCAATGCATCTAATCTTTTCAGTAATTCATGGGGATGCTTACATAACTTATGTCCTCTTCTGCAAGGATGCGCACCTATCTTTAATAAATCAAATACCTCTGCTAAATCTAATAACTCTTCTAATTCAATAAAATTTTCTTTTTCTCTAAAATCACTAAGAGATTTATATATATTAATTACATTTTCTCTATCTCCACAAAGTATTACATGACCTTTATTTTTAATACTTACTTCCATTGCTGGAAATACAGAAATACCATCTACTATATATCTATCCCCATCGTAGGAATATTTTTTTTCTAGAAATTCATAAATCACTAAAAAATCTTTTGCATTAAAATGTTCACAAAGAACTATTGCATTTAATCCATTTACTTTTGAAAAATATATTTCATTCATAAAAAATTCTTCATTAAAATCTTTTCTTTTACTCAGTAAACCATGAACATGAAAGTCCATATTCATCTAATTTCACACCCTTAATCCATAATAATTAATTAGGTATTATTTAAATATCCTACTTTATTAATTAGTATATTATTAGAGCTTCCTTTATGTTAATTACTACAATAAAATTTTTAATAATTTACTTCCTTCATACAAAGTCCCTTTGCAGGTGCCTTTACAGCATCTTCACTTCTTTTTTTAGATTTCAACATCTCTTTAATCTCTTTTGGCTCTAGCTCACCTTTTGCAACCTTTATTAAAGTTCCAGTTAAAATTCTAACCATATTTAATAAAAATCCATTTCCATTATACTCAATTTTTATAATGTTATTTTTATTTGTAATATTTATGTAATTAATAGTTCTTATTGTTGATTTTTTAGCTTTATCTTTTACACCACTAAATCCTTTAAAATCATGAGTTCCTATTAAATATTGGCTTGCTTCTTTCATTTTTTCTATATTTAACTGCCCTTCAACATGATAAGCATATTTTTTTAAAAATACATTTGCAAATTTATTATTATCAATTGTATATACATAAGTCTTTGATATTACATTTAATCTTGAATGAAATCTATCACTAGCTTCACTTAATGATGTTACTGATATATCTTCTGGTAAAAATTCATGTAGATATTTAGATATATCAGATAATTTTTTTTCGCTATTAGTCTTAAAATTTGCTATATATTTATCTGCATGAACTCCAGTATCAGTTCTACCACAACCAATTACTTGTATTTCTTCTCCTGTCATTTTAGATAATACCTTTTCAATTTTATCTTGTATAGTTGATACATTAGTTCCTTTTATATTTTGCTTTTGCCACCCTTTATATCTTGACCCATCGTATTGAATAGTCATTTTTATATTTCTCATACTTAACCTCTCTTTTCTTTATATAATTTTTCTATTTGTTATTATTTTCATATTTATAATTTTATTTATTCTTTAATTTAAATCCATCTTTATAATTAACAACTTTTACATTAAGAACATCTAATAACTTTTCTAAACTTTTAACTTGATTTATATATTCTATTTTCCCACTACTTAATAATTTATTTATATTTTTTATTATATCTTCTATTTCATCTTCACCTAATTTTCTTTTAGTTTTAATTACTATTCTATTTACGTAAGTTAACGTTTCCCAAATTTGTTCATTTGTTATTTTATTAAAATCATTTATTACTCTTGTATATCCAATTCGTCTATTATTAGTAGGATAAGCTTCCTTAAAGAATTCTAAAAAGCAATTCATTTCTTTAGGATCTTTATTTTCAACATATTTTCCTAATGCTGATTTTAATTGATTTTTTAAATACATAATAGTATTTGCCTTTACAATAGTATTCATATCTTCAATACTATTATAAATTATATTATAAATTTCCTGTAATTTTTCACCCTTTAACTCCTCTTTAGCCAATGGTCTTATTATTTCTATAGCTTCTAATATATTTTTTTTAGAGTTTAATTCTTTATTAAATAATTTATTTAAAATTTCTTTTCCTTCAATCTCATTGAAATTATTTTTTTCTATCATTTGTACACATCCTTATTGATATATATTTTATCTTATATTATTATAATACATTTTGTCTAATATTTATTTTTTATAATAATTCTTTATATAAATTCATTAAATTTTTATAAAATATTTTTTCTACCTCATCATAACTAAAACCATTTTTTAATAATCCGTCTGCTAAAATTTGAATTTGTGAAGCATCCTTAATTTCTAATGTGCTAGGAATACCATCAAAATCTGTTCCTAATGCAATTACATCTAATCCACCAACATTTCTTATATATTTTATATGTTTTACTATATCATCAACATAAGTAAATGTATTTCCTATATGTGAAGTTGTTTTTATAAAGTCTGAACAAAAATTTATTCCAGTTAGCCCACCCTTATCTGCTAATTTCCTTATCATATCATCAGTTAAATTTCTAACAACATTAGTAATTTTTCTTGAATTACTATGACTTGCTACAAATGGTTTCTTACTATATTTTAAAACATCATAAAAACCAGCATCAGATAAATGCGAAACATCTACTATAATTCCTAATCTCTCCATTTCCCTTATTAATTCAACGCCAAAATCAGTAAGTCCAAATTCAGTATTAGGAATTTTAAAATTTGGTTTTTCTTTTATATCACCATAAGTATCAGCTTCTATTTTAAAATTTGGAAATCCAACTTCGTTTATATGATTCCATGTTAATGTTATAAGTCTAACCCCTTGCTCATAAACTGTTTTTAAATTCATTAATGATCCTTCAAGAGCACCAGCATCTTCTATAGTTAATAATGCAGCTATTTTATTTTCCTTTTCACATGCATATATATCTTCATATGAATATACTGGCCTAATAACATCTTTATTATCTTCTAATTCTTCATAATAAACTGCTATCATCTCTTGTAATGTTTTATAAGGTTTCTTATGCTTTTTAATATCTATGAACATTGCAAAATTTTGCAATAAATAATTACCTTTTTTTAATTTATTTATATCTACATGAAAATTATTTTCTTTTAATTTATAGTTATTCCCTAAAAGTCTATTTTCGTAAATTTCTCCAATTGTATCACAATGCATATCAGCAACTTTCATTTTCTTTTCCCTCCAAAATTATATATATATAATTTAATATGAAAAAAGTAGTAATCTTATACTAATAACATTACTACTTATTCTATTAAATAATAATATATATAATCTATAAAATAACATTTAATATTATTATAAATAAAAAAACGATAAAACTGTGCAGAATTAAACTTCTGCACAGTTTTTTCATTTTTATATTTTTAATTTTACGGTTTTAAGCCATTTATAGGGAATAAAAATCCCTCTTTAAGTTTAAATATAGTAAACTTTCCTGTAAATAAGTATTATAATAGCTTTTCTACTTCTTCACTTGATGCTGAAATTGTAAAAATTAAATCATCATCTACCTTAAGCTTACACTCTTCTTTACTTTCTTTAATTTTATCCACTGATAATCCTCCAATGTTAATTTCTTTAAATTTTGTTGGAGCAATTTCAACTTTAAATAAACTTCCCTTAATTCCTGTAATTTTTAAGTCCATTTGACCATTATCATTTTTAACTTTTAGTCCTATAATATTATTTCCTTTTAAAGTTTCTTTATCTTCTGGGATATAATTTACATCAACTTCTCCTACAATTGTAATAAATCCACCACTTAATTTTCTTTTTAATAATAAGTTCATATTATATTTTAATTTAAGTTCATTTAATAACTTACCTAATTTATATATTGTTAATTCATGTATCATAATACTTATTCCTTTTCTAAAATTTTATATTTTTATTATACTACACAATTACTATATTAGTAAAAATTAATTTAAATCACCTACTATTTTACTTCCATGTACCTCTTTACATCCTATAAACTCTGAAAGTGTTTTATAATTTTTATAAGTAACTTTTCCACCAACTAAAATAATTACTTTTCCCTTACTTTTTTCAACAAGCTCTTTTAATACAACCTTTCCCTCTTCAGCACAATCCTTACCTCCTTTAGTTAATACTCTATCAACTCCAATTGAAATAAGCTGTTCTAACGCTTTAAATTTATCATATATTTCATCAAAGGCCATATGAAAGGTAACCTTTAATCCTTGTGCTAAATCAACTAATTCTCTTGTTCTATCAATATCAATAGTATTGTTCTTATTTAATATACCAAATACTACAGTTTCAACACCTAATTCTTTACAAATAATTATATCTTTTTTCATTATTTCAAATTCATCATTTGAATAAACAAAATTTCCACCTCTTGGTCTTATTATTACTGATATTGGTATATTAATATTTTTCTTTGCTAAGTATATAGTTCCATAAGAAGGGGTTGTTCCTCCTTCCTCTAAATTATCACATAATTCAATTCTATCTGCACCTCTCATTTCAGCTCTTTTAGCTTCTTCATAACATCCAACACAAGCCTCTAGTAAAATACTCATAATATTTCTCCTTTTATTGTTTTATATTTATTTATGTTTTCAATTATAAATATAACATACTTTAATTCACTTTATAATTTTTACAAAGATGGACTGCATAATTTTGATACAGTACATCTTATTAATTTATTCAAATGTAAATAAATAATTTTCTTCAAATTTTACTTTTATTACATCATTAACATTAAATTTCATTTCTTCTTTTGAAATTGTAAAATTAATTGAACTATTGCTATTATTACAATTAACTTCTTTAATGTATAATGTATAATCAAAAGGATTTTCAACTATATTTTCAATAATCATATTAAATACATTATCATTATTATGTTTCTTATTATTAAATAACTTAATATTATGAGATCTTATTGCAATATAATTAATTGAATTACTTCTATATTGATACTTTAATTTTAAATTCCACTCTTTAGCAAAAATAAAATCTTTATTTATTATTTTAGCCTTTGATATATTCTTACAACCAGTAATTTTAGCTTCTGCTAAACTTAAGGGATTTTTAAATAAAAGATCCTTTTCTCTAATTTCACTAGCCTTTCCACCATCAAAAACTATAATTTTATCACAAACTCTATATGCTTCTGCTATATCATGAGTAACAAAAACTACTGTTCCATCATAGTCCTTTAAAATTTCTATAAGCTCTCTTTCCATATTAGCCCTTAAATGATTATCTAAAGCTGAAAATGGCTCATCTAGAAGCAATATATCTGGTGATGTAATAAGCGCTCTTGCAAGTGCAACTCTTTGCTGTTGTCCACCTGATAATTGCCATGGATATCTATTTTCAAGACCATTTAAACCAAACTTTTCAATATAAGTAGATGATAATTTGTTTTTTTCAATCTTCCTTAATTTATCTAATCCAATTTCAATATTATCTCTTATAGTCATATGGGGAAATAAGGCATAATTTTGAAATAAAAATCCAACTTTTCTATCTTTAGTTTTAATATTTATTTTATTTTCTGAATCAAAAAGTACTTTTTCATTAATTATAATTTTTCCTGAATCAGCTTTCTCAAGTCCTGCAATACATTTTAATGTCATACTTTTTCCTGAACCTGAAGCTCCTAAAAATCCAATTATGCCACCCTTACTCTCCATTGCAACCTCTAAATTAAAGGAAGATAAATCTTTATTAATATCTATATATAAACTCATTTTTATCTCCCCCTATTTCCTATTAGCTTTTGTTGAGTGTCACACCAATAATTTAATAAAAATATCATTATAAATGAAATTGCTACTATTATTAAAACCCAAAGCATAGCTTTATTCATATCTCCACCTTCAACTGCAAAAAATATTGCAACTGGCATAGTTTGAGTTTTACCTGGTATATTTCCAGCAATCATTAAAGTTGCTCCAAATTCTCCCAAAGCTCTTGCAAAACTTAAAACTAATCCACCAATTATACCTGGCCATGCAAGTGGTATTGCAATTTTAAAAAATATCTTAGTTTCACTTAGCCCTAATGTTCTTGCAGCTGAAATCATATTTTTATCTATTTGTTCAAATGCAGAACGGCATGTTCTATACATCATTGGAAAAGCAACTACTGTAGCTGCAATAACTGTTGCACTCCAACTAAAAATAATATTTTTATTAAAACTCATAAAAATCTTTCCTACAAATCCATTTTTTCCACAAATAAGCAATAAGAAAAATCCTATAACAGTTGGCGGTAATATTAGGGGAAGAGTGAAGACTCCATCTATTAGTCCTCTACCTCTTCCCTTATAATTAGCCATTTTATAAGATATAAATATTCCTATTATTGAAGTTATAATAGTTGCAAGAAACGCTGTTTTAAGCGATATCCATAACGGTGAAAAATCCATAACTTATAACCTTGCCTTCTTTATATTATTTTACTGATTTATATCCATACTTTTCAAATATCTTTTGTACTTCATCTGTGAATAAGAATTCTTCAAATTCTTTTGCATCATCAGCCTTAGTAGATGCTTTTATAACTGATACTGGATAAGTAATTGGTGAATGTTCATTTACTTCATTAATATTTTCAACAATAGTAACACTATCACTACTTAATGCATCACTTAAGTATACAAAACCAACATCTGCATTTCCTGATGCAACCCATGTTAAAACTTCCTTAACGTCTTTTGCAAAAACTAATTTATTAGAAATACTATCTTTTATATCTGTATTAGTTAAAACTTCATCTGCATATTTTCCTGCTGGAACACTTTCTGGTTCTCCAACAGCTATATGAGTTATCTTATCACTCTTTAAATCATCAAAGCTAGTTACCTCTACTCCCTTAGCTGCCACTAGCACTAAAGAATTTTCTACTAAATCTTTAGTAGTACCATCTAATAACAATCCTTTATATTTTAAAGCATTCATTTGCTTTTGCCCTGCTGAAATGAATAAATCACAAGGAGCGCCTTGCTCTATTTGTTGTTGAAGGGAACCTGATGAACCATAATTTACAACTAAAGTAACATTTTCCTTATGCTTTTTATATTCTGTTTCTAAATCAGCCATTACTTCTTTTAAACTTGCTGCTGCTGATATATTTAATTCTACAGGAGCCTTTTCCTTTGAATCATTTTTAACTGAGTTATTTCCATTACTTCCTTTACCACAACCAACTAATAATAAACTACAACATAATAATGCTGAAATAACCTTTAATTTTTTCATTATTTAATCCTCCAATTTTATATTTTAAATATGTTTCATCATGTTTTGTTTTGTTTTATCACGTTTTATACAATCAAATATTATCACATAACGTTAATTCTTGCAATTCATTTATTAATAATGCTAAAATTATTATTATATTAGGAGGGATATTTATGGACTTACAAGCTTCTTTAACCCCACAAGAAGTATCGGAATTACTTAAAATCACCAAAAATACAGTTTATGAACTTATTAAACGCGGTGAATTGCCAAGCTATAAAATAGGAAAAAAAATAAGAATTGATATGCATGATGTTGAAGCATATATAAATAATCAAAAAAATAGCTTAAAAATTACTGATTCTAAAAATATTTCATCAACTTCTAGAAGAAATGCGCAAATAACAAATAATTCTAACTCAAGAAATAACCAATCTTCTAATGAAATTATAATTGCTGGTCAAGATATATTATTAGATATTTTAGCAAGATATATATCAGAACTTTATCCTGATTTTAATGTTTTACGTTCTTATAAAGGTAGCTATAATGGATTATATGATTTATATAATAATAAAGTTTCAATAGCTTCATCTCACCTTTGGGATGGTGATACTGATACATATAACTTTGATTATGTTAAAAGACTTCTTCCTGGAACACCTTGTATTCTTATAAATTTAGCTTATAGATTACAAGGATTTTATGTACAAAAGGGAAATCCTTTAAACTTAAAAGCATTTGAAGATTTAACTAATGAAAATGTAAGATTTGTTAACAGAGAAAAAGGAAGTGGTGTTAGAGTTTTATTAGACGAAAAATTGAAATTACTTAATATAAATCCATATTCTATAAACGGTTATTTTAATGAAGAAACATCACATCTAGGTGTTGCAAGTTCTGTAGGACGTGGTGATGCCAATGTGGGAATAGGAAATAAAAAAGCCGCTATGCAAGTAGAAACAATTGATTTTGTTCCTCTTCAAACAGAAAGATACGACTTAATAATTAAAAAGAGCGATTTAAACAATCCACCTTATCAAAGTATACTTTCTATTTTATCTTCTCAAAAATTTAAAAATGAATTAGAAGGTATTGGTGGCTATGATCTTAAGGATCTTGGAAAAATAATTGCTACAACTTAAAACAGAAAAGAAATATTATGTTAAAATTTATTTTTTAATCTAATATTTCTTTTCATTTAATTATTCTCCCAAATACGCTGCCCTAATACTTTCATTATTTAGCATTTCATTTGCATTTCCCTTAATTACAATTTTACCTGTTTCTAAAACATAAGCTCTATTTGCTATTGAAAGGGCCATATTGGCATTTTGTTCAACTAATAAAATAGTAGTTCCACTTTTATTTATTTCAACAATAGTATCAAAAATTTGTTTAACAACCATAGGTGCTAATCCCATAGATGGTTCATCTAAAAGTAAAAGCTTTGGCCTACTCATAAGTGCTCTTCCAATTGCAAGCATTTGTTGTTCTCCACCTGATAATGTACCTGCATTTTGCTTTAATCTTTCCTTTAATCTTGGAAACTTTTTAAAGACATCTTCATAATCTTTTTTAATTTCATCTTTATCTTTTCTTAAATAGGCACCCAACTCTAAATTTTCCATAACAGTTAGATTTCCAAATATTTTTCTTCCTTCTGGGACATGACTTATTCCCATTGCTACAAGCTTATTAGCTGGAACCCCAACAATATCTTTACCATTATAATTTATACTTCCACTTTTAATTTTTTCAAGAGATGAAATTGCTCTTAATGTTGATGTTTTCCCTGCTCCATTTGCACCTATTAAAGTTATAATTTCACCATTCCTTACAGTTAAATTTATATCTTTTAATGCATGTATTCCTCCATAAAAAAGATTTAAATCCTTTATTTCAAGTATTAATTCGGATTTATCTTTAGATTCTTCTATTTGTTTTTTTAATATTTTACTATTCATGATAATCTACCTCTTTTTTCCTATTTAAAAATTTATATTTAAGCTCCTAAATATGCTTCAATTACTTTTGGATTTTTTTTAATATCATTTGGCTTTCCTTCAGCAATAATCCTTCCGTAATCTAAAACTGTAAGTCTATCACAAATATTCATTACAAGTTTCATATCATGCTCTATTAATAAAATTGATATATTATATTTATCTCTTATACTCTTAATCAACTTTGATAAATCTCTTGTTTCCTGTGGATTCATTCCTGCTGCAGGTTCATCTAATAATAAAAGTTTAGGTTTTGTAGCTAGTGCCCTTGCTATTTCAAGCCTTCTTTGTTCTCCATAAGATAAATTAGTTGCATTTTCATTAGCTTTATCATACAAATCAAATGTTTTTAATAATTCATTAACTTCATTATCTATTTTAGCCTCTTCTCTTCTATATTTTGGAGTTTTAAATATTGCATCAAAATAACCATATTTTATTCTATAATCACAAGATATTTTTAAATTATCTTTAACTGACATTGATGAAAATAATCTTATATTTTGAAAAGTTCTAGCTATTCTTTTGGAAGTAATAACATAAGGTTTTAATCCCTTAATATCTTCTCCAAAATAATTTATTGTTCCCTCATCAGGTTTATAAACTCCTGTTAACATATTAAATAAAGTTGTTTTTCCTGCTCCATTAGGGCCAATAAGTCCCACAACTTCTTTTTCCCCAATTTTCAATGAAAAATTTGATACTGCAGTTAATCCTCCAAAACTTATTGTTAGATTATCAACTAAAAGCATGTTTATCCCTCCTTTGCTATATTTTTATCATTAGAATTTGATTTTTTTCTCATAATTTTATTTTTTATTATTCTATATATATCTGTAATTTCTAATGTTCCAAGTAATCCTTGTGGCCTAAATATCATAAGTATTACTAAAGATAAAGAGTAAATAACCATTCTATAATCTGATAAGGTTCTTAAACTTTCAGGTAATATTGTTAAAAATATGGCTGCAATTACTGATCCTGTTATAGATCCCATACCACCTAATACAACAAATGTTACTATTTCAATAGACTTCATAAAATTAAAATTTGTTGGTTGTATAAAACCTGTATAATGTGCAAAAAGTCCACCTGCAAATCCTGTTAATAATGCTGCAATAAAGAATGCTGTAACTTTATATTTTATTATATTTACCCCCATTGCTTCTGCTGCAATTTCATTTTCTCTTATTGCAATTAATGCTCTTCCCTTACTTGATTTAGCAATATTAACTACAACTATCAAAATTAAAATCATTGCAAAATAAGCAACATTTAATGTTGTCTTTGTTGGAATTCCAGTAAATCCCCTTGCTCCTCCTACAATATCCATGTTAGTTATCAACACTCTTGTAATTTCTCCAACTCCTAATGTGGTAATTGCAAAGTAATCACCTTTAAGTTTTAATGTTGGTATACCTATAATAATTGAAATTACACCTGCTAAAATTGCTCCTAATAATATTGATATTATAAACGGTGTTCCTACCTTAACTGAAAAATAAACTGATGTATAAGCTCCAATAGCCATAAATCCTGCATTTCCTAAGCTTAATTGACCTGTAATTCCAGTAATTAAATTTAAAGCAATTGCCATAATTATATTTATACAGCTTAATGTTAATAACCCCTTTATATATCTATTAATAATTCCTTCATCAATGAGAAAGTTTAACCCAAAAAATATTACTAAAATTACTATAATTACAATTATTGAATTTTTATATTTTTTCATTTTATGCACCTACACTTTCTCATTGATTTTTATACCTAGTAATCCAGATGGTTTAACTAATAAAATAATAATTAATATAGCAAATACTATTGCATCACTTAATATTGTTGATATATATGCCTTAGTTAAAGTTTCAGTAAGTCCTATTAGTAGCCCCCCAATTAAGGCACCTGGAATACTACCTATACCACCTAATACAGCTGCAATAAATGCTTTAAGTCCTGGTATCATCCCCATATAAGGTTCAACTATCTTAAAAGCTAACGATACTAAAACACCAGCTGCCCCTGCTAATGCTGATCCAATTGCAAAAGTTATAGAAATAATATTATTTACATTAATCCCCATAAGTGATGCAGCTTCAATATCATAAGATGCAGCTCTCATTGCTTTACCTATCTTAGTTTTAAAAACAATAAATTGAAGAAATACTACAAGCATAATGGAAACAACAAGCATTAATATTTTAGATGTTTCAAGTGATAAACTTCCTAATTTAATTACTTCAGTACTTAATAATTTAGGAAATGCCTTTGGTGATGATCCTACAGCTAATTTCATTCCATTTTCTAACAATAAGGAAATGCCAATTGCTGTTATTAATAATGTAATCCTTGGGGAATTTCTTAAAGGTTTATATGCTACTTTTTCAATTATTACTCCACATAATGCAGCTCCTATCATTGATATTATTAATGTTGGAAGTAAAGATAACCCCAAATTTTTTCCACAATATAATCCTATGAATGCTCCTATCATATAAATATCGCCATGAGCAAAATTAATTAACTTTATTATTCCATAAACCATTGTATATCCCAAAGCAATAAGTGCATAAATAGACCCTAATGATAAACCATTTATAATTTGTTGTAATAATGCCATTTTAACGCCCCCTTTTTATGTAAAATAAATTTTTATTTTCTGTATAGCATTTATTATTAAAAAAACTCAGGGGTATTATAGTAAAAATATAATTTAATAAATGCCATACATACTATATAAAAATTTTAAGGATTTATCTTTTCTTGTAATTTTGGTGAACCATTTTCAATTTTTATAACTGATAATGATTTAATAGGATTTCTTGATTTATCAAATTTTACAGAACCAGTAACTGTTACAGTATCAATATTAACAAGCGCATCTTTAATTGTATCTCCATTAGTACTTCCTGCCTTTTCTATAGCAGCTTGATAAAGTTGTATCGTACTATAAGTTAATGCTGCAAATGCATCTGGATTTGAACCATATTTATCTTTATATTTATTAACAAAATTTTGAACTAATTCATCTGTATCATCAGGTGAATAATGATTAACAAATATTGAACCTTCTAATGAGTCTCCTCCTATATTAACAAGTTCTGGAGAATCCCATCCATCACCACCAATAAAAGGTACCTCTATTCCAGCTTTTCTAGCTTGATCAGCAATTAAAGAAACTACATTATAATAATCAGGCAATGCAATAATATCTGGATTTGATTTTTTAACGTTAGTTAATTGTGCTGAAAAATCTTTGTCTCCATCATTATAAGAAGCATATTCAACTATTTTGCCTCCAGATTTTTCAAACTCTGATTTTATTGTTTCAGCTATTCCTTTTGAATAATCTGAGCCAACATTATATAAAATAGCCATTTTTTTAGCTTTTAGATCTTCTGTTGCATATTTAGCAATCGCTTGTCCTTGAACAGCATCTATATAACAAGTTCTAAATACATATTCCCCTCCTGTAGTAGTTAAATTTGTTTCTGTTCCTGTAGGTGTAATTAATGGAATTTTATCTGCAGTTGCTTTTGGGCCTACTGCATTAGCACAACCTGAAGTTAATGGGCCTACAATTATAGATGCATTTTCTTGATTTACTAATTTATCATAGGCATTTATAGATTTTGTAGAATCCCCTTCATCATCTTCATATTTAATTACAACCTTCTTACCGTTTATTCCACCATTTTCATTTATTTCATCTATGCAAAGTTGTGCTCCATTTTTGGCTGACTCTCCATAAGTAGATACACTTCCAGTCAAAGGAAGTATTGCTCCAATAACTATTTGATTATCACTTTTTTCATCTTTTGATTTTGAAGTTCCATCTCCTGAATTACTACCACAGCCCATAAAGCTTAAAGCCATAACACTTGTAGCAACTACTGCTGATATTATTTTTTTATTCATTCTTCTTCCCTCCATATATTTTAATTTAAAAAGACAATGATGCCTTAAGTTAAACTTAAGGCCCCATTGCCTTTTTTACTAAACAAGATTTATTTATCTAAATAATATCATATTTGGTAAATTTTATCAATAGTTCTTATTTATTTTTTTCATATAAGCTTTTTAATTTATCTGTAAATCCTAATCTATTTTCCTCTAAACTTGCCAATCTAAAAAAACAATTTCCTTTAACATTTTTATCATTTCTTGAATATATTATTTGATTGATAACTTCATCATCTTTTAACCACTCTTGACCATAAGTTGAATCATTTATCTTATAAACTGCTATTCCAATATATAATTGAATATTCGTTCCTTCTACTTGATTTGACCACCAATCTACAAGAGTTGTATATGGTGCATTGCTATTATTAAATTGCCAATATATTTGTGGCACAATATAATCAAGATATCCTTCTTTTATCCACTTTCTTGAATTTACATAAATATCTTCATAACTGCTTAGTCCTCTTGTATTGCTTCCCCCAATAGATTCTCCATTTCTCCAAATTCCAAATGGACTTACACCAAATTTTAAATTAGAATTTTTTTCTTTTATCTTTTTATTTAGTTCATAAATAAAATTATCCACATTGTTTCTTCTCCAATCTTCTTTAGAATTAAATTCTTGTCCATATTTTTCATAAGTAGATTTATCTGAAAATTCAACTCCCTCTACTGGATATGGATAAAAATAATCATCTAATATAATTCCATCTATATTATATTTATCTACAACTTCTATAATTAAATTTATTACATATTCCCTTACTTCAGGAATTCCAATATCCAAATAAGTATATTTATCATATTTAACAATCCAATTTAAATTTTTCTTCAAAGGACTTTCTTCTGGCAATTTACTAATATAATCAGTTAAATCAAAATTTTGTGAATTACTATCAATTCTAAAAGGATTAAACCAAGCTTGAAGTTCAATTCCTCTTTTATGAGCCTCTTCAATTGCAAATTCTAATGGGTCATAACCTGGATCTTTTCCTAATTCACCAGTTAAATATCTTGACCATGGTGAATAATTAGATTTATATAATGCATCTCCCATGGGTCTTACTTGAAAAAATACAGTATTCATATTATTTTTTTCAACAAAATCAAGTTTTTCTTTTAATAATTCTTTTTGTATTTTTTTATTATTATAACTACCAACATTAGGCCAGTCTAAATTATTTACTGTTGAAATCCATACTCCTCTCATTTCTCCTTGACTTAAAAATTTACTATTAAAATCCTTTTCTTTTTGTGTATTTTCTGAAACTTCATTATTATTTATATTATTATTTGTAACACTGTTAGAAGCATTAAGCTTATTCAATATCATATTTAACATAGCTGCAATAATCACCCATATAGCAATAAAAATTATAAAACCTTTATACCCATTTTTCATCCTTATTCTCCCATAAACTCAAAGTTAACTTATAATTAATTTCTTTTACATAATTTATTTTATACTTGAAATATACTCTTTTTATAATTAAATTATTACCCTTAATCTTTATTTATACTTATTTAGTATATTTATTAACTTAAATTAATGCTTAAAATAAAAAACAGCTTGCATTTAAACTGTTAATAATATTAGTTTAAATTTCAAGCTGTTTTTAACTATATTTTTATAATGCTTTTAATGCAACTGCATTTAATAAGCTCCATGGTTTATTAAAATGAGGTTGGAAGAAGAAATCTGTCATTGCTAATTCTTCTATTGTCATTTCATTTTGAATAACAACTGATAAAGTATTCATAAATTGAGTTAAATCTATATCAGAGATTATTTGACCTCCAATTATTCTTCTTGTATCTTTATCAAATACTAATTTAATAGTTGCTGGTAAATATGTTGGCATAAATTCTGGTCTATAATTATCTGTTAATTCAACTGAAGCAACATTCATTTTAGTAGTAGCTTTAGCAACTTCTTCTGTTAATCCTGTTGAAGCTATACATTTTTCATAAATTTTAATTCCTGAAGTACCTTGTGTTCCCATATACTTTAAAGTAGGTTCAACTATATTTCTAGCTACTAGTGTTCCCATTCTAACTGCATTTGTTGCTAATGGAATATATCTAGTATCATGAGCTGGATTATACTTAACTACACAACAATCTCCAGCTGCAAATACATCTTCTTTACTAGTTCTCATATATTCATCAATTATAATTGCACCATTTGGTAATGTATCTAACTTTCCTTGTACTAATTTAGTGTTAGGTGCAAATCCAATACATAATACTACTAAATCACCTTCATAACTTCCATTATTAGTCACAACTTTGGTTACTTTTCCATTTTCTCCTTCAAATTTAGATACTTTTTCCCCTAATACTAAATTTACTCCTCTATCAACAAATTCTTTTTCTGCAATATCAGTAAATTCTTTATCTAAGTATTTAGCCATTATTCTTTCTTCAGCATCAATTAAAGTTACATTTTTACCTTGCATTTCAAAAGCTTCTACTAATTCTACTCCAATATATCCAGCACCAATAATTACTACATTTTTAGCATTTTTTGATTTTTCTATAATTTCTATTGCATGATCATGGTTTTTACATAATAAAATGTTATCTAGATCTCCACCTTCAAATTTTGGTACTATTGGCCATGACCCTAAAGTTAAAACTAATTTATCATAATTATCTTCAAATTCTTCATTATTTAAAAGATTTTTAACTTTTAAAGTTTTATTTTCAAAATCAATATTTAAAACTTCATGTTTCATATTTGTTACTACACCCATTTTAGCAAGGTTTTCTGGTGAATTATAGAAAAGATTCTTAGTTTCTTTAATTACTCCTCCAACATTTAATGCTATTCCACAAGATAAGAATGATAAGTTATCATTTTTTTCATATATTGTAATTTCACTTTCTGGGTGAAGTTCCTTTAAATTAACTACTGCAGCTGTTCCTGCATGTGTACATCCTACAATTACTATTTTCATAATAAACTCCTCCTAAAATAATATAAACTTTTATTTATTAATATTATTTTTTAATTAATATTATTTTTTAATTAATAATTATTTTCTTAATTAAATCATACTACTTTACTAAGAAATAGTAAAGTATTTTTTGTATATTTTTTAACAAATTTTTCGGCAACTTTTCATATAAATATTGTTTAATTTATTTTTTGTCTTTTTTTTAATTATATTCTTAAAATATTTTCTTGCTATTTATATCAACTTTACTTTAATAATAAGTTAAATATATACAAAACTAAGTAATCATAATTTTATGTATAAATCTATAAAATAAAAAATACCAATAAGAAATTAATCTTATTGATATTTTTGTCGAATACAAACTAATAAATTAGCTTATATTTTTCTTTTTGAATGTAAAATACATTCCTCCAGCAATTAATATTAATGCAATACCTATATAATAAATTACATTAGTTCCTCCTGTCTTAGGTATAGCTCCTGGTTTATTATTATCTTCTTCATGTTTTATATCAATTCCAGGCTTTTTACCTTCTTCATTCTTTGTTACAGTTACTTTTATTTCTCTTGTTGCTTCTTTTCCATTATCATCAACAACTTTATATACTACCTTGTATTCTCCTTCTTTAGAAGTATCTACAGTATTTTCTACAACTTCTATCTTTTCAGTAATATCATTACCTAAAGCATCAATTGCTGTTACACCATCTAATGGATTAAATTCATCACCTAAATTAACAATCTTATCTTCTGCATTAATTACTGGACCTGGAATTTCCTCTCCTTCTTCTAATCTAGTAATTTCTAAATTTAAATCTTTAGTTGCAAATCCAATAGCTTCTTCATTATTATTAAATATATCAGGATTATTTTTATTTTCTTCTGTTGGTTCAATATGAATTGCTATATCATTTTTACCAACATTTAATTTTACTGCATATGCAAAATTACCATTTTCATCAACAACAACAGATTCACCATTTATTGTTAAGTTAGGATCTAACATCGAATTACCTCTAACAGTAATTGTTTCATTTTTTGTATAACTTCCTGTTGAAGGATCTAAAACTACTACAGGCATGTCCTTCCATCTTACAACTTCATTTTCAACTAACATTTTTCCGTCGCCTTGATTTACAACAATAACTTTTTCATTTCCACCTTCACCAGTTGTACATCCATACTTACTTTGATTTGCAGCTTTAGGATTTGAATAGTTCATTAAAGCTTCTTGAGCCCAACTACCACCCTTAACATATTTATACTCAATAGTTTCTCCTTCTAAAACTGATATAGTATAAGTCCAGTCAGTAGTTACTGCTCCATTTCTACTCATTTCCCAAGATCCTACATCCCATCCATTCATTGCTCCTGGCATAGTTATAGTTGCATCTAATGGAGTATATGAAGGTGCTTTAAGCTTGAATGTTACTTCAACCATTACCAAATCTGGAGTTACTGAAACACTATTTGATTTAATAGCGTTTCCTCCATTTGTATAAGCAATTATCTCATAGTTATATTTTGTTTTATTTTTTACATCTGTATCTTTATAAGAAACAATAGAACCATCTTGAATTCTTTCAATTACAACTCCATCTCTTACAATTTCATATAAAGCAATATTATTTTCTCCCACAACATTCCAATTTAAATTTACTTCTCCTGATTGTTCTTCTGGAGTTTCAAGCTCAATTGCTTCTGCTGGTACTCCATCATCAACTGCTGATAACTCAAAAGTCTTTACTTCTGTAGATTTTATTGAATCTTTATCATTAAATCCATAACTTCCTTTTGTAGTAAACTCAAATTTATATTCATATTTTCCTGCTTTGTTTGCCATAAATGAAGCTGTAAATAAGTCATTATCTCCAACTTCTCCTGCATAACTTCCCTTTACTAAAGTAAAGTCCTTATCTCCTGGATATTTAACTAATAACCTTCCAACTAGTCCAGTTGAAACGCCCTCTGCATTTGATATATTTTCAATATATACTTCTGCACTAACATTTATAGCTGTTGATATATCAACTTTTTTTACCTCTACATCACTAAGATTTCCAATCCATGTAATTTCTGAATGAGGAGTTAATTCTTCACTCCAAGTTAAAGGTGATTCATTTCCATCTTTATCTATTACACTTACTGCAAAGTATAATCTATTACCATTTGTTAATCCCTCAACTGTAAGTTCAGTATTTTCAACTGTCTTAATTTCAGTTTGTAAGCTTCCTTTGAAACTTGAAGAATAAACTTTATATTCTTTTGCTTCCTTTACAGAATCCCACTTCAAGGTTACTTTACCATTATCTTCTGTACCTATAACATTTTTAACTGCTTCTGGTAACTTTATAACATTAGTGCTTGTCATCATTCTTCCAGTCATTGCAGGAATAGTAATTTCTACTTTTCCATCTTTAACTGTCACATTATAAGAAGAATCTAATCCATCAGTAAAGTTTGTACCATTTCCAGTAAACTCTTTTAAATCAACAGTTACTTTTGCATCAGTATTTGTAGGATTAATTGCTACTACTGCATGATTATCTTTATAGCTTCTTCCATAAACATATACACCTTCATCACCAGTATATAAAGTTGTTAAATCTCCATGTGAAAATAAATCCTTATTTTCTTTTCTAATTGTTCCAATAGATTCATAAAAACTAATTAATGAAGTATCTTCATTATCCCATGGATAGCTTCTTCTACAATCCGGGTCTTTAGAGCCTGTAACCCCAGCTTCATCACCATAATAAATAGTAGGAGCTCCAGCGTATCCAAACTCAAATAAAGCAGCAAGTTTTAATCTTTGTTTTCCTAAATTTTCATCATAACTTCCTAATTCAGCTCTTTCAGAAGAATCGCTTCCTCCACCTAATATATATATAGCTCTAGCAACATCATGTGAACCCATTAAGTTCATTAATGCATAAAAAGCTTCTTCAGGATAATCTTCATAAACAGCCATTAAAGTATCATTTAATCTTGTTGCATTACCATTCTTTAGATAATCAATTAGTGTAGCTCTTATTCTATAATTCATTACTGAATCATATTGATCTCCAATAAAATATTTTGAAGCATCATCCCAGATTTCTCCTAGAATAAGTGTATTTTCATTATGTGCTTTCATTTCTATTCTAAAATCATTCCAAAATATAGTATCAACTTCATTAGCAACATCTAGTCTCCAACCATCTGCTCCCCAATTAATCCATTGTTTAGCTACTGAATCTTCATCCTTATATATATAATTAACTAGCTCTTTATTATTCCATTCACTAGCTTTATTAACAAATTCATCATCTTCTTTTGCTAATCCTAATTCAATAGCTTCATCTTTAGTTAATGATTTAAATTCTGGCAATGAATCATATCCCCACCACCCTTGATAATCATATCTTTCATTAGTTGTTCCAACATCAACCTTACCATTCTTAATATTGAACCATAAATGCCATTTTTCTTCACTAAATGTTTGTCCTGATTCAACAAAGTACTCCTCTGCTTTAGTCATAGCAACTTCTTGATCAATTCCTTCATTATTCATTAAATCATATACATATGACCAATATTCATAAGCACCAACAGTATTATATTTTCCATATCTATCAAAATAAATTGAATCATCACCTACATGATTGAAAACTCCATCTACTATTAAATGCATACCTCTACTTTTTAATTCTGAAGTAAATTCTTTAAAATCTTTTTCTGTTCCAAACATTGGATCTAAAGTTTTATAATCTGTAGCATCATATTTATGATTTGATGCAGCCATTGCAATAGGATTTAAATATAAGGTATTTACTCCTAGACTTTTTAGATAATCTAACTTTTCTTGAATACCTTTTATATCTCCTCCAAAAAAATCATTTGACCATATTCCATCTCCAGAATATGCACCATCAATATCATCAATATTATTTTCACCTAATCTAGGATTATCAGGAAGTGAGTTCCATGACTTTTGAACCTCAATTGGTTCTTCACCTCTTGCATTTGTTTTTGCACTATCATTAGAAGTATCTCCATTGTTAAATCTATCTGGGAATATTTGATATACAACAGCTTCCTTCATCCAATCAGGAGTTTTATAGCCCTTATCATAAACCGTTAATTGGAAGAACAATCCATTCTTATCTCCTACTGTTCCTGTTTTTCCTTCATTACCATCTTCACAATAATATTTTACTGCATCTCCATCACCAGCAATAAATTTATATCCATAAACCCCAATTTCATCTGGAGTAAATGTTCCTTCCCATATATCAACTTCTTCTTCATGTAAAGTTATAGTTGACACTTTTTCCATATTGTAAAGATCTGACCTATTAGTATTTGTATTTCTAACTAATACTCTAGCATATTGTAAATCACCTTTTTGTGCATGCATTCTAACTGTTACATCAGTACCTTTTGCAACTGCACCAAATGGATATTTATAAAGACTATCCCAAGTATTATGATAAAGCATATCACCATTTACTTGTCCATCTAAATCTGTTATTTCTTTTGATACTAAAGCTGAATGATAGCTAAATGCTTCTTTACCTTGTGATAAATATATATCTAACGTTCCATCACTAGATACATGTCTTAAATCAATAAATCTATTATTTTCTACATCTTTTTCAGCCCATTCATTATCTCCCTCAGTTCTTTTAACAATAAATCCTAATTTAGTATCATTAACTAAATTTTTATAAACTTTAGTTGCTACTTTACCATAGCTATTTTCTGAAGTAAATTCTACTTTTTCTCCATCTGCTCCATCCAACCATGTCCATAAATTCCAATTATCATAGTCTTTTTGACTTCTTTTATAATGAATATTTAAATTTATATTTTCATATTCTTTTATAAAAGCTCTTTGTTCAACACTCTTTGGATTTTCCTTATCACCATAAGTTACAACAATTTCATTATTATCATTATTTAATTCAGAAATTTCATATTCTAAATTGCCAGTAGCTTTATTATCCCAACCATGGCCTTCCTTAACTATAATACCTAATTGTCCTTCTGTTACATTAGCTGGTAATTCTAATAAAGTATAAGCACCTTCTTTATCTACATAATCAAATTCAATAAATTTTCCATTTTGACCAGGATACCATGTCCAAAATCCCCAATTATCATATTTAGTTTCGCCTTCTTTTATAAATCTTACTTTTACTACCTTTTTATCTTGTTGATTAGGTAAGTCAGTATCTGAACCTTCTCCTACTGTAAGTAATGCATTTGAAGTAAAATTACCTTCCTCTGAATGTTTAGGATTTAAAGGATCACCTTGCCAATCCCCCCATTCTTGATCCGCAGTTTCTGGTGACCATGTTACTATTCCATATTCATAATTACCTTTTTCCACATCAATAGTTACAGACCAAATATTAAAGCTACTTTCTTTAGTCATTTCATGTAAAACTCCCCAGTCTTCATCAAAAGAACCCTTAACTGCTACTCTAGTTTCTGTTCCATTACCTAAATAATATAATGTAACACTTCCATTGCTAACCTGTGGATTAACCACTACAGCTGGATTGTCAGCTTTTTTATATGAGTTTAACGGATCACCTTGCCAATCTCCTAATTCTTGATCTACTGTATCTGATGACCATGTTACTATTCCATATTGATTTATTCCTGATATTCCTTCAACATTAATTGTCCAAATATCATTTTCACCTTTTTCCATATCAATTGTATTCCAATTGCTAAATTCTCCTTTTACTTTTACAGCACTTTCTGTACCATTACCTTGATAATTAAATGTAACTGTTCCATCACTATTAATTATAGGGCTTTTTAATATAGTTTCTGCCAAAACATCAACAAAACCATTAGGAAACGGTACCAAGCTTAAACAAAAGAATACTAATGTCATAAGCGCTATTTGCCATTTGTACTTTATTACTCCTTTTTTTCTCATAAAATTCTCCTTCCCATTTTTTCTTAAAAAGTAACTATTAAAATCACAGCATTAGAAATCGTTATCATTTATTAGTTATAAACTCTCTTTAACTTCTTACTGTTTAATTAACATTACAATAATATTGTAATCTATTTTTGTATTTTTTTCTATATTTTTTATATTTTTGTAATTTATTACAAAAATATAGCTATGTACTTTTTTTTATTTATTTTTATGATATAATTTATGGTTTATTTACATTATATAAGGGGCTATCGTGCTAAAAATTTTATACACAATATATTGTAGTATTTATTCTTAATGCGACATCCCCCTTTTATCAATTATCCTTCCTTTCCTAAGTTAATTCCTAACATTCCAGAAAGAATTCCTACAATTACACAAAGTAAAAATTTAACTAAATCATATAATCCTAAAGTAGCTTCAGCCCCAAATAAAATTCCAATAGCATATAAGGATATGTAAAATAAAGTTCCTACAGAAAGTCCTATTAGCCATCCTTTACGTCTATACAACTTTACTGCAAATATTGTTCCAAATATTAAAGAAACACTTGTTATAATAACAGTAATAATACTTAACACGCTTGAATTAATATCTACAAAAGACATAACTAAAGATAATATTGATGTTAATATTATAACTACAGCTATTGCACCTACTACCCCCTTAAGAACTGTCTTAAAGTAATCCTCTAAGTTCATAAAAAACACCTCCTTTTAGTTCATTCTATGACCTAAAAGGAGGCATTATTCTTTAATTATACAGCTTCTTTATTTAATTTTTGTGCTATAGCATTTTTAGTTATTCTAAATCTTACTCTATCTGGACCTGATTGAATAACCATTTGATCATCTTCAATTGTGATTATTTTACCAACAATCCCGCCTCTTGTTAAAACTTGATCATTTACTTTTAATTCTGATAACATAGTATTATACTTCTTTGTTCTTTTCTTTTCTGGTAATATTAATAAGAAGTACATAATTGCAAACATTGCTACTAAAGGTAATATTGTCGCTAATAATTGTGCCATTAAAAATCCCTTCCCTTCACATTTATCTTTAAGGATACATAGTAATATTTACTATGTAATAAATACTATACTTTATTTAAAATTATATGTCAATTCTATGAATAAACCCAATATAATTCTTAATAATTTATTAATAAAACTAATTTATTTTTTACAATTCCATTCTCTTAATTTTTGTTCCTTAAATTCGCTATAAGTTCCATTATCTATTGCTGTTCTTATATCAGCCATAAGTTTATTATAGAAATATAAATTATGTAATACACATAATCTTAAGGCTAACATTTCCTTTGCCTTAAATAAATGTCTTATATAACTTCTTGTATAATTTTTACATGCAGGACATTCACATCCTTCATCTATTGGTCTTTCATCTAATTCAAACTTAGCATTCATTAAGTTTATTTTACCTTCTGATGTAAATACATGACCATGTCTTCCATTTCTAGCTGGAAGCACACAATCAAAGAAATCTACACCTCTATCAACTGCTTCTAATATATTTTCTGGCGTTCCAACACCCATTAAATATATTGGCTTATCTTCTGGTAAATACGGCACTACTGCATCAATGATTCTATACATTTCTTCATGAGTTTCTCCAACAGCTAAACCACCAATTGCATATCCATCCATATCTAGTTTTGCTAAATGTTTAGCATGCTCTATTCTTATGTCTTCATAACATCCACCTTGGTTAATACCAAAAAGCATTTGTTCTTTATTTATTGTATCAGGTAATGAATTTAATCTATTCATTTCAGCTATACATCTATCTAACCATCTGTTCGTTCTTGCAACTGAATTTATTACGTATTCTCTAGTTGATGGATTTGGTATACATTCATCAAAAGCCATAGCTATTGTTGATGCTAAATTGCTTTGAATTTGCATAGATTCTTCTGGTCCCATGAATATTTTTTTACCATCTATGTGAGAATTAAAATAAACTCCTTCTTCCTTAATTTTTCTCATTGAAGATAATGAAAATACTTGGAATCCACCTGAATCTGTTAATATTGGTCTATCCCAATTCATAAACTTATGTAATCCACCCATTTTACCAACAACCTTATCTCCAGGTCTTAAATGTAAGTGATATGTATTTGAAAGTTCAACTTGACATCCAATTTCCTTTAAATCCATTGATGAAACTCCACCTTTAATTGCAGCTAAAGTTCCAACATTCATAAATACTGGTGTTTCTATTGTTCCATGGGGTGTTTCAAATCTTCCTCTTCTTGCTTTGCCATCTTTTTTTAATAGAGTATATCTTTTACTCAAAACTTCACGTCCTTTTTTACTTATGTATTTATTTTATTATCATTGAATCTCCAAAAGAGAAGAATCTATATCTTTCTTTTACAGCTTCATTATAAGCATTCATTACTTTTTCTTTTCCTGATAATGCAGAAACTAACATTATTAATGTTGATTCTGGTAAATGGAAATTAGTTATAAGTTTATCCACAACCTTAAACTCATATCCTGGATAAATGAAAATATTAGTCCAACCACTTTGTGCCTTAACAAAACCATTTTCATCTCCAATTGTTTCTAATGTTCTTGTAGATGTTGTACCAACTGAAATAATCTTATTACCACGCTTTTTAGTATCGTTTATTATTTTAGCATCATCTTCTTCTAAATGATAAAATTCAGAATGCATAACATGTTCATTTACATCATCAACTTTAACTGGTCTAAATGTTCCAAGTCCTACATGAAGTGTAACATATGCTATATTAACTCCTTTTTTCTTTACTTCTTCTAAAAGTTCTTTAGTAAAATGTAATCCTGCTGTTGGTGCTGCTGCTGAACCTTGTTCCTTAGAATAAACTGTTTGATATCTTTCTTTATCATCAAGTCTTTCAGTTATATATGGTGGTAATGGCATTTCTCCTAATTCATCTAATACTTGTTCAAATATTCCATCATAAGAAAATTCAATAATTCTATTTCCTTCTTCTACAATATCAACAACTTTACATTTTAATTTACCTTTTCCAAATACAAATTCAGTTCCAATCTTTGCTCTCTTACCAGGCTTAGCTAAGCATTCCCATTTGTCTCCTTCAATTCTTTTAAGAAGTAAAAATTCAATTTTACCACCACTTTCAGCCTTCTCTCCTATAAGTCTAGCTGGCATTACTCTAGTATTATTTAAAACTAAAGTATCTCCTGGATTTAAATATTCAATAACATTATAAAAATGTTTATGTTCTATTTTTCCAGTTTCCTTATCTAAAACCATTAATTTAGAATAATCTCTCTTTTCTAAAGGATGTTGAGCTATTAGCTCTTCTGGTAAGTAAAAATCAAAATCACTTGTTTTCATTATATATTCTCCTAACTTTCAAAAAAACTAGTTTGTCTTTTTGTATCTTTTTTAACTCTTGTTCGTCCTAAATGACTATATGCTTTATCTGTAGCCGTTCTTCCTCTTGCAGTTCTTACAATAAAGCCCTTTTGCAATAAGTAAGGTTCATAAACATCTTCAATTGTTCCAAGTTCTTCACCAATAAAATAAGATAATGTTTCTATACCAACAGGTCCCCCATTAAAGTTATCTATTATTGCTTCTAAAATCTTATTATCAACTCTATCAAACCCTTGGGCATCTACTTCTAATAATTCTAAAGCAGCTTTTGCTTCTTTAAAGCTTATTAATGAATCAGAATATACCTCAGCATAATCCCTAACCCTTTTTAATAATCTATTTGCTATTCTTGGAGTTCCTCTTGACCTTCTTGCAATTTCATAAGCTCCTTCTTCTGTTATATTACAATTTAAAACTAAAGCAGAACGAACAATAATTTCTTTTAATTGCTCTTCTGTATAATATACCATATCACATAAAACCCCAAATCTATCTCTTAATGGAGATGTAAGCATTCCTACCCTAGTAGTTGCTCCTATTAAAGTAAAATGAGGTAAATCTAATCTAATTGATTTTGCTGCTGCTCCTTTACCTATAACTATATCTAATGCATAATCCTCCATAGCAGGATATAAAATTTCTTCAACACTTCTATTTAATCTATGTATTTCATCTATAAATAAAACATCATTATCTTTTAGTGTTGTTAATATAGCCGCCAAATCTCCTGCTCTTTCAATTGCTGGTCCAGAAGTAATTTTTAAATCTCCACCCATTTCTTTTGCTATTATATTAGCTAAAGTTGTTTTACCTAATCCTGGTGGGCCATATAACAATACATGATCTAAAGCTTCATTTCTCTTTTTTGCAGCAGTAATAAATATATTTAATCGTTCTTTTACTTTATCTTGCCCTATATATTCATTAATTCTTTGAGGCCTTAGGCTTAATTCACTATTTCCATCTTCCAAAATCTCATTTGGAGTGATGATTCTTTCCAAAATATATCACCTCTATCCCATTAATACTCTTAAACATTCCTTAATTATATTTTCAACTGATTCATGTTTATTTACTTTCTTTAATGTGTTTTCAGCTTCTTTTTCTGAATATCCTAATGCTAATAATGCCCCTAATGCTTCTTCAACTGAATTTGCATTATTTGGAATAATATCTTCAAATCCTTCTTGAATATCAACGCCTTGTGTCACTTCTTCTGTTTTGATTTTATCTTTTAATTCTAAAATTATTCTTCCTGCAGTTTTCTTTCCAATTCCAGGTGCTCTACATAAATGTTTATCATCTTCCATAATAATAGCATATTTTAAATTGTTTATTCTGCTTATAGAAAGTAAAGATAATGCTGCTTTTGCTCCAACCCCACTAATTGAAATTAATAATTTAAACATTTCTAGTTCTTCTCTATCTTTAAATCCATATAATCCTATAAAATCTTCTCTAACTATTTGCTCTAAATACAACATAATTTCTTCATTAACCTTTGGCATTTCTGCCATTGTTGCTCCTGAAGTAAAAATCTTATATCCTATCCCATTATTCTCCACTATTATATAATCTTTATTTATCCCAATATATCTTCCTTTAATATATTCGTACATTTTTATCCCCCTACATTTAATCCAATAGATTAAAAACTGTTAATATTATAATTAATATTTTGTTTAATTATAATTTAAAAACTATCTTCTTCATTAACCTAACTTATACTTTAACATTTTGAAAGAATTTTTTCAATAATAAAGAGTTATGCTAAAAACCTTATTTTTAGCATAACTCTTTAACTTTTAACCTTTAGTATATTCTCCATAAGGCTCCATTATATCTGTTGAATCACTATTGGTAAATATATTATCTATACCATAATCATAAATGTTAATATCTATTTTATTTGAAAGTAATTTAGAAATTAACTCTTCTTTTTCTTCTTGAAAAATTCCTTCATTTTGAATTTTCTCAATTATATTATATGTATTATATAATCTACATTCTCCCTCTTCTACTCCACTTTTATAACTTAAAACATCTGAAATATCATCAAAATCTTCTATCAAATCTTTATATGCTCCAATTACATCTGTACTTATTGTTTTTTTATAATAATAATTATTTACATATCCCTTAGCACTTTCAATATCTTCAAATCCTCTTACATTACCACTAGGCATTACTAATAAATAATCGAAGTTTGGTATATTACTCATCTTCTTCGCCTCCTTATTTAGTTGCATTAATATTTTTCCCTATGTCCACATTGTTATACGAGTTTGTATTTTCCTATAATGAAAGAGATTATAAACAGAAACCAAATTCTATTTATAATCTCTTTCAATGTAAAATATATTAAACAAACAATTCTTGTTATTAAAAATATAATTTATTAGTGTTAATATTAAGATATAAATGCTGTTAATTTTTCTATAGCTTCATCCTTAGTATCATAACAATATTTAAAATTTTTAATTGCTTCTAAATCTTCACCTTTTAAAAAACTAATTGATCTACTATTAGAATATACATCATCTTCACTTTCTATTTTAGGTACACCAGAATTATCTGTTTTGTATATTGCAAAATATCCATCCTTTTCTCCTAGATAATATTTATTAGGTAATAAAACACTTGTTGTTCCATCTTTAACAAATACTAACTTACTATCTTCTAGTGATTCTAAATTATATCCATTAGCTTCATAAAAATTAACTAAAAATTGTTCATTAATGTCATTTACAATTGAATTTTCCTTTTTAAAATCAGAAATACTTTGCTCCTTTTCAACTACACCTTGGTTCATTAAAACAACTATAATCCCATCATCTAATACATTTGAATTATTATAAACTGTTTTATCATCATTTTGATTATTTAAATTATCTTTATTTAGCAATTTTCCTGTAAAAAAATAAGTTCCAAAAAAACATATTACTACTGCTAAAACAATAATTCCAGATAATATAGAAATTTTTTTATTTAAGTGCTTTTTTTGTTTACCTATTAATTCATTTTCTTTATCTTTATCAAATATTTCATTACTCATAAATATCACTCCCTTTTCTGTAATTATTGACAGCTTTCATAATGATATTCATGAATATTTTACTTTTTTACTATTTTATTACCACTCTATTGTTAATATTGTACAATCCTCTTTTTTTAAAGAAATTCTATATCCATCAATTAATAACCACTTTATGAGTTGTGTTTGAATTTCTTCTGATTCGTCCTGTATTGCTAAAATTGCGCTTATTTTGTTTATCCCCATATTTTTTCCCATATCTATATTTTCTTGAATCTTACTTTTATGTCTTTCAAATTCACTTTTGTCTTGATTATTTGAATATTCCATATAAATTCCCTCCTTATATTCAAAATATAATTAATAAATTATAATACTTATTTTTCTAAAATATTAATTTTATATATATTAATATTTAAATTTACCACTTTTAAAATATACTTTTTCTTGATTCTTCATATAATATAAAGTATAATTTATTTTTGAAATATGGACAGTTCGGGAACCTCCTGTCATTAAACAAAACTAGGTAAATTTTTGATAAATAATTTAATATTTATTAAAACCTTAGGTTCCTAATAATTTTTATTAGGAGGTTTTTCAAAATGAAAAACAATATAACAAAAAGATTAACTAGAACTGCAATAATTGCAGCAATCTACGCAGTAGTAACTATTGCAATATCACCATTTTCCTATGGAAGTATCCAATTTAGGATTTCAGAAATTTTAGTTTTATTAGCTATTTTTGATCCACTATACATAGGAGGACTTACACTTGGCTGTTTAATAGCTAATTTATTAGGCCCAAATGGACCAATGGATGTTATATTTGGAACATTAGCAACTTTTTTAAGTGTATGTGCCATTTATATTACTGGTAAACTTATTAGCAATTATAAACTTAAATTGTTTATTGCTTCCCTATGGCCAACAATTTTTAATGGTATTATTATAGGCTGGATGTTAAATAAATTATATGGACTTCCACTATTTTTATCTATGGGTGAAGTTGCTTTAGGTGAATTTATGGTTGTAACTGTGATAGGTATTCCTTTGTTTATTGCAGCTGGAGCTAAATTCAAAAATGTAATGATGTTAAAATAATTTTAGGACAACCTATTTGTAATGGTTGTCCTTTTATGTATAAATAATATATTTTATTAATAAATTTACTTTTATCTTTTAAATTATATTTTCTTATCAATATTTAGAAAATATAATTTTTCCAACTCCAATCCCCATTGATATTGTAAGCATTATTGGTATGAACTCTTTTATTCCTTCACTTTCTATTTCTTCATCCTCACTTTCCCCTTCATCATTATTGTTCTTATTGCTATTTAAATATTCAAAGTATTCATCCTCATTTTCTATATTATTTTCATCATCATCATCTGAAATAATATCTGGGTTAATTTCTACACTACTTTCTTTATCATCTTCTTTTAAATCAATAATAAGATTATAATTTATAAGCTTTATACCATAATTTTTCCATCTTTCTTTTATCAATTCTCTCATTTCACCAATTACTTCAAAATCTATATCTTCTCCAAAATCATATTCATTTCCACCATTTATCAAAAAATCTATAGTGGTTAATGTATAATATTCCTCATCATTTACCTCCGAGCCATCATTTAATTGTATTGAAGTAATTTTATCCCTTGAAGAATCATAATAAACCGTTAATCCAGAAAATTGTCCCCATCCAAATTCATATGTATTTATTCCGTGTTTTATTAACTCTTTTAACTTTGCACCTGTAACCTTAACAGTAATAATCTTATCATCAAAAGGTAATATTTTATATATATCCTCTACTGTTACATCACCTTTGTAAAGAGAATCTTTTATTCTATCTCCATTAATTATAGAAACCTGAGTATTTCCAATTTCCCTTAAAGTTTCAGCAATAGTTACTCCTAATTTTGAAATACTATTTTCTCCATCATGAATTAAATCAAAATTTAATTCTGTGACTTTTTCATATAACATTGAATTTAATTTTTCTTTATACTCTTCAACAATCTTCTTTATTGCTATATCTTCTTCAAATTCATTTTCTGGACTTTCATTATAAAAAACTCTTGTATTTGCTTTTACATTTATAACATTGTTATCTTCATCCACAGTAAAATTCAAAACTGATAATCCTCTTCCATTATATCCTGCTTGAACTATAGGAATATTTTTACCTGAAATTTCATTTTCTATAAATCCATCAATAAACTTATGACTATTAGATGATATAACTGCATCAATATCATTTGCCTTTTTTGCAATTTCCGCTGCTTCTCCTATTATAATATTATCTTCATCTTTTTCTGAAGGTAAATTTGTTAATGCAATTATTATATCTGCCCCTTTATCCCTAACTTCCTCAGAGTATTTATTTAATGAATCTAAAGCATCTAAAACCTTTAACCCTTTAATATTTCCTAATTTTTCATTTTTTAAAATCCCTTCTGTTACAATTCCAATAAATGCAACATTTATGTTCTCAACTTCTTCTATAACATATGGAACTGCATATTCAGGAACACTACCTGTTTCTTCATCAATTAAATTTGAAGCAACAAACTTAAAGTTTACTTGATTTGATAAATTTCTAAGATTATTTCTACCTAAATCATATTCATGATTTCCAATTACTGATGCTACTACACCTATTTCATCCATCATTTTATTTACAACTTCTTCATTTAATTTCTTTGATATTCCTGTACCTTCATATAAATTTCCACCAGCTACAGTTATAACACCATATTTACCATTTTCTTTCTCTTTAATTTTATATTCTTTTATTATACTTGTTAATTTAGATGCACCTATATTTTTTTCCGATTCTAAAACCTTTCCATGAAAATCATTAAAAGTTAATATATCAATAACTTTATTGTTTTCTTCTACTAAATTAAACTCATCTCTTATTGTTTTACTATTCTTATTTTCTATTTCATATGCATTTATAGTTTTATATTGAATGCCAATTACAACACTGAAAATAATTATACTAATTATTATTATTAACTTATTGCACCTTTGCATATTATCCTCCATAAACATTATTAAAAAATTATATTTTTACAAAATATTTTACATTATTGTATATATAGTTTCAATATTTTTAAATATTGTAATATCATTTTATTTTTATGCATTATTTGAATGTTAACTTTATAGTAAACACTAAATATACATAATTTAAAATATAATTAACCTATTTTTAATCATAATAACTTTTAAATATAGTATTTTTTCATAATAATTTAGAAATGTTAACATTTACTTAAACAAAGTCTATATTTTTTATAAACATTTCATTACTAAATAAAAATCATTTCTACTTGTAATTATTTTATATATATATGATAAAATATATTTATAAAAGTAAATATTTCCCTTAAACATTTCCTAAAATTATAAATTAAAGGTAGGCGATAATAATGACTTTAGATCAATTAATTGTTGGAAAAAGTGCTACCATAGTATCGGTTGGTGGTGCAGGAGCATTAAGAAATCACTTATTAGATATGGGACTTACCCCAGGAACTGAAGTTTCATTAATAAAAACTGCACCAATGAATGACCCAATAGAATTACGATTAAGAGGATATGAATTAACATTAAGACTTCAAGATGCAGCTAAAATAGAAATTAAAGATATTCATCCTACAGAAGACTCTAAAAAGCATAAAGAAAGAATCAAAGATATTCCACACCCTCAAGTTGGAGAAATGGATATTTATCATGTCCGTAAAAAAGGTAATGAGTTATCAGCTGGAGCTCCTTTAAGCTTTGGGTTAATAGGAAACCAGAATTCCGGAAAAACAACTTTATTTAACCAATTAACTGGTAGTAATCAACATGTAGGAAATTTCCCTGGTGTAACAGTCGATAGAAAGGATGGAGTAATTAAAAATCACCCTGAAGCTACTGTTACAGACCTTCCTGGAATATACTCACTTTCTCCTTATACAGATGAAGAAATTGTAACTAGAGATTTCTTAATTAATAACAAACCAAAAGGAATAATAAACATTGTAGATGCAACTAATATTGAACGTAATCTTTATTTAACTATGCAGTTAATTGAAATGGATATTCCAATAGTACTTGCACTTAATATGATGGATGAAGTTCAAGAAAATGGTGGAACTATTAAAGTAAATTTATTAGAACAAACCCTTGGGATTCCCGTAATTCCAATTTCAGCATCAAAAAATATGGGTATTGATGAACTTATTGAACATGCTATTCATGTTGCAAGATTTAATGAATGTCCTGGAAGATTAGATTTTTGTGATGAAAGTATTTCACCTGAACAAGCTGCAATACACAGATGTATTCATGCCATAATGCATTTAACTGATGACCATGCTAGAAATGCTCATATTCCCGAAAGATTTGCTGCTACTAAATTAGTTGAAGGTGATCATCTTATTTTAAATGCATTAAAATTAAATACTAATGAAAAGCAAATGTTAGAACATATAATAATTGAAATGGAAAATGAAGTTGGTAAGGATAGACAATCAGCCCTTGCTGATATGAGGTTTAGCTTCATAAATAAGGTCTGTGATAATACAGTAATAAAGCCACTTGAAAGTAAGCCACATAAGCGAAGTGTAAAAATGGATAATATACTTACAGGTAAATATACTGCCCTTCCTTCTTTTGTTGCAATCATGGCACTAATATTTTGGCTTACCTTTAATATAATAGGTTCATCTTTATCAGATTTATTAACATTAGCTATTGAATGGTTTACTAAACTTTGTGATAAAGGTTTAACTGCTTATGGTTTAAATCCAACAGTTAAGTCATTAATTATTGATGGTATATTTGGAGGTGTTGGAAGTGTACTTAGCTTTTTACCTATTATAGTAGTTCTATTTTTCTTTTTATCAATATTAGAAGATAGTGGTTATATGGCAAGAATTGCATTTATAATGGACAAACTATTAAGAAAACTAGGACTTTCAGGAAGAAGTTTTGTTCCATTACTTATTGGATTTGGATGTTCTGTTCCTGCAATTATGGCAACAAGAACATTATCATCTGAGCGTGATAGAAAAATGACTATATTGTTAATTCCTTTTATGAGCTGTTCTGCAAAATTACCAATTTACGCATTATTTACTTATGCATTTTTCCCTAAATATCGTGCATTAGTTATGGTACTTTTATATTTTATAGGAATTATTATAGGAATACTATTTTCTCTATTACTAAAAAATAGTGCTTTTAAAGGTGAACCTATTCCATTTGTAATGGAACTTCCAAACTATAGATTCCCTAGTCCTAAAAGTGTTTGGCAATTAATTTGGAATAAAGCAAAAGATTTTATTACAAGAGCATTTACTATAATATTTGTGGCAACTATTATTATATGGTTCTTACAAACATTTGATTTAAGACTTAATGTAGTATATGATTCTAGTAAAAGCTTGCTTTCCGGAATAGGTGGATTCATTTCTCCAATATTTGCTCCTCTTGGATTTGGCGATTGGAGAATATCAACAGCTTTAATTACTGGATTTACAGCAAAAGAAAGTGTAGTAAGTACTTTAACAGTTTTATTAGGTGGAAAAACTTCTGCACTATCAACATTATTTACTCCTTTTACTGCATTTGTATTTTTAATTTTCACACTATTATATACGCCTTGTGTTGCTGCAATAGCTTGTGTAAAAAGAGAATTAGGCTCTAGAAAAGCTGCTCTTGAAATTGTTTTATTACAATGTGGTATAGCTTGGATTGTAGCTTTTATAATTCATACTATTGGAAGTTTATTAGGTATTGCTTAAAAAAGCAAAAAAAATTTAGCTTAAGCTGAATTTTTTAACAGACTGTTGACAAAGTGTCAGCAGTCTTTATTTTTATCCAAATATGTAATATAATTTAAAATATATAAATTTGTTACATAGAGGTTTTATTAATGGTAAACGAAAGAAAAGAAGCACAAAGTGAAATAGAAGTAGTAATGTTAGAAGAATTAGTCCCACAAGACCATTTATTAAGGAAAATTGATAAATATATAGATTTTTCATTCATTAGGGATTTAACTAGGGATTTGTATTGTCATACAAATGGTCGACCAGCTGTTGATCCAGTAGTATTATTTAAAATGTTATTTATAGGATATCTTTATGGCATACGCTCCGAAAGGCAGTTAGTTAAAGATATAGAAGTAAATTTAGCATATAGATGGTTTTTAGGATATTCAATTACAGAGAAAATTCCAGATTCATCTACAATAAGTCAGAATAGAATTAGAAGATTTAAAGGTACTGATATTCCCCAGAAAATATTTGATAATATAGTTTTTCAAGCTATGGAAAAAGATTTAGTTGGAGGTAAAATTCTTTATTCTGATTCAACTCATATAAAAGCAAATGCTAATAAAAGAAAGTTTGAAAAAGTTGAAGTAGACGTAACTCCTAAGGAATATATAGAACAGTTAGATATTGATGTTAATGAAGATAGAGAGAATCATAATAAAAAGCCTTTAAAACCAATAAAGTTCAAAAAAGAAACAAAAGAAATTAAGAAAAGTACAACTTCCTGATAGTGGATATATGATGAGAGATAATAAACCCGAAGTCTTTTTTTTATTTAGACCATAGAACTGTAGATAGTAAAAATAATATAATTATGGATGTTCATGTTATCCCTGGTAACGTCAGCGATAGCGAACCAATATTAAAGAGAATAGATAGAATTAAAGAAACATTTAATGTAAACCCTAAGTATCTTGGTTTAGATGCAGGATATTCAACTAATCCTATTTTTAAAGGAATAATAGATAGAGATATAATACCTGTTGTTGCATATAGACGTTCTCCTCATAAAAAATGAATGTATACAAAGA
>UQFE01000002.1 GCA_900540255.1 uncultured Clostridium sp.
TAAAAGACCTAAAAAATTGTCTTAAAAAAATTTTTTAGGTCTTTTATTCCGAAAGGCACTTTTTCAGTGCCCTCGTAGCCTTACTAGTACCTTTTTGTCAATTGCTAGAAAGCTAGTCCCCCTTTGCAATTACTTTTCACGTTACAGTCCCACTACTCATGGGACAGAGCGGAAATTTTCTTCAAAAATTAAATATAAAGTTTTATGAAAATTTATTTCTGTAAAACAATCCATATTCTTGATATTATAGGAATATTCATTATTATACCAAAGCTTTAAATAATATATTTAAAAAGGACTTATAAATTTATTTATACTTTTAGTTCGTTATTTATTAAAATTGTTCATTAAATCTACTCTATAAATAATAAATAACTTTTTCTAATGAAGATAATACTGCTTTTGTCATATTCAAATAATATTGATTTGGAACTTTCATGTCTGGTATACATATTACTGGAATATTAGCTGAATATGCTGCTTGAATTCCTGATTCACTATCTTCTAAAACTAAGCACTCTTCTGGATTTACTGAAATTTTATCACAAGCTTTTAAGAAAATATCTGGGTTTGGTTTTCCTTTTTCAATCTCATTACCAAATACAAATTCATCAAAGTATTCAACAATGTTATGCTGTCTCAATATCGTTAATGCTCTATCTCTTGTACTTGATGAAGCAATAGCAATTTTTAAATTTTTATCTTTTAAATACGTTAATAATTTTTTTACTCCAGTCTTTAAATCAATACCTTCATTAATAAACTTATCTTCAACTTTTAATACGTTGTCTAATCCTACCTCAACAGTCCACGGTAAATTATATGTATCTATTAAATTTGTAACATTCTTAACTTCTGTTTTTCCGCTAAAATTTTGAGCGTATTCTTCAATAGAAAAGCTATGTCCAAATTGGTTTAATATTTCTTTATAGATTTTATATGAAACTATCTCACTATCAATTAATAAACCATCTAAATCAAATATAACTGCTTTTATCATATATCTCTCCCCTTAAATACATCTATATATTAGTCAAACATTACTTGCCAATTTGGATTATTTTTAGCTTCAAAACACATTTCGATTTGTTTAGATGTAACCTTTTCTTCAGAAAGATTTGGAAGGTTTTCAACTAAAAAATAATTCATCTCTATAGTCTCTATATTTTCAATAAATTCTCCACCAGTAACTTCACATTCAACAAAAACCTTACACACTCCATAAGGATATAACGGTTTATTATGTTTATTTCTATCTTGAATAGCAATAACTCTTTTTGCAGTAACATCAAGCCCAGATTCTTCTTTTACTTCTTTTATAGTATTTGATTCTATTGATTCTAAAACATCTACCCAACCACCAGGTAGTGACCATAATCCGTTGTTCTCACGAACAAGTAATATTTTCTCATCTTTAAAAATTACTGCTCTAGTATCTAATTTAGGGGTCTGATAACCACTTTCATTACAGAATAAAGTTTTTATTTTACCAATAGGAATATCTGTTTTATAGCTTAACATTTCAGCTGCAATATTTCTTAATTGCTCATATCGTTCTTTATCATATATATCTTTTGTATATGTTAATCCACATTGTGCAATACTTTGTATCTCAATTGCCCATTTTAACCAAGGTTCTTTTAAAAATATGTTATTCATAATATCACCATCCAAACTTTAGACTATATTATCTATATATTACTATTTCGCATTATATAACTAATATTACTATAATTTATATATAAATTATAGTAATATTAAAACAATTTTATCAACTATTAATAATTTATACTTCTTCTTTTAAAACTCTGTGTTTTCCAGTGGTTACTCATATTTCAACGCTTTTAAAAAAAGACTAATATTTAAGTGTTACATATGTAAAATTAAATTTAGAATTTTGAAAAAATTATTTCTACTCTGTCCATGTGAGCGTAGCTGTAAGTGGACTGCTAAATAAAAGTAAAAGCCCCTCCTTAGGCTAGTAAAAAAAGATTGCAGAATAAATGACTTTTGGCGTACTAGTTAGGCAACCTGTACCCAAAAGTCATTTAAGTAGTAAGATTTTTTTACCTGTCTAAGGTGGACTAGTAGGACTAGTATTTTGGAATTATATATTTTTAGGACTAGTAAGGCTACCTGTCATTAAAATATGTAATGGAAGAATACCTGTCCTACCTGTCCAAATGGGCACAGTTTCGTGATTATAAATGGTTAAAATTAACACAAATAGATTAGGTGCTAGGGTTTGGGGCACGCCACATTATATTTATTTAGAGCTTCCATTATGGAAGGTTTCAGATTAAATAATAGCCCCCACCGGGTACCCTAAATAGGACTAGATTAATCCTATTACTATCTTAGGTAGTATAATGCTCGCTTCATTTTAAGAGACTTATATTTCCTTAGATAGTAAAGGTAATATCCTGTACTATTTCGGGTGGTGGATAAGGGCCCAAAAGTATCAATTTACAGTATATTAGTAGCTTCAATAGTATGAGTAATATTAGGAATAACACTTTTAAATAGTAATAGTTACTAACATAATCAATAAAAATAATAATTAAAAATAAAGCAAAACAAAATATTATTATAAATATAAAAGGTGTGTTAGCACTTTTGTTTTAGTGGTTTGGCGTAAGCCAAACTTCTACTCTGTCAACTTTGAAAAAGTGGACTGCTACTGTCCGTATGACTATAATTTAGAGCTTTAAAAAAATTCTTTTATACCTTCAGTGATAATAAATAGTTAAATAGATTTTTATGAAATAAAATAAAGATTAAGATTACAAGATAATAATAAATGAATTATTTTTAAAGCTTTCCTTTTAAGCGGAATAAGAATTACCTGGAATGAAATATGATTTTTACTTCTTAAGAGGAATACCTACAAAAAATCTTATTTCATGTAAGGTAATCTTTATGGAGCCAATAGGTGATACGAAAAAGAAAAGCTTAATTGAGTAGATAATAAAACTAATGCATCAGAATTTAAAAGCATAGTGAGTGAAAGGAACGGTTGCTTTTAGAATTATGATGTAATGGTTTTATTTTTTAGAATTAACATCAATAGATTATGAGCCAGGTTTAAGGGCAGAGCCCTTTTATATTAAAATAGCTTGATGTAATCAAGATTTCCTTAGCTGCCACAGGCCATAAATTCAAATCTTAATAATTAATTCGTTTATCCATGTATAGAAAAGTTTAATTTGCAATATTTAATATAGGTAAAAGTATGAGAATAGTTTCTGGATTAGAGATAAATGAATTAAGGATTAAAGTTTCCTTTTTAAAAGTAAATCCTCTCTTTTGCAGTTTAACTGTATATGAGAGGATTTATTTTAACACCTTAGATTAATTCATTATATTTTTTATAGTTAAATCCATCAAAAAACGTTATACATTTTTCTAATATAAACTTTATTACTTCATCAGCTTCTAAAGTTTCATAAAAATCTAGCATTAATTTATTATACTCAACCTTATATCTAGCTGGTATAGAAAGTACTCCTATATCATTTGATAACAGGATAAGGTTTGATGAAAGTCTAGCTGTTCTCTCATTTCCATCATAAAAGAACTGACAGTAAGATAGCCATAGATTAAGTATAATAGCTTTTTCAAGTAAATTATCTATAGAATTTATTTTATCTATATCAGCTTTAAATACTTCCTCTAAATCCTCATAATTAATACACTTATATTCAACAGTACCTGCAATTCCAATGTTACCCTTTCTAAAGTCACCTACTATTAATGCCTCATCTTTAGCAACTTTACCATGAATATCACAAATAACTTCTTTGTTTAACTCTAAAGAATTTGTTCTACTCAAATTAACAACATAATCCCATGATAACTTTATATTTAGTATTTGATTTTGATCACTTAACTTATGGCCACCAACAGTAATGCCATCAAGTAATGTTTGTACCTCTGGAAAAGTAAATGGATTATTTTCCAAATTTCCCATATTATAAACAAACTCACTAATCATCTGCTTAACATAAGTTAAAATATATCTTTTATCTCCATGTGGTAATTCATCTTTAAATTTATATCTATATCTAGGAATAAATGTATCCATAGCCAACACCTCAAATAAATATTTATTATTTTTCTCCTACTATTATACACCAAGATTATTCTAGCTTAAACGAAAACTTACTGATCTATTTTTTTATAAACAAACAACCTATACTCCCTGCTTCAAAACCATATATATTATTTGGAGGTGATATCATGAAAAATTTAGCTCTTATATCATTAATAGTCAGTACTAGCTTCCCAATAGCTATTACTGCCTATCTATTGATTAGACTAGAAAAGCAACTTATTTCACTATCAAATAGTATAAATACATTAAATACCATTGTTTCAGTAAAATTAGGTGCTGTTGTAAAAGATGAAAAAGACAAAGCCGCATAATATAAAAAATCTGATAGGCCAAAAGTTTATCAGATTTTTTATATTTTATTATTAACTTTTGATTTCTTCTTTTTAAACCATATATATTAAATACCAAGCTACAAGGAGGTGAAACAAATGGCAATTTCAAAAGAATTAAAAACAACTACTTTAAGTATTGAAGTACAAAGCGGTATTGATAAAGATGGTAATCCATAATACAAGAAAAAGAATTTTTCAGGTATTAACGGAGATGCTACACCAGAAGCTTTAGCAACCGTTGCAGATGCAATTAAATTAGTGTTAGCTAATGAAACTAGAGACACCTTAGTTAATGAAATCTCTGTACTAGTAGACAATGCTTATCTTTATTAATGAAAATCTTATAGAAGGGATGAGAAGCCATGGAATACTCATTACAAATGGTCTTTATATGTGAGAGTGGTGAAAAGAGTTCAATTACAATTTCTGATGTAAAACCTGGACTTATAAATTCAGATGTAATAGCACTAATGGGCACTATTATCACAAGCAATATCTTTGGAACAAGTAAAGGTGCATTAATTAGTAAATACAGTGCTCAAGTTGTACAAAGAGAAGTTACAAAATGGGATCTTAAATAGTTTAAAGGGGATGTCGCATTAAGAATAAACACTACAATATATTGTGTTGATTTTTATTTTTTAAAACAATATATTGTATATAAAATTTTTAGTGCGACAACCCCTTTTTATAACTCAAAGAATTTTATATTTTGCTAATTAAATTCAGTATATTTTATTCTATAGGAACTTATTCATAATCACTTTCGTAAACTTCAATATCATCTTCATTATCCTTTTTATTAACAGAAAAATCATGTTCAAAAAACCATTTATAAGAGCGTTTTGCAATTATTTTAGTTTCAACTAAATCTAGTCCACCACCAATAACTGCCCCTACTCCTGGAATAAGTTTCCCTAAATTTACAACTCCTTTCGTTCCAAATTTTGTTACCAAACGAAAACCAACTTTTTGATTTATTTTAGTTAGTACTTTACCAGGTATTTTCTTTATCAATCCATTTGCAAATTTAACACCAAATTTAATACTAGCCTGCTTCATCACGTTATTGACTGCAACACCAGCAAGACAAGCATAAACAAGTGTTTGAGTTTGGTCACTATTAAGGTCAAAGCCCGCCATATATGAAGTACAAGCTATCATACGCATTTGCACATAAATTACGCTAGTAATATTTGCAGGAAGAGTTACAGGCAGAGTAATAAATCCACCAAATCCAGTAATAAACCCAGATGTTGCACATTTTGTAATTTGATTTCGTATCATTGCTTTACAAGCTTCTTCTTTAGTTTTATATTTTTTTAAATAATCGTTAGCCATTTCTTCTACACTAGGACTAATTTTAGGTATACCATTTAAACATTTTTCATAACAAGAATCTAAAATTTTCATTACATTTTCTTGTGATATAACTGTTTTCTTTTCTTTTTTATTCATATATCAAAATACCTCTTTATAAATTTAATTTTCTCTTACCAAATAATTTAATTATATATGAAATACACTATCCTTTGTATTTATTTAAATACCACATTACTCAATTTCAAAGAATTAGTTTTCCTTAAATACTTCTCAATTTAAACATAATTTACATTTATTATTTTAATAAATTCTTAATATTATAAAATTTGTATAATTAACTTTCCAAGTTTTATAAAAGCTTCATTTAGTTATGCTACGGTTCTCTTTTCATTATTCTAAATTATTAAATTAAATAAAAGCTTCTATTCCACTCGTAATTTAATATAATTTTTGTACTAATATAATATTATATTAACATTTTCTCCCATCAACTCCATAAACCCCTTTATTTTTATAAACTTTAGCTAAAAATATAAAATGAATTCATACCTATATTCACAGATATAATAGATTTATAATTATATATACTACTGTATCTTCTCTATATTCTAAAACTGCTATATATTTTAATTCATCAAGTCCATTCCTCTTCCTAAAGTTTTTAATTCTCATATTTAATATATCTAAAATTCTTGTTCCCAGTTTTAGAAACTTGTATTTTACCAAATTCTTCTTCTGTAAGGTATGTGCCTTTTACATATTCCCTTCACTCTAGTTCTAAAACTAATTTCAAAGTATTAATATCTCTTAATTCAACCATGTAGAGCACTGAAATCAACGCTAATCCAAATCAGCATATTGCTTAAAACCTCTATTTCAAACTTTATATTTTCAATGTAACTCTTCATTAAAGTTAATTCTTATTGCTTAAGGCTAATTAGCCTATTTTTCATAAGTTAATCGAAGTACTTACAATCATTTTCCTCAAGATAATCAACAATTAAATCTATTTCCTCAGAAGTAAACTTTTGTATTGCAATATCTGTTAATGTATCTATTAACTTGTTTTCTAAAATACTCATATCCTCTGGATAAATACATGTAATTGTCACTATCTCGCCTCCTATAAATTAATAATCTATACTATGCTTGTACACTTCTTCTTGTTACACTGAAATACATAATCACACGTTATGTGTTATTTCTTCTAAAAAAATCTCATAAATACATTCATGACCAAAGTTAGCTTTGAATTTCTCCATAAAATTATACCTTGGATTTCTTAGTCCAAGTTCAACCTTAGAATAATAGCTCAGGGTATCCTAACTTTTTATCCATTTCTTTTTGAGTTAACTTTTTACTATTTATAAAATCTACTAAGAGAACCATGAATATAAACATAATACAATTGAAGAAATGGCTACTATAGAAAATTTACCCATAGAACTTATTAAAATAAAGCTAAAATATATTTAATTTATGATAATATTGCATATACTAAACCGAGGTGATTATATGAAAATTGCTATTTACTCAAGAAAAAGTAAATATACAGGAAAAGGTGATTCAATAGGTAACCAAATCCAAATGTGTAAGGACTATATAGAGACTCATTATATAAATAATGACCTTGAATATATCATTTATGAAGATGAAGGATTTTCTGGTGGAAATATAAACAGGCCAAGGTTCCAAAAGCTTCTTAGTGATATAAAAAAAGAAAAATTTGATATTTTAATCTGCTATAGGCTTGATAGAATTAGTAGAAATGTATCAGACTTCTCCACTACCTTAGAAGAGCTTCAAAGTTATGGAGTTGACTTTATAAGCATTAAGGAACAATTTGATACAACTACTCCAATGGGAAGAGCTATGATATACATAGCTTCTGTATTTGCCCAACTGGAGCGTGAAACCATTGCTGAGCGTGTAAGGGATAATATGGTTGAACTAGCTAAGTCAGGAAAATGGTCTGGAGGTAGAACTCCACTTGGCTTTAATAGTGAAAGCTCCTCTTATATTGATGAAGAAGGTAATGAAAGAAAATTAGTTAAGCTTGTAAAAAATGATGAAGAACTACAATTAGTTAACTTAATTTATGATACCTATCTAAGAGAAGGATCATTACATAAGACAGAAGTTTACTTTGCTTCTCACAACATTAAATCAAATAGAAATATCCTTCTTGAAAAAACATCATTAAAGGTAATCTTAAGCAATCCTGTTTATGCAATAAGCTCCCCTGAACTTAAGAGGTGGCTTGAGGATGACGGATGGAATGTATATGGTGAACCTGATGGCAAACATAGCTATCTTAGCTACAATAAGACAAAGCAAGTAACTAGAAATGGAAAAACAACTAAAATATCAAATGATAAAGAAAATTGGATAGCTGCAATAAGTGATTGCCCTGGCATAATTGATACAGATAAATGGATTGCAGTCCAAGAGCAATTTAAGGGCAATAGAGGTTCCTTCCCTAAAAAGGCAAGAACCCACAATGCAAAACTTGTTGGAAAAATTTATTGTGCTCACTGTAATAACTACATGCAGGTAGTTCATGGAAATATAAAAAAAGATACAGGAAAAAGACAATTTTACTACTCCTGTTCATTAAAAAAGAAATCAAAAAGTGAACTATGCAAAAATAAAAATTTAAAGGTAGAAGAGATAGAGAATTTATTACTCCTAGAGCTAGAAAAACTAGGCAAAAATAAGAAAAGCTATATCCAAAGCTTAAAAAAGAAAAATGACGCAGTAAAGAAAAATAAAGATGTAAAACTAAAGCAAAGTGCAATTCAAAAAGATATGGATGCCAAACAAAAAATTCTAAACAATCTAGTAGATAAGTTAGCAGTTGCTGATGATATAGACGATATAATAATACAAAGAATACGAGCCACTAAAAATGAAATGCAAGAGTTACAACAAGAATTAGATAAAATCTCAAAAGAAATCGAAGATTCAAACTACAAGAAATTAGACCTAGACTTTATAGAAAGCTTGCTAGAAAAGTGTGCTGATATAAGAGAACTAGATTCTAATGAACAAAGACTCCTAATAGGTGTTTTAGTAGATAAGATTCTATGGGATGGTAATACTCAAGATGTAACAGTATATTTCATTGGAAGTGGAGACGTAAAAAAAAAGTAGATTCTCTACTTCCAGATTTATTCCAATTATTGCAAATCCAACCACACAGCATGTCCAGTATCTAACAACACTACATTTTCCGCAAATTCCTTTAATGCATATTGTTGACATACCTTAGTATTAAGCTTACCATAATTAATATCCTCAGCTGGAACCCTTAATACAACAACTCCATCCTTATCTAACTTATTCCTTATATCATCAGACAAACTTTCCTTAGCAAGTTTACAAGATCCAGAAAAAGCACCAAGTACATCATCATTTCTTTCTCCTTGAATATCAGAAACTCCACATCTTGCACTAATACTTATTCTTGGTCCAAAAGCAGGACATCTTAAAATACACATAGAGCATCCATTTCCATACCTTAAACAATTTCCCATTGGACCTGTAGTACCAGTAGTTTCTATAAATACATCTCCTTTAACATAGGTATAATCACTTAATAAAAGACCATTTATCTTATTATTTTCAAAATCAACATCCATCACTCTTTTTTCCATATGGAGGTTTATTCCCTTTTCCCTTAAATAATCCCTTACCACTCCTTCGATTTTATTTACATCATATAAAGTTGCATGTTTATGACCTGGAAAATCTATATCTTTATGTCTTGCACATTTATCAGTTAACTTAATTAAATCTCCACCACCTAAAGCAATTAATTCTTCTGCCGCTGTATAACGTCCATTATTTCTCATTATTCCGCCAACATTTCCAAGCCCAAGTAAAAGATCTGTTTTTTCATAAATATGGACTTCTGCCCCAGCTTTCTTTGCTGTTAAAGCTGCAGCACATCCAGCCCATCCTCCACCTATTATTATTACCTTCATATTAATCTCCTCCCCTCAAATATAGCTCTTGGACTAGCCTGTACTTTACAAAATCTTTTTACTCTATGACCTGAAAATCTTGCTGTGCATGCTCCACAAACACCTTCTCCACAACACATTTTAAAATTATTACAACAAGATAAATCAATATCTTGCCTTTCTAAAGAATCTAAATATTCTATAATATTGTAAGTTAATATATCTGCCCCTGCGATATGAACTAAAGATATATTATTATATTTAACTATAGATTTAATAGCTACCTTAGCCTCAGGAGATAACTTTCCCTTTTCAATTAAATTCATTTCTTGAGGAACTATATTTAATTTATTTAACCATTCCATTATATAAATGTCCTTAAAAGGTGATTTGTCTAATATTACAGTAACTTTATTTCCATTTTGCACAAGCCTTTGTACTACTGGAATCATAGGAGCCATTCCAATGCCTCTTGCAATTACTAAAGTATCATTATCTTTTTGTTTTCCTATGTTTTTTAATCCAAATACTCCATTCCAATAAGGACCTCTAATAGTTATTAGTCCTCCTTTTTCAATATTTAATAATTGCTTTGTTTTAACGCCCCTTATTTCTATCATTATGGAAATAATATTTGTTTCAATATCAGATTCTAAAATAGAAATAGGAACATCAAAATAAACATCTTCATTACTTCTTATAAAAATAAAGCTTCCTGGTCTTGCTAAATCTATTACTAATTTATGTGGTGCTTCAAATTTAATTAAAAGAACATCATCTTGACACAACACTTTTTCACATACCTTGCAAGTATAAGTTTTTCTTTGCTCCTTAGCTTTATTACCATTATTATAAAGTTCTTGATAAATACAAACTCCTTTCCAATTTAGACAATCACAAAAATGACTTCCTTGTAATTGTGAACAAAGTATACATTCACCACTTTCAGCTAAATGACAAGGACAAAATTCAGAACCTGCATCTATACAATCAATTGTCTCCTTAAACATCTTGACTCCTTAATTAATACTATACACTATATAGATTATTTCAATAAATTTGTTTTGTTACTATAAACCGCCCATTATATAAAATTTTCTACTTTTTAATATAATAAAAAAGCACACAATTATATGAATTAAAACATATAATTGTGTACTTTAACTATTCTAAACAACCTTCTATTGTTTTTTCAGTTTTTTTCCAGAATAAAATTGCTGCTAATATTATTGATAAACAAACAGCTGCATATAACCAAAATAATTGGTTACCCATGCTTCCAAATAATATTATTAATGATCCTATTATTGCTAATACAGGGTTTATTTTAGAGTTCCACACCCCAGTAATTTCACCTTTATTTCCTAGTTGAATTACTTTAACATATAAAAGGATATATAATGTATAACCCATTGCTATAGAAATTTCAGATATATCTGAATTTGGTAATAATTCAAACTTAGTTGTTAAATAATGAACAATAAACCAAACAAAACTTATAATAAATGCAACTATTGCAGAGTTAACTGGCATTAATAATTTTTCATTTATTTTGATTATTTTTTTTGATTTAGGGAACATATTTCTTAATGCTAAAGAATGTGGCAATCTAATCATCCCTAATATTAGCCCATTAATAGTACCCATAATTGAAATTATAACAAATATTAATACAATTTTTGCCCCCCAAGGACCTAATAAATTGTTTGCAGCTAAATCAACGTGTGCATCTCCTAAGCTCATAATTGTTTCTGGCCCGATATATATACTTATTCCAATAAAATATAAAACATATACTATTAATATGAATATTGGAGCTATTATAAGTGCTTTTGGTAAATTTCTTTTTGAATCTTTTATTTCATGTGATATTGAAGTTGAAACAATCCATCCATCAAATGAAAATGCAATTGGTGCTATTGCCGCAATCCAACCTGTAGACTTCATTGCAGTAATATCACTTAATGAAATATTACTTGTATCACCAAATATTAATCCAGCAATTGATATTAATACTAATGGTACAAGTTTCATTATTGTTGAAGCATTTTGGAATAAGCCTCCTAACTTTGCTGATAAAGTATTCATTACAAATAAAAATATCATTATTAATAAACCAATTAACATTTGAATTTCTAATGTTCCTTCAATTCCAAATAAGATACATATATAAATTCCAGCAACCCAAGAAACTACTGATATTAATGTTGGAAAATATAAAAATGTTTGAAACCATCCAAAAGCACATGAAGTAGATTTATTATAATATTCTTCTGCATATGAAATTAATCCACCTTCCTTTGAACTTCGTGATGCTAATTGTGATATAGTTAAACTTCCAAATATTATAGCTATAGCTGCTATAAAAAATACTAATACCCCTAAAGCTATACTTCCACCGGTAGCAATAAGAATATTATCACTTTTAAAGAATATTCCTGATCCTATAACAATTCCAACTATCATTGTTATGGCAGTAAATAATCCATATTCGTTTTTTTTCATTTTCTTTCCTCCCAATGTTTTTCCGAATATTTTTCTTCTGTTATATCTAAGATTATTCTAATATAAATAATATTAGAATAATTTTTTAAGTTTCTATTAATATAACATGCAAATATAATTTAGTAAACAAATAATAAAACTTTTTTCAAAAAAATTTTTATCATTTTTATTTTTTTACACTATAGTTAATTTAATTATTATTTTTGATATTTTTTTAAATCATTTAAATATTTCTTCACCATTAATAATAAAGTTTTGTAATGCCATAAAGAACTTTATATCACATCTTTCATTACTATTTAATATTTTTATTGCATCTTCTTTAGATAATAATATAGTTTCTATATCTTCATCTTCTTCTAAATTTTCTGTAGATATTTTTCCAGAACATGTACAATAAACTAAAGCTACAGATTCATCTGTCATTCCTGGAGATAAATAAAGCTTATTTCCTATCTTATTTTCTATTACCTCTTCTAGTTTTAATCCTGTTTCTTCTTTTAACTCTCTTTCAACTGTTGAAATTATATCATCATTATTATCTATTAGCCCTGCTGGAAGTTCATAAACATAATTATTTAAAGGAACTCTAAATTGTTTAATTGCAACTAACTTCTTTTCCTCTTTATGATAAGCTAAGATAACAACAGCATCCATTTTATCTTCTTTTCCTTGAAAAAACTGTTCCTCTAATGCTTCCTTGCTTTTTCTTGTAGCAATTGTCCAAGTCTTTTCTTTTCCACCTTTATTTATATAATCTGCATTATATAAACTCAAAAAATTTGTTTTTGCTAATACTTTTAAATCTTTTACTATAGTTTTACTCAAAACACTTTCCTCCATTTTTAAATACTTAACATATATTTTTCAATATCTATATAGTTATTTTATACCATATTTATATACATTAAAAGAAAAAAGCACTAATTATTAGTGCCTTCTAATTGAAATAATTTTTCAAATTCTCTTTGTGAAATATCTTTATCACAAATTAATGCCTTTTTTAATAGTTCATCTCCACTATTATTTAATGCAATTTTCCCTATTATATCTCCATTTTTTTTATCTAATAAAGTATTAAATACTTCAACTTCCACAGAACCTTCACCTTTAAAACCATATTCAAAATCTGTATCTTGAATTATAGTTCCCAAATTTATAAATTCTGATGACTTTAAAACATCTTTCATATTATCTGCTTTAAAGCAATAATTATCTATAACATATTTATAAATTTGTTCTGTAACATTCCATCTATCACTACAATTTAAAACAACTATTACAATATTTCTTCCTGCATGTTTAATAGATGAAACTAAGCATTTTCCTGCTTGACCTGTATATCCTGTCTTTACGCCATTTGCTTCTGGAATTTTATACAAAATTTTATTTATATTATTATAATCCCTTGTAAATCCAGAATTATCTTTTAATATAGTTTTTGTTCCACATATTTCACAAAATGTTTTATTTTCCATTGCCTTTGTAGTTAATAAAGCTAAATCATAGGCACATGTATAATGCTTTGGACTATCTAATCCATGAGGACTTTCAAAATGAGAATTAATTAATCCTAAGCTTCTTGCATAGTCATTCATAATATTAGCAAATCCTTCTATACTTCCCCCTATATCTTCTGCAATTGCAATAGCTGCATCATTGCCAGACTTGTATAATAGTCCATATAATAATTCTCTTAATTTTATTTTTTCTCCTGCAGCATATTTAACTTTTGAGCCTCTTATAGATGATGCATTTTTGCTTATTGTTACTTCTTTATCTAAATTTCCTTGAGTTATGGCAATCAAGGCTGTAAGGATTTTTGTTGTACTTGCCATTGGTACTATTTCATCTGCATTTTGTTCAAATAAAACTTGCTTTGTCTTACTATCCATTGCTATGGCACATCTTGCATTAACTCTAATACTATTTAATAAATTTTCTATATTAACATCATCTGTATTATAATCATCATCTTCTTCAATTATAGCTAAATCATTATCCTCATCTTCTTCAAAACTTTGTGCATAAACACAATAACCAAATAAATCTGTTAAAATAAAAAACAAACTTAAAGTTACTCCTAGGATTTTAAAATTTTTCATTTGTATCACTCCTATTTTCTCCTTACATGTCTAGTATTTTCATTATCTAAAAATTTTAAACCTATTTATTAAATTTTTATGATTTATATTTAAAATTTATGGCAATACTAAAAAAGATTAGGAGAGGGTAATTATGCATATTCTTATAATTATTGTTGTTATAGTATTAATTTTCTTTATTCCAATTCCTCTTAGTTTTCACTTATATATTTCTAAAGATAAGTTTTATATAAAATTTTATAGTTTAAATTTATTATCTAATGAAGATGGAATAATAAGAAACTTAATTAATAAAAAAAAATTAAACAAACTAGAAGAAAAGAAAACTAAAAAAACAATAGAAAATAATGATGATAATGACTCTTCCAATAAAAAAGTTAAATCTAAAGAAATATCATTAAAAAAACTTTATAACAACCTTATTCATAATAAGTTTAAGCCTACTTTAAACTTTAATAGCACAACTATTTATTCACTTGGTGATGCTGCTAATACTGCTATTGCCTTTGGATTGCTTTATAATCTTAACCCACTGCTATTAAATATATTTTCTATTATCTTTAAGGTGAAAAAATATAAAAATGATTTTAAGCCTGTTTTTAAGGATAAAATACTTTTTGAACTTACTTTAAACAGTATAATTACCTTTAATTTAGCTAAAATTATTTATATATGTTTTATTATTTTAAAATCATTTAATAAAAATAGGAGGTGAATCCCTTTATATTGGGATTATTATGGCTGATAAACATGAATTAGAAAATTTGATGAGAAGTACTATGGAGAATTTACGAGATATGATAGATGTTAACACTGTGGTTGGAGATGTAGTCGAAACTAGTGATGGAACTTCTATTGTTCCTATTTCTAAGGTTACTTTTGGTTTTGCTTCTGGAGGAAGTGAATTTGGAGAACATGTAGCTATAAGAAATGGTGATGAGAACTATCCATTTGGTGGTGGTTCTGGTGCTGGTGTTAGTGTAAAACCAATAGCATTTCTAATTGTAAAAGATAGTTCTGTAAGATTACAACCTATTGATTATGATACTACTGTTGATAGAATTGTTGATTCCGTTCCTCAATTTATAGACTTAATTAAAGGTCTGTTTAATAAAAAAGATTCTACAGAAAAGAATGATGATTTAGATTTATAAAATTAAAAGCTGTACCAAATATTAATTAAATTTGATACAGCTTTTCTCTTTATTAAAATAAACTTATAAATTGATTTATTTTTCTTCATCTATAGCAGCTTCTTCTTCATTTTTTGAAGCTTGTTTTAAAATTTTATTTTCTTCTAAATCTATATCTTCAATTGCTTTATTTAATAAATCCATTGAGCTTTGGACACCTTCATCACCATATAAATCTAAAGATGGTAATTCTTTTATTGTTTTAAGTCCAAATTGTCTTAAAAATTCATCTGTTGTTCCATAAAGTATTGGTCTACCTGGAACTTCTAATCTTCCAACATCCTTTATTAAACCTCTTTCAACTAATCTTGTAATAGCTGATTCAGATTTAACTCCTCTTATTTCATCTATGTCTATACGAGTTATTGGTTGTTTATATGCTATTATAGCTAAACTTTCTATAGAAGCTTGTGATAATGAGTGCTTCTTATTCTTTTTTAATAACTTTTGAACAAATTCTGAGTTTTCACTTTTAGTTACTAATTGATAAGCTTCATCTAAGCTAATCAACCTTATTCCTCTACTTTTATCTTCATATTCAGTAGTCATTTCTTGAAGTATTTCCACCACATTTTTTTCTTTAAGCTCTAAATTATTACTTATTTCTCTTAATGGCAAAGGTTCTCCACTTACAAATAGCATTGATTCTATAGCTGATTTTATATCTGACTTTCTCGATAATTCATTAAACTCATATTGCTTAACATCAATGTTACTCAATATCTCTCCTCCTCTTAATAAGTATATTTGAAAAGTTTTCATTTTGGAAAACTTGGATAGTTCTTATTTTTATTAATTCTAATAAAGCTAAAAATATTACTACTGTTTCAAGCTTACATGAGCTTTCCTTCATTAAATTATTAAATTCAATTACTTCAACAGAATTAATTTTTTTTAAAAGCTCCTCCATTTTATCTTCAACCTTATACTTATCTACATATATCTTCTTTTGTACTACATTAACCTTATTTTGTTTTTCTCTATAGTTTTCTAATATTTTATTATAAATATTATATAAATCTAAAAGTGTAATATTTTTAAATATATCATCATTATCCACTTTTTCAGGTTTTATTTCTTCAATAACTTCTGGCTTTTTACTAAAGACTTCTCCTGAACTTACATACTTATCATTAAAAAATTCTGAAACTGCCTTAAATCTTTTGTATTCAATCAATCGTTCCATTAATTTTATTTCAATATCTTCTTCATTTTCTTCTTCCTCAACTTTTACTTTTGGAAGTAAATTTTTAGATTTTATTTCTATTAAAGTAGCTGCAACTACTATAAATTCAGAAGTAATTTCTAGATCCATCACCTTTCTAGTATTAAGATATTCTAAATATTGATTTGTAACTTTATATATCTCTACATTATATATATCCATCTTATTTTTTTTAATAAGGTGCAGTAATAAATCAAAAGGCCCTTCAAAATCTGCCACTTTAATCTTTGGCAATTCCATTAATTCATCCCACCTTTTTATTTTTATTAAACATTTTTAACACAACCCTAATGTTCATAACCTATATAATATCAAGTTTCTAATAAAAGAACAACCCTAAAGGTTATTATGATAATATATATCTTTAGGTTCATTTTGAAGCTTATATTCATGAGCTAAAATGTAAAAACCTGAATCAAAACAAATACTTCCACTTATACTTATCCATTGTCCATTTTTTAAGTTCTCATCTACGCCTTTAACTCTTATTGATATTTTTTCTTTATCTGCTTGACAACAACTTACCGCTAATCTTGAAACAACAATATAGTCAGGATATTCCTCACTTTTATCTATATATCCTAAAAATATAAGCCTTTTACCTTCAAACTCTTTCTTGTTTTCATTTATACTATTTAATATTTCATAGTTATCATTTGTGATTACTATTGTGTCTTCTGTTTTAGTAAGTCCTAAGTTATTATTTATATCATCATTTTTTAATAAAGGAATTAGAAAAAATAAAATTACTCCAATACATAATGTAAATGTTAAAGGTATGAACTTATTTGTTATTTCCATTCTTCTTTTAATTGTAAATATTCTTCCAAACTGAATAAATGCAAATAACACTAAAATAACAATACTTACATAAAAATATTTTATCATATCTGCACCTACAAAATTAGTAATATTTCCACTCTTTATTAAAAAAATAATAGAGACTGAAAGTAATGTTAAAATTATAAACCATATTAATTCATCAACATTAAATTTTCTCATAATTCCCCCATATAAAACAAAGACAATAATCATTATTTATATTATAAAATTATTTTACTTTAAAATATTAAACTACAATTAAACATATTAGAAATACTATTAAGATAATAATTCCCAAAAGTTGAATTACAAATTTCTTCTTAAAGAATCCAAAAGATAATATTAAATTTTTTAAATCCATCATTGGACCTAAAATTAAAAAAGCTATAACTCCTTCAACTCCAAAATTATCTAAAAATCCTCGTGCAACAAAAGCATCTGCTTCTGAGCATAATGAAAGTAAAAATCCTAAAATCATCATAATTATTATTCCTGTGCTTTTTCCTGATGTAATATTGTTTATTAAATTATCTTGCATAAATGTAACAAATATACTTGATATAAATGCTCCTAAAATAAAATAAATGCTAATATTTAAAAATTCATTAGATGCATTTAATATTAAATTTTTAATTTTTCCCTTTAATGAAATATAATAATTATTACTATAAGTACAACAATCACAATAAAGTCCTACTGTATCATCTTTTATTATATCTTCTTTCTTCTTTTTATCATATATTACTCCAGTTAACAAACCAATTATTAATGCACCTATTACACCCCCGATAGTTCTATAAATAACAACATTTATGTTATTAGGAAATGCATAATATGTAGACATAATTACAACTGGATTAACTATTGGTACTGCTAACATGAAAGTAACTCCCACTCCTATAGGCAATCCCTTTTTTATTAAACTTCTTGTAATAGGGATAATTGCACATTCACATACTGGAAAAAATATTCCTGATATCGCAGCTATAAAATATCCTATGATGCTGTTTTTAGGTATTATTTTTTTTATGAATTCATCAGAAACATAAATTTGAATAACTGCTGATATTATTGCACCTATTAGTAAAAAAGGTAATGCTTCTACAATTATCCCAAGATAATTCCATATCCAAGACTCAAATTTACTTATACTCACCTTACCACCTGCTAACTTACTTTCTCATATAATCCATCAATTTTACTCTAATGTTTCTTAAAAAATCACTTTCAATCAAATTACTTTTATTTAAAGCTTCCTCAAAATTATTATTATCATTAACTATAATTATTTGTGCCTTATGATTTAATGCTTCTAAAATATTAATACCTTCTTCTAAATCTCTTTCATTTAAATTACTGCAATTATTTACTGCAATAACATCACTGTTTTGTATAAAAGGAAGTAATATTTCACCCATATTTTTAATATAAAAATTTATACTTTCACCATTACATACAAAATACATTGTATCAAGCTTTATAAGTTTTCCTATTTTATTATCAAATATACATTTATATAAATACTCCAATGTTTCTGTTCCATTATATTCAATTATTATTCTATGTGGCTTGTACTCATTTATTATTTCATATATATTTTTATCAAGCTCAGCATTATCTTCCATAAAGTTTATATGTTTAACAAATAAATCCTTTTCCTTAAACTCTTTTATTTTTACATTTCCAATTTCACAAGTTAAAACTATTATTTTTTCTCCAACTGCCTTTGTTGTTTTTATCAATGAATTAATAAAGGCTGACTTACCAGCCCCTAAAAATCCTGTAACTACCTCAATACCAACCTTCATAATTTCACCTTCTTGCTACAAAATCATAAAAAGAATTTTTTTATCTTATCTTTATTTAAATTTGTACCAATAAAAGAAATAACTGATTCTCCCCTATAAATTATCTTTTCCATACTTATTTCTGATAAAGTATAATCAAATTGCTCCTTACCATTATTAGTTTCAACAATACCTTTTGCCCTTACTATTTGTCCAAATTCAAGGCTATTTTTTATAAAATTAAATTTACTTAAAAGTTCATCTTTAGATACTTTTCTATCTATCTTAAGCGCAAAGCTTTCAAATTTTTCTTCATTTTTCTTAACTGAAGTCTTTTTTAATCCTTCTCTTCTAAATATAGGTTTATCTTTTTTAATTTCTTTTTGCCTTATAATAAATTTTTTTGGTATTAATTCTTCTGCCTTGGTAGTTTTCCAATCCTTACTTATAATTATTGCATCTTTATTCATTTTTATTATTTCATCATTGATTTTATTTACTTCTTCTGTTGATATATTTTGAGTTCTGCTTAAAACTATAATATCAGCATTTTTTATTTGATTATCAAAAAAGCTCTTAAAATTAGATAAATATAAATTAAATTTTTCTGCATCAACTACAGTTATTGACTTTTCTACCTCAGCTACATTTTTTAAATCTTTATCTTCAAATGCCTTTTTTATATCACTTAATTTAGCAACACCAGTAGGCTCAACTAATAATCTATCAACATTACAATTTTCAACTACATCTAAAATTGATTCCTTAAAATCACCTATTACCTGACAACATATACATCCAGCATTAATTTCTCTAACTAAAGTATTAGTTCTTTTTAAAACAGCTCCATCAATGCTTACTTCACCAAATTCATTTTCAATAATAGCTATATTTTCCTTATAATATCCCTCTTCTATAAGCTTTTTTATTAACTGTGTTTTTCCAGCACCTAAAAATCCTGAAAATAATTCTACTTTTACACTCATATTAAACTTTTTCTTAATTATCTCCTAATATTGTTCTTAAAAAATTCTATGAAAATTTCATAGTTTTTATGCTTATTTATTTATTCATCTTAAGTTTCATATTTTAAATTTATTATTTATATATTTAATTTTTTTGCACACTTTTATAATTTCATGAATATATTATTACTTATTTAACTATACTAATATTGTAAATGTATCATTATTTAATGAACATTATACACAAAAAAAGAATTTCACTTGTTATTAATTAACAAATGAAATTCTTTTTTTACTAAATATTAAAATATACTGTTTTTATTTATGCAATGCATCTAATACTAATTGAGCAGTTGAAACATTTGTTGCAAGAGGAATTTCATAAACATCACAAAGTCTTAATAATGCATTTATATCTGGTTCATGTGGTTGTGATGTTAATGGATCTCTTAAAAATATTACTAAATCAATTTGTTGTTCAGATACTAAAGCTCCAATTTGTTGATCTCCTCCTAAAGGTCCACTTTTTAATCTATGAATCTCTAAATTAGTATTTTCCATTATTTTTAATCCCGTTGTGCCAGTTGCATATAACTCTAAATGAGATAATCTTTTCTCATTCATTTTTGCAAAGTTAACCATTTCTTCTTTTTTCTTATCATGTGCAATTAATGCTACCTTCATTTTTACCCCTTCTTTTTATCTTCACTAAACTAAAACTTTATTTTAAAATTAATTAAATTAGTTATTTTTTTGATATAAAATTATTGTTTTTTATATAAAATCTCCATAAAAAATCTTTTGCTTCTTCTGAATAGTCTATTCCAATTCTTTTTGTTTCAACTATTTCAAAATCTTCACTTTCATGTTCTTCTATATAAAGCTCACCTTTTTCATATAATTTATCTTCATTTAAATTTTTATCTATTAAATATGCTAAACATAATTTAGATGGCCCATTAGCTAAATTTTTAATTTGAGTTTTTGTAAGTTCATTAAAATCCTTTTTATATCTAATTTGAGAAATATAATCAAATTCATTTAATGGTTCTAATGCTCTTATTAAAACTGCTTCAGCAACATTTTCCTCTCTTGTAACAACATTAAGACAATGATATAAACCATATATAAAATAAATATAAGATATACCACCCTCCCCATATAATGGTTCAGTTCTTTTAGTCCTTCTTCCATTATAAGCATGACAAGCCTTATCACTTTCACCTATATAAGCTTCTGTTTCAACTATTTTACCTTTTAATATTTTACCATCAACTTCTCTTACTAATACTTTTCCCAATAAGTCTTTAGCAACATCTACTGCACTTCTGTTATAAAATTCTTTATTAATAATCATAATGTACTCCTTAAATGTTTGTCTTAAGCTTAGGTATTTCCTACTTTTAATATTTTAATTCACAATTAATTAATTTTAGCTCCACATTCTGGACAAAACTTAGCTCCTATTGCTACTTTTGACCCACATTCACTACAAAACTTATTTTTTTTAACTTCTAATTCCTGTGATGTATTTTTAGTTCCACAATTTGGACAAAACTTAGTATTTTCACTTAATTGTTCTCCACAATTTTTACAAATAACATTTTTACTATCTGAAGAATCATTATCTCCATTTGATGAATTTACTAAAGAATCATTTTCCATATTCTTTTTCATTTCATTCATCATATGCATTCCCATCTGCATTCCCATTCCTGCTTGTGCCATATTAGTCATAGAACTATTAGGATTTTTCTCCATAGCCTCAGTCATAGAAACACTTTGATAATGACCTATATTACCAACCATTCCATATGCAGCATTTTTATCAATCATCTTTTGAACTGATTCTGGATAACTAAAGTTTTCAATATTTAATGAGGTTACAGTAAGACCTATTTTTAGCATTTCCATATCTAAGTCACTCTTAATTCCATTTGCAATATCAAATGAATTTGATTGTAAATTAAACATATCCTTTCCTTCTCTAACAATCCATTTCATTAAAAGTTGATCAACTACTGCTAATGCTCTCATCTTTATATCATCAACAGTAAATTGAGTTTTAATTCCAGCAATCTTATCTATTACAGTCATGGTATCATGTATCTTAACATTAAATGATCCAAATGCTCTTATAGGCATTCCTCCTGGCATTCCTGGTGCTGGTATATTTACAGGATTTTTAGTACCCCATTTAACTTGAAATTCCTTTGTATTTATAAATAGTACCTCTGCTTTAAGTCCAGATTTAAATCCAAATTTAAATCCTTTTAATGTTGATAAAAAAGGTATTATTTGAGTTTCTATTTCATAATTTCCCTCTTCAGTAAATATACCTTCAACCTTACCATTATGCATAAATATAGCATCTTGACCTGGTCTTATTATTAATCTACTATTCTTTTTAATCTCACTATTTTTCCACTTCCAAAATAAAACATCACTTCTTGTTTCATTCCATTCTATTACATCTAACAGTTGATTACCAAACAACCCCATACTATTGCCTCCTATACGGTTTATTTTAAATATACTCCCGTTACTTTTCTTCTTTAAGTTTTGCTAATTCATTATCTATTTCAGATTTATCACTAATAATATTATTTCCTTTTAAAGTTGCTAATTCATCTTCAATTTGACTGTTATTAGTTGTATTATATTTATTCATTAAATCATCAATTTCATCACTTGGCATACTATTTAATTCAGACATTGCATTAGCTTCATCTAACATTTTATTAGCTTTTTCCTCCATTCTGCTAAATGAATCTAAACTTGATTTTGAATTACTTATAGATGAACCCATTTTATTAATTCTTTCTTGCATCTTTGCTGTTGCAACTTTTGCTTTAATTGTACCTTTTCTTTCATTAAGTTCTTCAATTTCATTTGTTAGCTTATTATACATTTCTTTCATTTTAACAGAATTATTATGAGTTGCTTCATATTTAGTATTAAGTACATTTAATTTTTCTGTTAATGATGCTTTTTTAGTTAAAAATACTCTTGCATCATCATCATTTCCTGCATCTACAGCTTTTTTTGCATAAGAAAGCATTTTATTTACTTCACTTTCACATTCATCATATTCTCTTTTTGCCCTTGTTTCTTCAGCCATTACTGATGCAGTTTCAGCTTTTACCTTGTTTAAATCATCATTTAAATTTCTCATTAATTGATCTATCATTTTAACTGGATCTTCTGCCTTATCTAATAATGCATTAATATTTGATGACATTATATCGCTAAATCGTTTTAAAATTGACATATTAATACCTCCCAAAATATTCTCACTTATATTTTACCATTATATTACTTTTTCAAAAATATACTTTCCTCAAAAATATATTATTTCCTTAATTTAAGTTTATAAAATATTTAATTATCATAGAACTTTAATTTTTATAAAAATTCATTAATTAAATATATATTAATTTTATATAATTGAACCATATAATTTATCACCCTTAGTATATACAATAATTGTAAATGTTCCTAATGGTCTATAATTACCGTCTGTTGCTGATAAATATCCTCTTAACTCTAATTCAACTATATTATCATTTTCATTTTTATTTTGTAGTATAACCTTATCTAATTGAAAATAAACAGGATCTTCATTAGATAATCCAAATTGTTCTCCTAAAAAGTTAACATTTTCTTCAATTCTTTCTTTATCTTCACCAGTTATTAACTTAACTTCATCACTATCTTCATTCCATTCACTTACTATATAGTTATATACCTTAGGATTTTTATGTAAGTACTCTGTTAATAAATCACTTGCAAAATCTATCTCTTTATATTCTCCATAAACATGAGGATAATCATTCATCCTATCATATATCTTATCCCCCTCATTTAAGTCCATTATATTTTTATTTTCTTCATACACCTTGCCTAAAGCAGTAAATTGAGTATATTCAATAGGTTTATCATTATTTTCTTCTATAACATCTTGATTATTATCATTATTTAATTCTGATTTATTGTTATCAGTACATCCAGTTAATAACAACAATAATAATAGTGCATATATTATTTTTTTCTTCATATTAATCATCCTTCCTATATTTATATTTTAATATAAAAAAAAGGATTAATCCATTTTTATGGTTAATCCTTTTAAACTAAACTTTAAATTAAACTCCTTTTTTAAATAAGTTTTTCATATTATATTTTAAATTATCAAAGAATCCGCCTTTTTCAACATCCCTGTCACAATATAATTCTACTTCTCCTATTTTTTGTTCATTTAAATACACTTCACACTTACCTATTGTTTCACCTTCACTATAGCTATCTTTTTCTTCATCTAATACAATCTTATTTATAGGTTCTCCATCACTACCCTTTAATACTACTATAAATAAATCATCTTTTGCCTTTGCAATAAAGTATCTTTCAGTATTTTTTCCTAAATAAATAGTTTCAACATCATCATCTTTATTAAATAATTTTTTACCTTCATATTTAGAAAATCCATAATTCATAAGCATACTTGCATCTCTATTTCTTATTTTATATGTTGGAGCTCCCATAATTACAGCAAGCATTCTTACCCCATTTCTTACAGCAGTTGCACTTATACAATATTTAGCTTCTTGAGTAAATCCTGTTTTTAATCCATCACATCCATCAAAAAATCGTACTAACTTATTATGATTTACTAATTCTATAGGAGATTTTCTTCCTTCAGATATAGTTTCCATATATGTTCCGCTATACTTTAAAATAGTTGGATGCTTTAATAACTCCAATGACATTATAGAAATATCTCTTGCAGTTGTTAAATGTCCTTCTACCGGTAAACCATTACAATTTTTAAATGTTGTATTAGTCATTCCAAGTTCTTTTGCACGTTCATTCATTACTTTTACAAACTCATCTGTTGATCCACTTAAAAATTCAGCCATTGCTACAGCTGCATCATTACCAGAAGCTATGGCTATCCCTTTTAATATATCCTCAACAGTTCTAACTTCACCAGTATCTAAAAGCATTGTACTTCCACCCATACTTTTCGCATTTTCACTACATGTAATTTTATCATCTAATGAAATTTTCCCACTATCTATTGCTTCCATTGCTAATAACATTGTCATTATCTTAGTTACTGAAGCAGGCGCAAACTTTTCGTCTGGATTTTTTTCATACAATACTGTACCAGTTACAGGCTCAATAAGAATTGCTGATTTTGCATCAACATTCATTCCTTCTTCTAAACAAGCTGTATAAATATCATGTGGAGTAGAATTTTTAAGCTCTACTCTTTCTGCAGCCATTGGTATTACTGTATTTAAACATAATAAACATAAAAGAATAATAGAGATTTTATTAAATATTTTTTTCTTCATTTGTTCTCCTCCTTTTAAGCTTATTATTACCAAAACAAAATAAAAATATGATAAATAGTTAGTAATTAGTAGTTATGTGTAAATAATTCATAAAAAAATCAACCCTAAGGTTTTAGTGTTATTCAACAGTAAAAAACCTAGTGTTGATTTTTAGAATTATTCTATTTATAAGTGTTAAATTATTTAACTATATCATATATTAACGGAATATTTAATTCATAATTATCTTCAATAGTTATATTTTCTAGGATGCTTTTTCTAGCCTTTTCAATATTATTTTTATTATTTGAATGTATGTATGCTAGAACATCACCCTTATTAACTTTATCACTTCTCTTTTTATTTAAAACAAGACCAACAGCTAAATCTATTTCACTTTCTTTAGTTGCACGTCCTGCTCCAAGTTCCATTGCTATAAGACCAAAAGCTTCTGCCTTAATCTTAGTAATATATCCATCTCTTGGTGCTACAACTTCTTCTATATATTTAGCTTTAGGAAATTTACTAAAATCATCTATTGCTGAAATATCTCCACCTTGTGCTTTTATAAATTCCTTAAGCTTTTCTAATCCTTTTCCATTAGCTATATTTTCTTCTAGCATCTTTCTTGCCTGCTCTTCAGTTTCTGCTTTTTTAGCACAAATAAGCATATTTGACCCTAAAGTTAATGTTAATTCCAAAAGATCTTTTGGTCCATTTCCTTTTAATAATTCAATAGCTTCCATAATCTCTAAGCTATTTCCTATTGCAAAACCTAATGGTTGATCCATATCAGAAATTACCCCAATAGTTTTTCTTCCAAGATGATTTCCTATATCAACCATTTCTCTTGCAAGTTCTTTAGCCGTTTCTGGTGTTTTCATAAATGCACCATCTCCAACTTTAACATCTAAAACTATAGCATCTGCTCCAGAAGCAATTTTTTTACTCATTATACTTGAAGCAATTAAAGACATATTATCTACTGTAGCTGTTACATCTCTTAATGCATATAATTTTTTATCTGCTGGAACTAAGTTTCCACTTTGCCCCATAATAGCTATATTTATATTATTTACATTTTCTATAAATTGTTCTTCTGTTAATTCAACTGAAAATCCCTTGAAAGTTTCAAGTTTATCTATAGTACCTCCAGTATGACCTAAACCTCTTCCTGACATTTTAGCAACTGGTATTCCAAGTGATGCAACCAACGGAGTTAAACAAATTGATGTTTTATCTCCAACTCCTCCTGTAGAATGTTTATCTACTTTTATCCCCTTAATACTACTTAAATCAATTTCATCACCTGACTTAACCATCGCATTTGTTAAATCTGCTGTTTCTCTCTTATTCATCTTATTAAAAAATATTGCCATAAGCATTGCTGATGCTTGATAATCTGGAATACTCCCATCTGTAAATCCTTCTACAAAAAAGTTTATTTCTTCTGTTGTTAATTCTTCACCTTTTCTTTTTTTCATTATAAGGTCATACATTCTCATAAGTTACACACTCCTAGCTATTCCATTATTTTATTAAAAAAACTATCTCCAACTAACTCATTTTTCACATTAAAGAAATCTAATATTGTTTTTCCTATATCAGAAAATCTCTCTCTTGTTCCAATATTAACTCCTGGTTTTACATTCTTTCCATAAACAAGTATAGGTATATGCTCTCTTGAGTGATCTGTACTGCTAGTTGTTGGATCGCAGCCGTGATCTGCTGTTATTATAAAAATATCTTCATCAGTCATCTTTGAATAAATTTCTTGTAATCTGTTATCAAAATCTTCTAAAGCTTTTCCGTATCCCTTAGGATCATTTCTATGTCCATATAACATGTCAAAATCAACTAGATTTGTAAAGATAAGACCTTCTTTTACTGTATCCATATACTCTAAAGTTTTATCTACACCATCCATATTATTTTTTGTATGAACTGCAGAAGTAATACCCTTTCTATTGTAAATATCTTCTATCTTTCCAACGGCTGCAACTTCTAAATTATTTTCTTTTAAATATTCAAGCATAGTTTTATTAAATGGATCTAATGCATAGTCTCTTCTGTTTGATGTTCTCTTAAAGTTTGGAGCTTCTCCTATAAATGGTCTTGCAATAACTCTTCCTACTGCCCATTTATCTACAAGCATATCTCTTGCAACTTGGCACATTTCATATAATTTTTCTACTGAAATAACATCTTCGTGTGCTGCAATTTGAAATACGCTATCTGCAGATGTATATATAATAGGATATCCTGTTTTTACATGCTCCTCACCTAATTCTTCTATTATTTGAGTTCCTGAAGCAACAACATTTCCTAATATCCCTTTTACATTTGCTCTCTTTTTAAATTCTTCAATTATTTCTTCAGAAAATCCTTCTGGATAAGTGTTTAGTGGCTTTTCTAAAATAACACCTGCAATTTCCCAATGCCCTGTAACAGTATCTTTCCCCTTTGATGCTTCTTTACACCTTCCATAAGCACCTACTGGTTTGCTACATTTTTTAGGCTCATTAACACCTTCTATATTTCCTAACCCTAACTTTTCTAATTCTTTTATTTCAAGTCCATTACAAGCTTTATATACATGATCTAAAGTATGACTTCCTTCATCACCATAACTTTTCGCATCTTGTAATTCTCCAACTCCTACACTATCTAATACAACTAAAATTGCTCTCTTCATTTTTTTCTCCTTTCGTATATAATGCCCATTTTAAAAAGCATCAAGCTCTTGGATGGGAATTTTTATAAACTAAGTTTATTTTATCATTATTTATTATTTCATAGTAAGTGTCCATATAAGTTAATACTTGGTTTCCTAAAAGCTTTTGTACTGCTCTTACATTTGCTCCATTTTGAAGTAAATGTACTGCAAAAGAATGTCTAAATGTATTTAAATTAACATCCTTATTTATTCCAGCTTTATGAGAATATTCCTTTACAATTCTCCATACACCTTGTCTTGTTAATTGATTTCCATTTAAATTAACAAATAAATTGTGTACTCCAGCTGAAGCTATCATATCTCTTATAGATAAATATTCTTTAAGTGCTGCTTCTGCACTTCTTCCAATAGGAATAAGTCTTTCATAATTTTTATTATCATGACACCTAACATAAAGTAAATCAAGGTTTACATCCTCTACTGATAATTTGATTATTTCAGAAACCTTCATTCCTGTTGCATACATAAGTTCTAATAAGGCATTATCTCTAATCCCCTTATTACAATCTTTATCAACTATCTTTATAATCTTATCAACTTCTTCAACTGTTAATATTTCTGGTAGTTTCTTTGATTGATCTGTACTCTTATAGTAAATCTTAGGTATATCTCTAATAATCTTTTGATCTTTTAAATAATTATAAAAGCTTCTTAAACTAATGACGATTCTACTTATTGATCTTTCTGATTTTCCATCTTCTAATAAATGTTCGATATAATTTTTAACTGTTACGTTATCAGTTTCATCTAAATATATATCTTTGCTATTTAAATATTTAATATACAAATTTACATCAGTTACGTATGCATAAACAGTATTATCACTTTTATGACTTTGAAGTAATGACTCTCTATATTCATTTACTATTTCTTTCATGATTTTCCCCAATCCCACCTTAATTATTATTATTCGACAACAACTTTAAAATTTCCTTTTATAATCATCTATTCTTTAACTAACTTTATAAACATTTGTTACTACAAATTTAATAATATTTGGACAAAGATAAGCTTCAATAAATGTGCCTATAATAAATATACATACAAATACCCCAATCTTAAAAATTAGTTCCCTCTCTACTATTGTATTTACTTTACCTTTATTAAAGAACTTATCTTTTAGTTTTGTTGAAGAAAATTCAATTCCAACTATACTTAATGCTATAAAACATGGAATATATATAATATTTTGTGGTATTGTTGCAACTAATGCTAACCATAGACCTTTTCCTTCAAATGTTGAAATTAAAAAACTAAATGTATAACCTAATGTAAAGCCCTTTATAAGATCTAATAATAAAATTATTGGCGTACCAAATACAGTAAAAGATATTGTAATTAATACTGTTAAAAGTATTAAGTTTTTCTTTAATGCATTTAATAATAGTGCTTTATTATTTACTGGCTCTTTTACTATACTTTGTGCAAATGTTGAAAAATAACTTGTAAGATCTGATGCATCACTTGCTCTCATATATTTAACTATATATGTACCTAATGCTATCCCCACACAAAAAAATATGAAAACCATAAAATAAAAAAATTTATTTTCTTTTTTATTTAAATTTAATTTATTTATAATCTCCAACTAAAACCACCCCCACATTGTTATATCCTAATAATATGATTGTGATTTTAAGTATATTCATAATTGAATATATGTAACTTAAATTTTTATATAATTTTTTCTATCTTTTTAACATTTTCCTTAATATCTTTTAAATTTAAGATATAATTATTTTCTAAAATTGATATAACTTTTTTAATATCATTAATTTCCTCTTCTTTTTTATGTTTTTCAAAATTTCCTCTTCCCATTCTGTCACTTATAAATAATAAAATAATATCATTTAAATTTGTCTCTTTTATCATTTCTTTCGTTTTAGCATAAGGCAAGTTTTTAATTATATATAAATGATGCATATGAAACCTTACTAAATTTAATATTTTTTCTTTTTCATAATCATCATATTTATAATAGTTTAATATTTTTTCTGCTATTTTTACCCCTTCTACATCATGATTATAAGAAGTCCATCTTCCTTGGTTATTTTTCTTTGTAGTTATTCCTTTTCCTACATCATGTAATAATGAACCTAACATAAATGCTTCCTTATCTATAGCAAAATCTTTTATTTTTGCAGCTATATCTATTACTTGCATAACATGATTCCAAACATTTCCCTCAGGATGATACCTTGGATTTTGTTCTATTAATTGAAGTATCCATAAGGATTCTAAAGGCGTGTCTTTAAGTGAATTTTTAATTTTTTCTAAATAAACTGATGGCTTATTACAAACCATTAATTTCCTTTGAATTTCCATTAACTTATTTTCTTCCATTATATTCTCCTCTAAAATATAGTATTATATTTATTTAGTTTTCCTTGCTTTCATTATTTTACAAATAATAAATTTTTATTACATGAAATTTTTGTTTATGCTAACAGATACAAATAATTTGTATTTTTAATTTTATTTTAGGGAATTCTAAAAATATTACTAATTTTGAGGTGTTTATATTTTGGAGGAATTATTTGATAGATATTTACCAATTTTAATTCACATATTTGAACTAATGGGTATTTTTATTTTATTAATAGGTACATTTACAGCCTTTTATCACTATATATTAAAGAGATTTTTTAATAAAAATTTTAATATTAAATATGAATTTTCAGATGCAATGGTTACTACACTAGATTTTAAATTAGCAGCAGAAATACTTAAAACAGTTATTATTAAAGACTTAAATGAATTAATTATTTTGGCTTCTGTATTTATAATAAGAATTATAATGACATTTGCCTTAGAAAAAGAAATGAAAAATGATAATTAAATCATGACCACCCGTAAAACGGGTGGTTTGCTCTGCGCCTGAAAGGCTTTGTTACTGGCTGTGCTAATCGCACGTTGAAAAGTTTGCCAACTGCATATTGCCACCAACTACCCCTGAAGGGGTTTTATTTTTTGCTTTTTTCTACCGGCTCACCCGTAAACGGGTCAATGTATTCTTTCAAGCTTATTTGCTCATATGCAATATCTTCTTGAATTTGATTTTTTATATACTCTTCTATAACTTTTTTATTACGCCCAACAGTATCTACATAATATCCTGTACACCAGAACTTTCTGTTTCCATATTTATACTTCATATTTGCATGTCTATCAAAAATCATAAGTGAACTCTTTACTTTAAGATATCCCATAAATTGAGCTACGCTCAATTTAGGTGGAATACTAACCAACATATGAATATGATCTTTACAAGCATTTGCCTCTATTATTTCAACACCTTTTTGTTCACATAACTTTCTTAATATTATTCCAATATCAGATTTTATCTTTCCATATATTATTTGTCTTCTATACTTCGGTGCAAATACTATGTGATATTTACAATTCCATTTACTATGTGCTAAACTACTTATGTCGTTGTTCATTAACGACTCCTCCTTTGAAAAATATTTTAGTTGGCAAACCTAAAATATTTTTCCAAAGGAGGCATTTTTTTATTCACTCATAGCTATAAGCTTTTAGAACCACAGGTTAAACCTGTGGTATTCTCAATACAATAAAAAGCTCCATCACTGGAGCTTCTTTCAAATCACATTTTCATCTATATTTATCTCAATATAAAAATTCAATTTTATTCAATAAAAAGGCTCAAAATACCCTTTAGCACTTCTAGCCTTTTATTAACATTACTTTAAGAGTGTTCACATTTTTCAAAAACTAAATCATGAGAAGTTATTTGACCATAACTACCATTACTTGCAGGTATAGCTCCTACAAATCTCCAACCTTCTTTACTGTATTTATCAATTATTTCTCTATGATTACTATTAGTAAATACTCCTCCAACTTTTGATTCTACATACATATAAGTATACATAAATTCCTTCCCTTTAAATAACTTAGCCATCAAGATTAAAGTTGTTCATCAACTCTAATTTGTACTTATACTTATTCTCTTATTTGAATCCACTTAGGATTAGTAATTGTAGCAGGATACGTCTCTTGTGTATGCCCATCATACATAATAGTAACTACATCATCCAGCCTAATGTTATCCTGAGACATCTCTTCTCCTGACTTATCAAAAATCTTAATATCCTTGCAACTAACAAAGCACTTATCTCCTATTTGCAAAATTGATGAATTATCAATTCCACTAACAAGTAATAGTTTATTATCTAAATCATTTTCAATAACCTTAGCATCTACAGTTGTTTCAATACTATCAGATTTATTTAAATTACATCCATTCAAAAGAAATAAAATCATTGGTATACATAATGTCATATTAACAATTTTAAATATTTTACTCTGCATATACCCATCCCCCATATATATTTCGTATTTTAAAACAATTATTCATCAAAATCCCTTAGTATAATTATAATCTATTAACCATAAAATAACAATTTCATCTAATCTATAAATTGGAATTTACTTATTCATTTATTTTTTGATTTTTTTCTTTTCTTCTAAAGTTATCATTGCATTTCCTGCAATGATAAATCCCATAATACAAATAACACTTCCTCCTGCTGTAATTTTAGTATTTATGAAACCTGTAAATATATTAATTACTGTTGCGATAATTCCACAAATACAAATAATAATAAAAGCTCCAAACCTTTTTATATCAAGGCTTGAATCTTTTTTGTATCAATTATCTATTAGATTATTATTAAATATCTATAAATATTATTTTTTATTTCATAATTTATAATTCAGATGGAGGCATATTAAACCCTAAACTACCTACTCCTATGACTCTATCAAAGAAAAATTCACTTATCATAGATTGTGGTAATTCTTTAATTCTACTATACTTTGCCAACTCCCAATTGTTTATCATAGCTCTTTCTGCATATCTTTGACAACCACCTATAACCGAATTCGCTGCTTGTTTCTTACTAACTGAACTTTCTTGATAATACTTTGTTGCATTTGCTACACTTTTGTAAATAATTCCATATATCTGAGATACAGAAAAATTTTCTAATAAATCTTTAAATATCGCAATTGTTTTTTCTCCTATATTAAAATCAAATCTTACACTTTTCATTTGATATTCAAAATATTCAATACATTCTTCTAATGCTATCTCTTTCCAAATATTTAATGCATCTTCTTTATCTGCATCGGAAAAACTTTTAGGATTAATTATTTTAGATAATATATTTTTTATCTCTTCATCACCTACTATATTGATACGATATTTAACCATAGTTATATAGTATACATTTGGAAATTCAATATCTTTTTCCTCATTTGAATCAAGGAAAGCATCTATGCTCGAGTTTGAATCCACACTTATTACACCTCTGCCTATTAAATAACTTAAGATTTCCTTAATATATCCAATAGTTGGAGCCAATTCTCTTTCTGCATCATTTAGAGGTAATATAACCTCCATATCCTCACTTAATGAAGTTCTTAATAACGCTCCTAAAAAAACCTTTTCTCTAAAATTAAGCTCTGAATAATTTACAGGTACTATATTTAAGTCATATACTTTTTTTATTTTTTCTCTTTTTTCTTGTAATATTCTCACTTTTCTTTCTTCATTCAATTTTCTAACTTTTTCTCTCTCGGCAATACAATAATTACACTTACAAATTATTTCATCTGTATGTCCACAAATTGCACAAAAAGGCTTCTTTTTATTCCAACTATAACTTGACTTAGAATCTCTTTCTTTATACATTGGTTCATTACATACTGGACATATAATATCTTCACATATTATAGGTGGAAAAAGAGTATATAATTTAGAACTAGTAGTATCTATATTATATTCTTTGATAATGTCGCTTGCTTTTACTCCGTTATAATATTTATTCATTAGTGATTCAATTTGAAGCATTGTTAAATGCCTCAATTTCTCATGTATTTCTATTTCTCTCATCTTATCATCCTCTCAAAAATTTCCTAATGATATTATAACAAATTTTCTATTAATTGTACAATATACTTATCTCATTGTTTCTAATGGAGAATAGCTCATATATTTTTTTCTTAAATCCTCATCTTGTAAATCCAAATATGCCTTTTCGGTCACTGATACACTGCTATGACCTAATATTTTTGATAAAACAAAAATAGAACCACCATTAAGTAAAAATCTTCTACTAAAGTTATTTCTTAATCCATGTGGAGTTATATTTTTATCTATTTTTGCTCTAGATAAATAACCTCTAAAATTTCTTTCAAAGTTTCCTTGTTCAATCTTTCTATTCGTTCTTTGTGTAGGAAATAATAAATCACTTTCTTGTATTACATCTTTAAACTTAATCCATCTTTGCAATAGCTTTTGCATTTCATAGCTAAAGAAAACTACTCTGTCTTTTCTTCCTTTTGTAATATCTCCATCAAGAAATATAGTACATCTAAACAAATCTATATTTTCAAGCTTTAGTTGTAAAGTTTCCCCTAATCTCATTCCAGTATCAAAAATTAAATTGATAATTGTAAAATCTCTAAACTCATGAAACTTTGACAAATCTAATACTTTAATCAACTTTTTATATTCTTCATCTGTTAATTGTTCCTTTGGTCTTCTATTTACTTTCAAAAATTTTATTGAATGGATATTAGTCTTTTTAACTAAGTTATTTTCTTCTGCATAAGTAAAGAAAGCTTTAATATTTCTTAGATAACCATTTATAGTAACATCTGATATTTCTTTACCTACATCATGTCTTTTATCTATGTTTGCTTTTTCTATTCCAGCTTCGCTAGATGCAAAACTATACTTTCCTCTATCTTTTGTAAAAGCTAAATAATCCTCTACTACTTTTTTATTGACCTTTTTTATGTCCGTTATTTCTAGTTCTTCTTCAAGATATTTTGCAAAAAGCATCAAAGTTTGATGATAAGATTTTATAGTTTTTAATCTTAAATTTTTATAACTGCAATACTCTAAATATTCTACAATTATACTATTAATAGTTTTTGTTTTAATAATTCTTGGCATAAAAAATCACTCCTAATCATAAATTGCCAACCTATGAATTAGAAGTGATATATTTTGTATATTTATTGGTATGAAAATCCGATTTTTATACCCCCATTATTAGTATTGGTTGGTATGAGATTTTTCAATTTTGGCTCTATCACTAGCTTTAAGACACTTTATTTTTTAATCTTAGCTTGTCTGCAATGATAGCAATAAACTCTGAGTTTGTTGGCTTACCTTTTTCATTATGAACAGTATAACCAAATAACTTATTAATTGCTTCTACTTGTCCTCTTCCCCAAGCTACTTCAATTGCATGTCTTATAGCTCTTTCAACTCTTGAAGCTGTTGTGTTATATTTCTTAGCTATTGAAGGATATAATTCCTTTGTTACAGCAGATAATAATTCCATATCATTAACAACCATAGTAATAGCTTCTCTTAAATACATATAACCTTTTATATGAGCTGGTACACCTATTTCATGAATTATATTTGTAATTTCAGTTTCTAAATCAACTGGTCCTCTGCTTGGAGCAGTAATCATTTCTGTTGTTGTCATAGCTACTTGCTTTTTAACTGGTTCATCATTTCCTAATAATGAATCATTAAACATATCTCTAATACGTTTAGTAAATATGTCCATATCAAATGGCTTAACCACATAATAATCTGCACCTAAAGTTATTGCTCTTTGAGTTATCTTATCTTGTCCAACTGCAGATAATACAACTATTCTTGGAAATTTAGTTAAATTCATAGAATTTAATCTTTCTAATACTCCTAAACCATCTAAATGTGGCATTATTATATCTAAAACTACTAAATCTGGTTGTTTTTCTTCAATTAAAGTTAAAGCCTCTCTTCCATCCTTTGCAATTCCTGTTACAACAATGTCCTTTTGATTTAAAAGATAATCATTTAAAATACTACAGAATTCTTTATTATCATCTGCTATTACTACTGATATTTTATTTCCATCCATCTTTTTTATCTCCCTTTCTACCCATTACAATAATATATTTTATAATTCAAACTTAAAATAGAAATATAACTTAATTTTTCACTTAATTAAGCATTTAATTAAGTATATTTACTTGTTTTTTTATTTTATGTAATATATTATAACATAAATTTAATAAATAAAATAGCTTATTTTACATATTTTTGAAATTTTTCTCTAAAAAAATTGTATTTTTTTCTTTTTTATATATTGAATAAATTAAAATTATAAGATATTATTTAATTTTAAAGCTTAAATAATATCTTATAATTATGTTTTCTCATTTACCTTATTGAATTATACCTGCTTCTTCAAGCATCCATTCAATGTATATTCCATAACCTATTTCAGGCTTATTAATAAGTACATGAGTTACAGCACCAACTATTTTATCATTTTGAATTATTGGACTTCCACTCATACCTTGCACTATTCCACCTGTTTTGCTTAATAATTCTTCATCTGTTACTCTTATTATCATACTTTTAGGTCCTGATTTATCTTGTTGTAATAACTTGATTATTTCAATATCATATTCTTTTGGTCCATTATCATCTATAGTTGTTATTATTTTTGCTGGACCTTCTACAACTTCATTTCTAAAACCAACAGACATTGGTTGATTAAATATGGAATTTACTAAAGGTTGATATGTTTTTCCAAAAATCCCTGAAGATGAATTACTTTCTATTTGACCTATTGATTTTTTTTCATTTACAAACAATCCTCTTAATTCTCCTGGTACTCCTTTTTCACCTTTTCTTACACTTAGTATTGATGCTGATAAAAGATCTCCATCTTTTATAGTAAATGTTGTATTTGTATCACCATCTGTTATTGGATGTCCTAAGGCTCCAAATGTATTAGTATCCTCATGATAAAATGTTAATGTACCTATTCCTGCTGTAGAATCTCTAACCCACAAGCCTAATTTATAATTTTCTCCTTCTTTAATTAAATTAATATCCTTGTTAAACTTACATCCATTACGCATAAATTCTACATTTATTGTAGATGAATTAGCACTTTTTATTAAACTTATCAACTGTTTTGAGCTTTCAATTTTTTTATTATTAACTTCTAATAAAACATCACCCAACTGCATTCCAGCAACTTTTGCTGGACTTAATTCACTACCATCATCAGTTTCTACATTAGAAAATCCTACGACTAGAACTCCCTCTGTTGATAATTTTATTCCTACACTGGCTCCACCTGGATATAATTTTATATCCTCTAATTTTTGCACTGCTACCGATTTTATTGGAATAAGCCCAAGAAAATCAATATTAACTTTATCTTTATTTAATTTAGCAGTATTTAAAATCCCTTGGTTTTGTACAGAAATATCAGAAACTTCCATACTATCATTTATGTATATTTTTTCTGGTAATTGCAAAACACTAATGTATGCTATTAATGCCAAAATAGCTATTGGAGTAATAATTATACTAAAATACTTTAATATTTTTTTAATCATTTTATCTCCTCCTTGCCTTCTGACATTAATTTTCCCTCTCTACTTTCTTTATATGCTATAATAACTTTGTTAAGTTAGTTAAAAATTTATATGTAAATACATTTTCTATAAAAAAAATAAAACCATGATAAATTACCATGATTTTATTGTTTACAGTATTTATATCCATTATGTATATAAATATTAATTATTTTTAATTTCTTTTTTCTTTATTTCAGCAAAATTCACCATTTCTGATGCATTTTCGATTGTTACATCACTAATTTCATCTCCACCTACCATTTTTGCAATTTCTTTAATCTTTTCATCTTTATTTAACATTCTAATTCCAGTAAATGTTTTTCCATTTAACACCTCTTTAGAAACAAAATAATGACTATCTGAAAGTGCTGCAATTTGTGGTAAATGAGTAATACATAAAACTTGATGTTTTATAGATACTTCATACATTTTTTCACCTACACGTTTTCCTATAGTTCCACTTATACCTGTATCTATTTCATCAAAAATTAATGTAGGGATTTTATCCTTATCTACAAAAACACATTTTAATGCCAACATAATTCTTGAAAGTTCCCCACCAGATAATACCTTTTCTAAAGGCTTTAAAGGTTCTCCTGGATTTGCAGAAACTAAAAATTGTACTTCATCATATCCTCTGCTATTCATATTTTCAGTTAATACAACATCTATTTTTATTATTGCTTTTTCAAGTCCAACATAAGATAATTCTTCTTTTATCTTAATTTCTAATATTTCACTTGCTTCAACTCTTAAATCATGAAGTTTTTTTCCTATAATCTTCATTTTTGATTCAATTTTTTGTTGCTCTTCTTTTAGTTTATTTATAATTTCTTCACTATTTATTAGTTCATTATATTTTTCTTTTAAGTTTTTTAAATTATCTAATATTTCTTTTATTGAATTTCCATATTTCTTTTTGTATAAACTAATACTATAAATTCTCTCATTAATTTCAGCTAATCTATCTTCATCATATGTTATTTCACTGCCTATGTCTCTAATCTCCCTTGTAACATCTTCTAAATTATAAAAAGCTTCTTCAATTTGAACTTTCTTTTCTCTTATTACATCTGAGTGATTTTCAACTAAAGATAATTCAGAAATAACTTTTGATAATCCTTCCAATATAGAAATTCCCTCATTTGAAGAATTTAAATATCCATATGCTCTAACTAAACTATTAGAAATCTTTTCTGCATTAGCAAGCATATTAAATTCTTCTTTTAAATCTTCTTCTTCATTAACTTTTAAATTTGCTTTTTCTATATCTTCTATTTGAAATTTAATATAATCTGCTAATTTTTCTCTATCTTCATTGCCTTTTAATTCATTTATTTTTTCAGAATTTTCTATATATGTATGTCTTAATTCTTCATATTCATTAAGTAAATCCTTTATTTTATCATGATAAAATTCATCAACATATAAAATATGAGTTCCTTTATTAAGTAAATTTTGATTTTGATGTTGCCCATGAATATCTAAAAGCTTTTCTCTAATTTTTTTCAATTGAGATAAAACAATACTTCTATTATTAACTTTTATAATACTTTTACCATTTAAAGTTGTTTCTCTTCGAATTATAAGCATATCATCTTTTTCTATAGATAAATCATCTAACACTTCATATATTTCATCATTTTCTATAGAAAAAACAGCTTCAACCATTGTTTTATCTTCTCCATATCTTATTTGATCTTTAGAGAATTTTCCGCCTAATACATAATCTATTGTATCAATAAGAATTGATTTACCTGCACCAGTTTCTCCTGATAATATATTGAATCCCGCACCAAATTCAACTGATAATTCTTGAATCAACGCAAAATTTTTAATATTTAACTCAACTAGCATTATACCCCACCTTTAAAATCTAAGAAATCATTTTTCTTATCTTTGAAATAAGCTCTACAGCCTTCTCATCACTTCTAACTAATACAAAAATCGTATTATCTCCTGCAATAGTTCCTGCAACATCATTAGTATATAAACTATCTATTGCTTCTGCTGCAGCTGATGCTGCTCCAGTTAAAGTTTTTACAACAACAAATTTATCTACTTGTTCTACAGAAATTGCAGCATTTTTTAATATGCTATATAACTTATCATTAATATCTCTTTCTTCTTTTGTAGGTGCACTATATTTATATTTACCACTTTCACTTTGCATTTTTACTAATTTTAATAATTTTATATCTCTTGACACAGTTGCTTGTGTTACATCATATCCTTCAATCTTAAGTGCATCTGCTAATTCTTCTTGAGTTTCTATATCATTATTATTTATAATATCTAAAATTTGATTGTGTCTTTTAGATTTCAAATTAATCACCTTCTCTATATAAAAGTTTCTTCTTAACTTATTAGTTATCTAATATTTTTTGCCTTAAAACATTAAAATAATCATAATTATCAAATAATAAAATTTTTGCTATTTGTTTTGCCTTTTTTATTATTATAGATGTATTATCATTTATTTGTTTTGCTTCCTGTCCATCAAATGTTAAATAAATTTCTCCATTATAATTTTCAGCCTTTATAAGTATTTCACTGCTACTTTTTAAGACTATTGGCTGCATTCCCCTTGTATGAGGACATATAGGGGTTAAAATTATAACATCTACATCTGGATAAATAAATGGTCCTCCTGCAGAAAATGAATATCCTGTAGATCCTGTAGGAGTTGAAACTATTAATCCATCTCCCTTAAATCTATAGTAAAGCTTATTGTCTATAAACACTTCAAATTTAGCCATTCTTGATAATGTACCTCTTGCAATAACAACATCATTTAAAGCTTTACCCTTGTCATTATCATCTTGATTTAACATTGTACATTCTAAGAGAATTCTATTTTGAATAATATACTGTCCATTTTTAATCTTTTTTAATGCTTCACTAAAATCTTGTATTTCTATACTAGATAAAAAGCCTAAATTTCCAATATTTACTCCTAAAATTGGAACATCATACTTCCCATTAATATCTCTTGCTACACCTAATAATGTACCATCTCCACCTAATACTATTAACAAATCAAGCTTATCTTGAAATCTGTATTTATTCATTTCATAACTATTTAACACTATAACCTTAGAATGTTTAAATACCGTTGTAATTTGAGACATTACTAAAGATAATATTTTTCCATCTTTATCTTTTGAAGGATTTAATGCTACTACAATATTTTTCATATTTCTCCCTTTAAAATCTTATACTATATACCTAAAGCCAGCTTTTTATAGCTGGCTATGTGATTCCTTTACAACTTCATCAATTTGACTCATTTCAAAAGATCCTTCTTTTTCTTTATCTTTAGTAAAGTATACTAGATATTCTCTATTTCCTTCAGGTCCCTTAATAGGTGAAAAACTTAATCCTAATATATTAAATTCATTTTCAATTAAAAAAGTTACTATTTTATTTACAACTTCTAAATGAACTTCTATATCTCTTACTACACCTTTTTTTCCTACCTTTTCTCTTCCAGCTTCAAACTGTGGCTTTATTAAAGCTACAACTTCACCCTTATCTCCTAAAATATTTTTAACTGCAGGCATTATTGTTTTTAATGATATAAAAGATACATCTATTGATGCAAAATCTAATGGTACACCAATATCTTCTGGTGTTACATATCTTATATTTGTTCTTTCCATACAGACAACTCTTTCATCTGTTCTTAATTTCCATGCAAATTGCCCATAACCAACATCTACTGAAAAAACCTTATTTGCATGATTTTGAAGCATACAATCTGTAAATCCTCCTGTTGAAGCTCCAATATCCATGCATACTTTATTAGTAAGATCTATTCCAAAAGTATTCATTGCCTTTTCAAGTTTTAATCCTCCACGGCTTACATACTTAAGTTCTTCTCCTTTAAATACTATATCTGCATCAACACTAACCTTTTCACCAGCCTTATCTACTCTCTGTCCATCAACAAAAATAAGTCCTGCCATAATATTAGTTTTTGCTCTTTCTCTTGATGTGCAAATTCCTTTATCAACTAATAATACATCTAATCTTTCTTTTTTTGATGCCATATTATTCTCCTTTATTCATAATGTTTATAACACTTTTTTCTATTGATTTTGAATCTAATCCTGCATCTTTATATAATAAATCAATATCGCCATGAGGTATAAATTTATCACTATATCCTAAAGCTTTAAATTTACCTTTAAAATTTAATTTGCTAAGTTCCATTAAAACATAACTTCCAAAGCCACCACATATACTATTATCTTCAATTGTAATAATGTTATATCCATCTTTCGTTAATTCTTTTAACATTTCTATATCTATAGGTTTTACAAAAGTTGCGCCTATAATTGTTGGGTTTATCCCTTGTTTATTTAAAGTTTTAGCTGCAATTACTGCATGTTGAATCATTTTACCAACTGCTATTATTGCAATTTTATCACCATTTATCATCTTTTCCCATTTCCCGTATTTTATTTCAGATAATGGTCTTATATCCTCAACACAATCTGTCCCCCTTGGATATCTTATAGCAATAGGTCTATTTTGATTTAATGCCCATTTTAACATTAAAGGCAACTCTTCTAAATGTTTAGGAGCTAAAATAGTCATATTAGGTATAGCTGATAAATAAGATAAATCAAAAACCCCCTGATGAGTTTCACCATCTTCTCCTACAATACCAGCTCTATCAATTGCAAATATTACAGGTAAATTTTGAATGCATACATCATGTATAATTTGATCATATCCCCTTTGTAAAAATGTAGAATATACTGCAAAAATAGGCTTTAATCCTGCACTTGCCATACCAGCTGCAAGAGTAACAGCATGTTGCTCCGCTATTCCTACATCAAAAAATCTATTTTTATATATATTTGCAAATTCCTTTAAGCCTGTACCATCTGGCATAGCAGCTGTAATAGCCACTATATCACTATCTTCCTTAGCAAATTCTATCATAGCATCACCAAATACTTTAGAATATGTTTTCTTTGGTGACATAAATGATTCTCCACTTTCTAAATCAAAAGGCGAAACTCCATGAAACTTATTTGGATTCTTTTCTGCAAATTCATATCCCTTTCCTTTTTGAGTGATAGTATGAATTATAACTGGTCCTTTTATTGACTTTGCCTTACTAAATACATCATTCATAAGTTCTATATCATGACCATCTATTGGACCAATATATTTAATTCCCATATTTTCAAATAACATTGGTTCAACTATTAAATGCTTTAAACTGTCTTTTACTCTATGTAAACATTGAACCACAGTTTTTCCTGCATCACTATGACTAAGTGTATTATTAATATCTTGCTTAAGCTTATTATATCCTGGTCCTACCCTAAGCTTATTTAAATGATTTGATAATGCTCCTACATTTTTAGAAATAGACATTTGATTATCATTTAAAACTATAATCATATTAGTTTTATTAAATCCAACATCATCAAGTGCTTCTAATGCCATTCCTCCAGTTAATGCCCCATCCCCTATAACTGCAATAACATTGTAGTTTTCTTTTTTTATATCTCTTGCTCTTGCAATTCCAAGAGCCGCTGATATTGATGTACTGCTATGACCTGTTCCAAATACATCATATTTGCTTTCTGTTATTTTAGGAAATCCACAAAGCCCTTTATACTTTCTTAATGTATCAAACCTATCTTTTCTTCCTGTTAATATTTTATGGACATAACTTTGATGTCCAACATCCCATACTATTTTATCTTCTTCAAAATTAAAGACTTTATATAAGCTAAGTGTTAATTCCACCACACCTAAATTTGAAGATAAATGCCCCCCAGTTTTTGATACCTTATCTATTAAAAAGCTTCTTATTTCATCACTAAGCTCATTTAACTCTTTATCAGTTAAGGCATGAATGTCTGTTGGTGAATTTATATCCTCTAATAATTTTGACATAATTACCATTCCTTTGTTTAGTTTTCTCTATCCAAAAGTTTCTTAGTTAAAAACTTTAAAGCTTCTGTATCTACAGATAAGCTATCTAATATTTTAATGCTTTCATTTGTTAGATTTTCGCACTCCTTAATGCAATAATCTAAACCATGCATTGTTATAAAATTAGTTTTATCATTTTCTTTATCACTTAATACATTTTTACCTAGTTTTTCCGTACTCCCAATGACATCTAATATATCATCTTTTATTTGAAATGCTAACCCTAATTTTTCTCCAAACTTTTCTAATAAATTAATATCTTCCTTTGGTGCATTTGCAAGTATTGCACCAGAAATTATTGAAACATTAATAAGTGCTCCAGTTTTTTTCATATGCATATATTTAAGTTCTTCTTCACTTATTTTCTTGCCTTCATTTATTATATCTACAATTTGCCCACCAATCATTCCTTCCGGTCCTGATGCTTCAGCTATTTTTTGTGCTGCCATTAAAGCTTCTTTTCCATACTTTAATGAAAACTTCATCATTAAATTCATTGCTTCATTTAATAATGTATCACCAGCTAAAACTGCAATATCTTCACCATATACTTTATGATTAGTTGGTTTTCCTCTTCTTAAATCATCATTATCCATACAAGGTAAATCATCATGGATTAATGAATATGTATGAATCATTTCTATTGCTGCTGAAAATTCTATTATATCTTTCCAATTATTTTTATACATATTATAAGTTAATAACATAAGCAAAGGTCTTATTCTTTTACCACCTATATTAAGACTATAGCTTGCAGAGTCATATATTACTTTGTTAAAAGTGCCCTTATTTTTAAAATAATTTAATAGAAAGCTATTTATTTCACTTTTCATTTCATTAAACATCATTATCCCTCACTACTTCGGAATTTTCTTTTATTGTTAAAAATTTTCCTTCTAAAGTATCAAGGGTCTTATATAATTTATTAACTATTTTACTTCCTTTTTCATATTCTTTCATAGCATCCTCTAAACTTAATTCATCATTTTCTAAAGTAGATAAAATACCTTCTAAATTTTCAAGCATTTCATTATAACTTTCCTTCTTTGCCATGATAATTCCCCCCTCTTTCTACCGGAATAAAATTTCCCACAACATATCCATCTTCCATATAAATCTTAATTTTCTTTTTTTCATCAAAGAAATCTTTACTTTTTATTAGTTTATCATTTTCATCTTCTATTATAGCATAACCTCTTTTTAATATATTTATAGGATTATGCGCATTTAACATATTATTAAGTGAAAAAATCTTTTGTTTGTTGCTTTTTATTTTAAATGCCATAATTTTTTCAATCTTATCTTTTAAATTATCTATTTCCAAATATGCATTTACAATTTTACTACTTGGTGAATTTAAACTTAAAACTTTTTCTAAGTTTTGAATTCTTCTTCTTTCATTAGATAATTTATTATCTATAATAAAGTTTAGTTTATTTTCATACTCATTAATTTCTCTATATAATTCATCTTCTAGAGGCACCACAATCTCAGCTGCTTGTGAAGGTGTTGCTGCTCTAAAATCTGCAACAAAATCTGATATCGTAAAGTCTACTTCATGTCCTACAGCAGATACTATAGGTAATTTTGAATTATAAATAGCTTTAGCTAACTCTTCTTCATTAAAATTCCATAATTCTTCAAGAGCTCCTCCGCCTCTTCCTATAATTATTATATCAACACTTTTTTTATTATTAAAATATTTAATTCCATCTATTACTGTTTTATATGCACCTTCTCCTTGCACTAAAGCAGGATAAAGCACAATATCTACTTTATTATTTCTTCTTCTTATAACATTGATTATATCACAAATAGCTGCACCTGTTTCTGATGTAACTACTCCAATTCTTTCTGGATTTTTAGGAAGGTTTTTTTTAACTTCTGCATCAAAATACCCCTCCCTACTTAACTTTTCTTTTAACCTTTCAAACCTTATGTGAAGTTCTCCAAGGCCCTCTTGTTGTATTGTATTACAGTATAACTGAAAGGTTCCATTAGCAGTATATACAGCTGCCCTTCCTGAAACAATTACAGCCATACCTTCCTTTAAAACAAAATCTAAATCATAGATTTTACTTTTAAACATAATACAATTAATTTTACTATTGTCATCTTTTAATGAAAAATAAATATGTCCGCTTGAATGATATTTTAAATTAGAAATTTCTCCCCTAACTGAAAGATTATTTAATATAAAATCATTATCTAATATTTTTTTTATATAATTATTAATTTCAGATACCGTTAAGGTTTTAATCCTCATATTTTTCTATAGCCTCACATGCATTTTTCATAAGTAAAGTAGTTGTAAGAGCTCCTACACCACCTGGAACTGGAGTTACAAATGAAGCTTTATCAATAACCTTATCAAAATCAACATCTCCAGTAATTTTACCTTGAACTGAATTTGTTCCTACATCTATAACTATAGCTCCCTCTTTAACAAAGCTATCATCTATAAACTTTGCTTTTCCAATTGCAACAACTAAAATGTCAGATCTTTTACATACTTCTCTTAAATTTTTTGTTTTTGAATGACACATTGTTACTGTACAGTTTTCTTTAAGTAATAAGGCACCTGCTGGTTTACCAACTATATTACTTCTTCCTATAACAACTACATCCATTCCTTCTAAATTTATGTTCAAACTATTTAAAATAGTTACTACTGACTTAGGAGTACATGGCATAAAAGTTTCTTCTCCCATATATAACTTTCCTTGATTAACAAATGTTAAACAATCAATATCTTTCTTAGGAGATATAGATGAGATAATTTTCTTTTCATTAATATGCTTTGGTAATGGTAATTGAAGAATTATTCCACTAACACTTTTATCATTATTTAAAGCATCTATTTTATTTATTAATTCTTCTTCTGCTACTTCTTCATTTAAATGAACCTTTTCAAATTCCATTCCTAGTGATATGGCTACCTTTTCTTGATTATTTAAATAAAAAATTGATCCACCATCATTTCCAACTAATATTGATGCTACTTTAGGAGTGCTTAGCCCTTTTAATTTTCTATCATTAACAAATGCTTTAATTTCCTCTTTTATTCCTAAAGCAATTTCCTTGCCATCTATTCTTTTACCCATTTTGCCCCTCCAAATTTAAAAATTCTTATTGTTCTAATGTTTTTAATATTTTATCTAATACACCATTAATAAAAGATGAACTCTTATCATCTGAATATTTTTTAGTTAATTCAATAGCTTCATTTATTGCAGCTCCACCTGGTACATCTTCTATAAATAGCATTTCTCCTACTGCTAATCTTAAAATTGTTAAGTTTACCTTTGAAATTCTATCTAATTTCCAATTTACTAATGAGCTTAAAATTTTGTCATCAATTGTACCTAAATTATCAGTAACTACTTTTACAACACTTTTTATGTATTCAACATCTATAGTTTTTAAGTCCATTTCATAATCTTCAATAAATGTTTCTATAGTTTCATCATAACTATTTTTGCTTAATTCCATACTAAAAAGCAGCTCCATTGCTTTTTCTCTTGATTTTTGTCTTTTCATAATTTCCTCCTAGGTATGTAATGTAAATAATTTCATTATAAACTTATACTATATTAATTAAACATATGTATATTACAATATTATCTTATTTCTGTCTATAAAAATAATTTTTCATATTTTATTTTACAATTATTAAATGTATTTATTTAACATTTTTCTTGTATACATTGAGAAAGGGGCTGTCGCACTAAAACTTTTATACACAATATATTGTTTTAAAAAATAAAAATTCATACAATATATTGTAGTATTTATTCTTAATGCGACATCCCCTCTTTTAATTACACTTCTTTTTCTGCTTCTTGTTGTTCTTGCTTTGGAACATATATGTTTTGAACATTAACATTTACCTTGTCAACTTTCAATCCAGTCATAGCCTCAACAGTTCTTTTTACATTTTCTTGAACTGAAGCTACTACCTCTGGAATTCTCATTCCATACTCTACAGCTACATTTAATTCAATAATAGCTTTATCTTCTTCTAATGTAACTTTTACAGCCTTACCACTAGAAGCTTTTTTCCCTTTTAAAATTTGTGATATGTTACTTGAAACACCATGTGGGATTTCAACAATTCCTTGAATTTCATCTGCAGCTATTCCTGCTATAACACTTACAACTTCATCAGAAATCTTAACAATTCCTATTGCTGATTCATTGTTTACATTTTCCATGACCTTAACCTCCTAAAGGTTTATTTAGTTAAACCTACCTTTACTTATGTTCATTATAACAAAAGAGTTACTATTTTACAATGTATTATTTCATTGCAGTAACATCTACATCACTTAATGTAGTAATATCTTCAACTATCTTTTTAATTGATGCTGAATCTTCTTCAGACAAAGTTTCATTTACTTTTACATAAACCTTAACATTTCCATTTTCATTAATCATACATAAAGAATCTTCATATCCCTTATTTCTTATTTCAGATTCAACTCTACTTTCTTGATCATTCATTTTTGCTTTTTCTACTAATGCATTGTTTGCTACATCTTTAGATTCTTGTGATGCATTTGCATCTTCAGTAATTGCTTTCATATCTGCTACATATTTCTCATCTTGTTGTTCCTTTGTTAATCTCATACTATAAAAATACTCTGTTGTACTTAATGTTTCATCTGTTGATGTTTCACTTTCACTTGATTTATTGGTACTGTTTTGTTCTAATACAGCTTCTAAGCTTGTTGGATCATTTAATCCATTTTTATTTAACTTCATTGATAATACACCCACACATACTATCAAGGCCATTAGTGTAAAGATAATCCCAAATTGTTTTTTTGTCATTTTTAATTCCTCCCATACATTTATATAACATTATATGCTATTCCTTCATTGGATATACGTTAACTTGCTCTAAACTTATATCATATAATTTAGATACAGCCTTTTGAATGTTGTACTTAATTTCACTACTTTTAGCACCTTCTGCAACTATAAGCACTCCTGTAACTGCTGGTTTATATGTTTTGGTTATAAATGGTTCACTTGAATTTGAATCACTTTTCATAACTACAGTTGTACCTTCTGTTTCTTGCTTTGTAAGCCTTGTACCTCCATTTGTATCCTCCTCTTGAGTTTCTGATGTTTGAGTACTTGAATTTGTTGCTGGCACTTGCGTTTCTCCACTTTCAAAATGAATAGTTACTACTACTTGACCTACCCCACTCATTTTAGAAAGTATATCTTCTAATTGTTTCTTTTGATCTTCCTCATAACTTAACAATTCCTTTGATGTCATTCCTCCATCATTTGTAGAAACTTCTTGTGCCCCCTTTGGCGCATTATTTTTATCAGATACATTGCTATCATTTCCTAAAAAATTACTTACTGCTAACCAAAGAAATATAATAACTAATAAAACAATTAAACAATTAACAAACTTTTTATTTTGGAACATTTTATTCATATCTTTATTTAGCTTATCTTTATCCATAACCTTATCCTCCCATACTGTATAATTTTATTTTCTCTATAGGTATTTTAAAAAGTTCTGATAAATAGTTTTTTATTTCTTCTTCATTATCAATTTTTTCATTATTTGATACAGCTTCTTCACTTTCATCATTTATATTAATTCTTATTTTATCTACAAGCCTTATACCATTTTCCCTTACTCCAACTTCTAAACTATCTATACTATAAGTCATATCACTTAAATTTATATTGCATTTTATATCTGATTTAAAATTCTTATCTGAAAACTTCTCTTTTAATAAATTATCACAGTTACTATTTAAATTACTTTTAAAGGCCTCTTTTTGCTTTTCTATTACTTCTTTAGATTCACCTTCATTTGTAACTCCTAAATTCAACATGTCTTCATATCTTTTTATTCTATTAATCACCTCTTGTTCTCCCCCAGTAAAAAATTTAATTATTGGATTTATCATTACTGAAATCAATATAAGTCCTAATACAAACTTAATATACTTTTTCATAGAGTTATCTGGGGCAATTATCTCTATAGATGTCATAAAAATCATGGTTGCCACTAAAGTAATAATAAAATTATTTAAGTATTCCATATCTTATCCTCCCACAACAAATTTTCCTGCTGATATCATTATTGATATGAGAACAAAAAACATTAAACTTACACATACAACACATGACATTATTAATATTAAAGATTCGCCTGCTGCTGCAATTGAATTAGTAATTCTTTTATCTGTTATTGGCTCTAGTAATGCAGCTGAAAGTTTAAATATAAGTGATGATAATGCTATTTTTATTATTGGATATACAATTATTAAAATAATAATAATTAAGCCAATTGAACCAATTGCATTTTTTATTATTAATGAATATCCAGCCACAGAAGAAATTGCATCTGATAGTGATTTACCTACGATAGGTATAAAATTATCTATTGTAAATTTTGTAGTCTTAAGTGTAACTGCATCTATCGTTGAAGAGGTTGCTCCTCTTATTGTTAGAATTGCAACAAATATAGTAATAATAATTCCTTGAAGCCAAACTGTTGATTTTTTAATTAATCCACAAAAATTTGATAATTTAGGTTCTGTAGAAATATTATTAGCAAACTGTAATACAAATGTAATTAAAATTAATGGAATAATTACATTTAAATAAATTTTAGGTATCAATATAGTTGCTCCTAAAATTATAGGATCCATTGTTGCTGCTTGTGTTAATCCACCAGCAGCTGCTAACATAACAACCAATATTGGTAAAACCTTATCCATAAATGTTGTAACTTGAATAATTACATCTTTTGCTAGTGCTAATGACACTAAAAATGTTTTTGTAAGCAATATTATTAAAATTGCATAACATGCAAAAAATGCAACTTGTGAAATGCCTTCGCTAGAAAAAGATGATTGTATATTTTTAAATAGAGAACATATTATTCCAATTACAATAATTGAAAATGCTAATGATAAAACTGTTTTTACTTCTTTAAAAAACAAACTTACAACTGCACTTAACACTTTTGAAACTGATAAATTTCCTTCACCAGTTTTAATATAATTTTGTATATATGAAACTGTATCTAAATCATTCATAAGTTCAACATCACTTTTCATTGTATTAATATAATCATATAAACTATTTAATTTTGATTCTGTTTCTTCATCATTAACTAATGTTACTCCTGTATTTTCCTCTGCATAAACTTCATTTTCACTTATTGAAGAAATATAAGTAATTCCTAATATAAGTGTTAATACCACAATAAAAATTACTTTTAAAATATTGTTTCTCATTTTATCACCTACAATATCTGAAGTATTGAATCTAATACTGCCATAAGTATTGGAATAGCTAAGCCTAAAATCATTATTTTTCCTGCAAATTCAACTTTACTTCCTATACTACCTGCTCCTGAATCTTTGCAAATTTCACTACAAAATGATGTAATATAAGCAATAGCTAAAATTTTAAGTACTATGCCAATATATACAGTATCTATATTGGCTTTATTAGCAATATCATTTATAAAATCAATTACTTCCCCTAGTTGTCCTATCATATATAGAAAAATTCCTGCTCCAGCTACAAGTACTATAAGCATTCCTAATTCTGATTTATTTTGTTTTAATAAAAGATATATAAATAAAGCAGTTAAAGCAAAAAAAGCAACTTTAATAATTTCCATAAACCTCACCTAAAGACTAAACATAGTTCTTACAGTATCAAACAAATTAGAAATCATTCCTATTACAGTAATTAAAATAATAATAATTCCCGCTAAGTTTGCTAATACTGCTATTTCTTCTTTTCCATTTCCCTTTAATATCTTTTCAATAACCATAAGTAAAATTCCCATTGCTCCAATTTTAAATAATAAACTTACATCAAACATCCTTAAGCCCTTCCCCCTTTAGATAAAAAATATTGCTAACATTGCACCAATAGATATACCTAACGTTCTATACAATTTAATATTTTCTTTTTCCTTCTTTTTAGCTTCTTTATAATTGATATCTATATTCTCCAAGGCTAAGCTAAAAATTTTTTCTTGTCCTGATATTCCACTACTACCTAAGGTTTTAAAAAAATCTTCTAATATTTTATAATCATCAGAATTTAAACTAAGTTTTTCTTTATTTTCTAAATATGCTTTTTCAAAGCTTTCATAAACACTATTGCTTGTTCCTTCATCTAGCATATTTGCCATTTTTATAAATACATTTGATATTGGCTCTGAAACCTTATTTCCAACATCAAATAAAGCAGTTGGTAAAGGTGTATTAGAATATATTATTTCATTATTTAATAACAACAATACTTTTTGTATTTCTTTTAAATTTTGACTTCTTCTTTTGTAATTTTCTCCTATGAAATAACCTATAAATGTACAAATTAGAAACATTAAAAATATCATTATATTTCTAAACATTGTAATCCCTTCTCCCTGTTAACCTTATATATCTTTTCTATTGTTCCAGCCCCCTTTCTATTGCTAAGAAGTATTATTCTTTCTAATATGCAATTATCAATTAAATCCTTAAATACAGCTCTTCCATAAACATCATTTATGTCATATCCATGTACTGTAGCAATTATATTTACTCCACAATTAAACGCCATATTTAAAGCTTCTAAATCTCCCTTTGTCCCTATTTCATCACAAACTAATACCTCTGGCGAAAGACTCCTTATTGCCATAATCATTCCTGACTTTTTTAAACAATTATCTAATATATCAGCTCTTATACCAACATTCATTTGAGGAATACCATTATAACAAGCTGCAATTTCACTTCTTTCATCTACAATAACTACTTTTTTTCCACTTAAACTTATCTTATGCATACCATTAGATATATTCCTTGCTATATCTCTTAAAATTGTTGTTTTACCACACTTAGGAGGGGAAACAATTAACGTATTATATACTCTGTTATTATTTGTTATTAATTTCATTACCTTATCTGAAGAACCTACTACTTCTCTTGAAATTCTTATATTTAAAGATGATATATTTTTTATAGTTCTTACTTCTCCATTTGATATTACACATTCCCCAGCCAATCCTATTCTATGTCCACCTTTTAATGTAATATATCCCTGTTTAATTTCCTCTTCAAAAGCATATAAAGAATAATTAGATATCTTTGCCATCATAAACTTTAAATCTTCAACCTTTGTCTTATACTCAAGTATTTTTTCTCCATATGATAAATTTAATATTATTGGCTTTCCTACCTTTATACGTATTTCTTGTATTACATCATCATTTAAATATTTATTTACCACATCACCAATCTCTTTTGGAAGTATTTTGCAAATCTCATCATATTTCATAAATTCACTTCCTTAATTATCTTTCTCTCTTTAATTCTTATTTCACATAATTAATAATTATTCATAGTATAAAAAAATATGTAAAATATTTATTTTATGTGCCTTAAAATTTTCATTTTTAATACTATGTAAATTAATCTCTAAAATAAGTATTGGGTTGTCAAACTAAAAATTTTATACACAATATATTGTTTTAAAAAATAAAACCAACACAATATATTGTAGTATTTATTCTTAATGCGACATCCCCAAAAAAACAAAAAAGCATAGACTTTTGCAAATTTATTGCATTAGTCTATGCTTTATATTTTGGGGTATGTATTAAATATTTATTTATCACTATCTTGCTCTTTTTCCACAAAACGGACAAGGAATACTTGAATTATTATTTAATGCTTGTTGCTCAACAAATAATGGTTTATCACAATTTTCACATTTTATTTCTACATATTCATCTTCAATTGAACTTAAATCATCAAATGAAACTTCTTCAAAAAGTTCATCTTGTATATCTGTTAAGTCATTATCCATAAACTCCATATTTTCTTCTAAGTAATCTTGCCTTAATGATATTTCTTCAACCTTAGAAGATAAATCTGATAATATTCCACTTACAGCTTCAAATAAATCTTTATATTGATTTTCTTTGATATTTTCAATTTGTTCCTTTAAATTATTTATTTTATCATTTAATTCTTTCATCTTTTCACTTCCTTCGAAGAAACTTTAGCTTTATTACTAATTATACCCACTTTTAATTTTTTTAGATAAAACAAATGCTAAGTCTTTAAACCTAGCATTTATCTTAAATATTAAACTCTTTCCATGTATTCGCCAGTTCTAGTATCAACTCTTATAGTGTCACCTTCATTAACGAACATTGGTACATTTACAACTGCTCCAGTTTCTAATGTAGCTGGTTTCATAGCATTTGTAGCTGTGTTTCCTTTAACACCTGGATCTGCTTGAGTTATTAATAATTCAACAAAGTTTGGTGCTTCAACTGAGAATGCTTCACCTTTGTAGAACTTAATTACAGCAAACATGTTTTCTTTTATAAACTTTATAGCCTCTTCTACTTTTTCATAATTTAATGGAATTTGCTCATAAGTTTCTTGATCCATGAAGTAGTATAATTCGCCATCAGAATAAAGGTATTGCATTTCTTTTCTTTCAATTACAGCTTCTTGTAATTTAGCTGTTGGGTTAAAAGTTGTATCTGTAACTCCACCTGAAATAACGTTTCTTAACTTTGTTCTAACAAAAGCGGCTCCTTTACCTGGTTTAACATGTAAGAAGTCTATAACTGTATATACTTGTCCTTCATACTCAAAAGTTGTACCTTTTCTTAAATCTCCTGCTGATATCATAAAAAAATTCCCTCCAAATAACTTGAATTCATAGTTATTATGACCTATATTTTATGTAAATAGTCATAACTTCTTTTGTTGTTTAATGACACAACAAAAACATTCTATCAAAATTACTAAAGAAATGCAATTATTTAAAGTAGAACATGAAATTTTTTAATATAATTATCTATTTAACTCTAATATTGTTAATAAATTATTATCTTTTCCATTAATATTATAAGTTTTTACGGTAAAATTTTTCAATTCTTCTATGCTTTTTATTATATTATTAGCTTTTCCATTTAATTTAATTTTTATACTCCAGCTTTCTCCGCAATTTTCTATTTCCATAACTTCTATATCTTTTATTTTATTTAACTCCTTAGCAATTTCACTATATGAAATAAGCATAGGTTTTGTAACTATAACTTCATTTTTATGTTCTTGCTTTTTTATTCCACTAAAAAAAACTAAAGATATTACTTGTAATATTGTAATTAAAATAATTATACTTTCTTTATGCTCTTCAATATACAACTTAAATTTATTCATAAATCACTTTCACTACCTTAAATTCATCTATTTTAGAGGATTTACTTATTGTAAGCCCTTTCTTTTCTAAATAATCAATATCTTCATCAATATTATATATTATATTTCCGTCATTATTTTCAACATTTAATTCAACCATCTTATTGTCATATAAATTTAACCACTTATAAATTTCTTCTTTATTTAAATAACTATCTTCTTTTTCTGAGGTAATTATAACTTCCTCTTCTTTTTTATTAAATATAAACTGTAAATTAATACTTATTAATATTAAATTAACCAATATCAACACTTGAAAACCTCTTTTATTTCCTTTATTTTCTTTATTTTTCTTTTTTTCAATAAAATCTAACGGAATGAAATTTTTATATTTTAAATATTTTTTCATTTATTTTATCTCCAATATTCAATTGTACAATTTCTATTTTATAATCAGCTTCTTTTGGTATTAAATAATCTAAGCTTTTATCAATAATTAATGGAATTTCTTTTTTTATTTCATTAAATTTAAAATAATTTGTAAAGTCTTCTTTATTTTTGATCAAACTATTTACTATTAATTTATTTTTTATTTCTAAATAATACACAACTTCTTTAATTTCTATTAACACTATGTAGTTAAATATCTTTTTTATTTTCTTTATTACAATATCTCTAATATAAAACTGTATTGGCAATATTATTACTTCATTTAAATCTTCACATAAAAATTGTATTCTTTCCCCATTACCAATGGAATACAAGAATAATTTTTTTCTTTTCTTATCATATTCATAATGCATCAATGCAGATTTTTCACTTCCATACTCTTCATTTATAATTTCATATACAATATCTTCCTTATCATTTTTAATTTCATCATATGTTTTTATTAGTAAATCTTCTTCCATTACATATAACTCTATTTCTTTACTTATAACCCTCTTAATAGAAATATCATCATATAATTTACCATTGTAAATATACTTATTTTTATTGGCTATTACTATATCTCTCATACTTGCTCCTTTTAAATCTCCTTTTTATACTTATATAATGTGGGAATAAATATAATTTCTGTTTTGTTCTCATCTTCTTTAACTATTACATTTATCTTTCTAATTGATTCATACGATCTTAAATCATCTTCTTTTATAAACATTTCATTTTCTTTAATAATAAATTGCATATTATTATTTTTACTAAATGTATATTGAAACTCTAAATTCCTATCTTCTTTATATTGTTTTAATATTTTTATTATTTCATTATCTTTTAATACACTTTCTTTAACTTCATTTAAAAGCTCATATTCTTCACTACTTAAAGTTAAAATATCTTCTTTTATTTCATAAAGAGAAAACTTGCTTACATTTGCTATTATCATCTTTGAACTTAAAACAATTAATATTAGCAATACATTTAAAAGCATTACTACTTCTAACATTATTACTCCATTATTTTTATTTAAATACACCTTATTCTAACTCCATTTTCTTTACTTTTTATACTATAGTAAATAAGCTTATTCTTTTTTTTAACTGAAAAATTTTCTATCTTATCAATAAGGACATTATTTCCCACACTAACTATTCCATTTGAAAAACCTATAGTCTTTATCATTAATTTTTCTTTATTTAAATAAATAATTTTTATCTTTTCATCATTATTTATATCCTTAAATTTAACTGTTATATTATCTCCAATTACTTCTGATGAATACACATCATTCAACTCTTTGTTTGCTTCTATATACTCAATTCCTGCTGAAGTACATAATGACTCTAAATTTAATAAAGCATTATCAAATTTATCTTCATAATAACAATTGCTTAAACTTAAATTATAATCATTTATGCTTTCAATAGATAAAGTAATTGTTATTCCTCCTAAAATAAAAACTATTGCTATTACTAGTATAGTTTCTATCAAAGTATATCCCATTTTATAATTACTCATAATATTCCATCCACTTATATTTAATAAAATTTCTATCAATAATTTCATTATCAAAAGGTAATTTATAGCTTATATTAACATTTACACTTTCATCATTTATTTTATTGATCGTTATAACTATTTCCTTTCCCTTTTCCATATCTTTTATAGAAGTATTTATTAAATTCTCTAAAAATTTTTCATTATATTTTAAAGAAAAACTAATTATATTTTCCTTCCCAATTAATTCATTAATAGTCATATTGTATTTAATTTCTTGCATAACACAATAAATAATTCTATTACCTTCTTCAATTTTAATTCTTTTTATGTGACTTGCTTTATTACTTCCAATTAATAATGCTACTATAATAAAAATTGATAAAATAATATTTACGCCTAATATAACTTCAATCAAAGTACTTCCTTTATATTTTTTCAAATTTAATCACCTTCATAAATATTTACTGTATCTACTCCTGTTGATATAGTAACTTTATACACATTTCCATAATTATCAAAAATTCTTATAGTATCTGATTCTACATTACCTAAAGTATTTATTTTTAAAATATACATTGCTGAAAACTTAAAGTTTCCCGGTAAAAATATAGTTTTTATTACCTTTCCACCTTGTTTTTTATCTTTAAACTTAACTACTCCTGCACTTTTATTAATTTCAATTTCTCCATAGCTATTATTTTTCATGCAATAGAATTTTCCATAACTTATCATATTGCTTAACTCATTGCAAAATCCCATGGCTGCTGATTTATTTAAAATATTATTAAATGATTTTGTTAATTTTAATGTTGGAAGCATTAAAATTCCAATAATAGCAATAACAATTATTAATTCAATTAATGTATAACCTTTTTTCATATTTCAAACCAATACAATATCTAAAAGTGGCATTAAAAATTTAATAATAAAAATTATAATAATTACACCAATAAATAATATTAAAAACGGCTGAATCATTGATGTTATTTTACTAATTTTAAAACTTAAATTAGTAAATATAGTATCTTCAAGAATAGTTAATCGTTTATCTAAAGCTCCACATTCCTCTCCTAACTTAATATGAGCTAATGTAGATTTTGAAAACATATTTGTTTCAATCATGGATTGGGATAGTAATTTGCCATTTTTTAAATCATTATTAATCTTTTTTAATCCTATCATAATATTTTTATTTAAATCTCCTTGATAACAGTATTCAAGTCCTATAGCAATATTAATTCCGCTATTAATAATAACTGATATCAATACAATAATAATGTATTCATTAAATAAGTTATAAATAGGTATTTTTTGCATTAAAAAATTCAAATTATCTTTTATAAAAAATTTAAAAACAATATATGGCACACATATTCCTAAAATAAAAGTTTCTAATAATATTAAAAATGTGTTATTTAAAAAATTATTTTTTATTAAAATAACCTTTAAATAAACATTAGGAATTTCCTTCCCCATAGCTCCATAAATATCTGCCATATTAGGAATAAAGAAAAATAACACAAAGATCCCAAGTGCAATAAGAGCTAACATTAAAAATATTGGATATGTAATTGCCTTTATAATACTTTTATTTATTTGCTCTAGTTTTTTATAATAAATTTCTAATCCTTTTAACACATAAACTATTCTTCCTGTTTTTTCACCAATGCCTACCATTGAAATAAAAAAATTAGGAATCAATGTTTCTCCTTCCTTACTAAAAGCAGACTTTAAACTTCCACCTTCTTTTATAACCTCTTCCATTTCCCTTAATAAACTCTTATATTCTTTTCTTAAGGGCAATTCATCTAGCAAAGTAAATATATTTAATAATTGAATTCCATCTTCATATAATGTAGAAATATTACCTGCAATTAAAGCTAAGTCATTATAACTCACCTTCTTTTTCATAACTAAAATTTAGCCCCTCCATTTCAATAAATTTATTATAATCACTTAAAGTTATATTTCCTTTTTCTAATAATTCATTTAAATTTTCTATCATTTCTAAATTTGATAAGATACTTCTGTCATTATAAATATTTTTTATTTTTTCTTTCATTTCCTTATTAATAATATGAATTGCAGCAACTAAAGCTCTTCCCTTATAACCTGTAAAATTGCACTTATTACATCCACACTTTTTATAAAGCTTTATTTTTTTACCATTTATAAGTTTTTCATTAGTTTCAACTTTACAATTATTGCATAAAATTCTAATAAGCCTTTGAGATATTATTCCTACTAAAGAATCTCTTATTAAATATTTTTCAATTCCCATATCCTCAAGCCTAAAATAAACTTCTCTTGGATCACATGTATGAATTGTAGAATAAACCTTATGCCCTGTAAGGGAGGCTCTAACAGCCATTTTAGCCGTTTCTTCATCTCTTATTTCCCCAAGCATTATAATATCTGGATCTTGCCTTAAAAAGCACCTTAATCCTTCTGCAAATCCTATATTTAATGTTTTGTTTAAATTCATTTGATTAATTCCGGTAATTATTGCTTCGATTGGATCTTCTAATGTTGATATGTTTATTTCATCTTTATTTAATTCTTGTAATATACTATAAAGAGTTGTTGATTTTCCTGAACCTGTAGGTCCATTAACTATTGTAAGCCCACTGCTAACTTTCATGATGTAATTTATTTTTCTTATTTGTTCTTTTGTAAAATTAAGATTTTCAATAGCATAATTAAAATCATTTCCATATAAAATTCTTATAACTACTTTTTCTCCAAAAATTGTTGGCATTGTAGATACTCTCAAATCATAGCTTTTTTCTTTATACTCAAATGAAATCTTTCCATCTTGAGGCTTTCTCTTTTCTGTTATGTCAATATTAGAGTTTATTTTTATCTTTGATAAAACAATTTGAAATTCTTCTTTATTAAAAATATACATTATCCTTAATAATCCATCTATTCTAAATCTAACTACCACAAAATTTTTATAAGGTTCATAATGAATATCTGATACATTTAAATTTATTGCATCCTTTATTATAATTTCATATACATTTCTTTTTTGACCTAAAAATACTATTTTTAATAAATAATTAAATTCTTCCTCACTAATAATTATGGCTTTTACCTTTTTTCTAAAAATAAACATTATTTCCTCTTCTGCTTCTTTAGTAAAATTACTAGTATAAATGTAAACCTCCTCTTCATTTTCTTTAAATGGAAATGCTTTAATTTTAACTGCTTTTAATTCATTGATTCTTCTAACTACTGTAATATCAATATCTTTTACTGAAAATTTATTATCTAATTTCATAACTATTTATAAAATTTGCCACTTTAATTAACTTTTATACAAATAAAATATTTTTTATAAAAAAATAAAAAAAATTAGATAAGAATTTAGAAATATTTCTAAATTCTTATCTAATTAATATTTATAAAATTACAAGTATCAATATCCTTATCAACTAAAGTTACTGTGCCATCCGAATACTTATAAATATATTCTTTCTTATCTTCTCCAGCACTTCCTATAAATAATATTTCTCCATCTTCATTTACTGATAATCCCTTATCTACATATAATATATTGGGAAAATCAAAAATTAATCTTTTTATACCATTATCACTAATTTCATAAATTGAAAAATTATTATTTTTAACTCTTCCTAGTAAATAAAGATTCCCATTAACTTCTTCAACATCATTAATATCTATTACTTCATTTGAAATTTCTTTTACTGTATAATCTATATTAATAACTTTTAATACTGTACTTTCTTCATAATGTTCTTCTACAAGTGCTACGCCATCTTTTATATGTTTCAAAAATTTAACAAAACCATTATTGATTTTATAAAGATTTTCTTCGCTATTATCACTAATATCATATGTAAATATTCCTGTTATCTTCTTATCTGTATCTACACCATAAAAAGCAAGCTTTTCATTTGTAATCCAATCAATAAATTGCCCTGAAATAAGAGCTTTATTTTCTAATAATATTTCTTTTTTTTGTTTAAGATTCATAACAGCAGGGATAAGATATTCATCATTAATAAAATAAAAAATATATTCTCCATTAGGAGATATTTTCAAATTTGCAATTTTATCATGATTTATTTTAATATCTTCTGAATTATAATTAACATAAAAACTATTATCCTTAAAAAAAGTATACGTATTAGAAGATAAATTATAATTATTTATTATTTTTCCATTTGTATCAATTTCTTTATAAACGCCTTCATCATTTTCATTAAATGTTTTATAATTATCTTTCTCATCTACGAAGGCACCTTGCTTTAACAAAATGCCAGTTTCATCTTTTTTCTCATCTTTCTCACAACTAATAATCATAACTCCTAATACCATAATTTGAATTACTACTAATAATTTTATATATATTTTTTTAGTCATCTATTTTTCCTCATTTTTTAATATGCTCTTCCATCACAAATAAAGCTTGCATCTCCAATCATATAAATTGAATTATCTTCAATTTCTATTCTTAAATCCCCACCTGGAACTTTTACATTTACTTTTTTCTTTGTTAAATTTAACTTATTGGATACTACAACTGATGCCGAACATCCAGTTCCACAAGAATAAGTTGCTCCTGCTCCTCTTTCCCAGGTCTTTACTATAATATTTTCATCATCAACTACTTTTACAAAATTTACATTTGTACCTTGTTCAAAAAGCTCATATTTTTCAATATTCTTTCCCTCACTAACATCAAAATTTTCATCATCAACAAAAATAACTGTATGAGGAACCCCAACTAAAATAGATGTTGCATTATACTTCTTACCGTTAACATTAATTTCTTCATCAATTAATTCTGATTTATTTTTTAATGGTACTAATAATCCATCAAAGGATATTTCACCCATATATACTTTTACTCCTTTAACAATTCCATTTGTTATTGTAAGTTCAAGTTTCTTTATACCATCTCCAGTTTCAACTGATATTAAATCTTTTGTTACTATATTTCTTTCATATACATATTTACCAAAACATCTAATAGCATTTCCACACATATTAGCTCTTGACCCATCACTATTAATTATAACCATTTGTATATCTGCTACATTTGAATTTCTAACAAGAACTAACCCATCTGCTCCAATTCCAAATCTTCTATGACAAAGCTTTTTAGCTAAACTTTCTTCTTGTCCAACATATTCATTATTCAAATCTAATAAAAATATAAAATCATTTCCTGTTCCATGCATTTTTGTAAACTTCATAATATATCCCCTCCTTCATTTTACCGTTTTACTATTACAAAAAATAATGATATACTTACTTTAATTAATACTAAAGAAAGGATGATATTTATGGCAATAGACGGTATCTACTTATATAGTTTAGTTGAAGATTTAAAAAAATCAATATTAAATTCTAAAATAGATAAAATTAATCAACCTGAAAAAGATGAAATTATAATAACATTACGAAAAGAAAGAAAAAACCTTAAACTTTTGTTATCTGCATCACCTAATTATCCAAGAATTCACCTAACAGAAGTTACTAAACCTAACCCATTACAAGCCCCTATGTTTACAATGGTTCTTAGAAAATACTTAACTGGTGGTAAAATAATTGACATTGTTCAACTTGAAGGTGATAGAATTGTAAAATTTTTAATTGAAGCATCTGATGAACTTGGTTTTAACAGTATCTACACATTAATCGTTGAAATAATGGGCAGACACAGTAACATTACCTTAGTTAGAGAAAGAGATAATAAAATAATGGAGTGTATTAAACATATAACTCCATCAATGAATAGCTTTAGAATTTTACATCCTGGAGCAACCTACAAGCTTCCCCCAAAATCACCTAAAGTTAATCCTTTCTCTTATAATAATATCACTTTAGAAGAATTTGTGAATAATAACTCTATTATTTTTAATAAAAATTTCTTTATTTCTTGTTTTACAGGTATTAGTAAACCATTATCTGAACATTTATTTATTGAATATAATAAAATTTATAGTGATTTTTCTATAAATAATATAAATAATTTTATTAATAAATTTTTAAAAGACTTAATAAATAATGAAATTTTTAAAATTTATAAAGACAAAGATGGAAATTATGTAGATTTTTATATGATTCCTTTAGATCAATTTGAAGATATATTTACTGCTGAAATATTTGATAATACTCATGAATTAATGGATAATTATTATTTAGAAAAGGATAAACAAGAAAGAATAAAAGGACGTTCAGTAAATCTTCAAAAACTTGTTACTACTAATATTGAACGTTGTTTAAAAAAAGAAAAGAAATTAAATGAAGTATTAGAAAAATGTAATTTAAAAGATGATATTAAAATTAAAGGTGATTTATTAACATCATATATATACAGTATAAAAAAAGGGGACACTTCTTTTACAACTGTAAACTTCTTTAGTGAAGATGGCGAAGAAATTACAATACCTTTAGATGAAAATAAAACTCCTTCTGAAAATGTTCAAATTTATTATAAAAAATATAATAAATTAAAAAAATCAGAGGAATCTGCAATTGAACAATTAGAAAAAAATGAATATGAACTTAAATATCTTAACTCTGTATTAACTAATATAGAAAACTGTGAAAGTTATGCTGAAATTGATGATATAAAAGAAGAACTTATTTCAACTGGCTATGTTAGAAAAAGAAAAGTTAATGGTAAAAATAAAAAATCTAATCCTTCTAAACCCCTTCATTTTATTTCATCAGATGGTATTGATATTTTTGTAGGTAAAAATAATATTCAAAATGACCATTTATCATTAAAATTTGCAAATAAAAATTATATGTGGCTTCATACTAAAAATATTCCTGGTTCACATGTAATTGTATGCTCTACTGATATACCTGATAATACTTTAATTGAAGCTGCAGTTTTAGCTGCTCATTATAGCAAAGCTAAAGAATCATCAAAAGTAGATGTAGATTATACATTAGTTAAAAACCTAAAAAAACCAAATGGTGCTAATCCAGGAATGGTTATTTATCATACTAATTATACTATGACAGTAGAACCCTCTGAAATTAACAACCTGAATATAGTTAAAAGTTAGTAGTTATAAGTTAATAGTTAAGGTAGGGGATGTCGCATTAATAATAAATACTACACTATATTGTATTAATTTTTATTTTTTAAAACAATATATTGTGTATAAAAGTTTTAGTGCGACAGCCCCTTGAAATATAATTTTATAAATTCAACTTAAGTTGAATTTATACCTTAACTACAAACTACACACTACTAACTTCTAATTAAGCTAAATGTGATTTACTACCATATCTCCATGATTTTTTATTTTTTCATTATCAAAATACTGATAATAATAACACTTTAACTTACCATTATATAATTTTCTATTCTTAGTTGCTTTTCTTCCAAATGGATTTTCAAATCCTTCATATGATGTTAATATGTTAAAATCCCAAGTATCAAGTTTTCTCTTATTCATTCCTAAATATTTATAAAGTTCTTCAACTTCTTTCTTTTCTCCTAATCTTTCACCATAAGGAGGATTTGTAATTATAAATGCATTTTTTTCATTACTAGAGAATTGTTTAAAATCTCTTTTTTGGAATTCTATGTACTTAGCTACTCCAGCTTTTTGTGAGTTACTTCTTGCAATCTTAAGCATTCTTCCATCTATATCATATCCAATAAGTTTTATATCCTTGTTTTTAATAGACCTTTCAGCACCTTCTTTAACTTGTTCAAATACATCTGGTCCTATTGTTGGCCAAGTTTCAGCAACAAAATTTCTAAACAACCCTGGTGCAATATTTTGCATTATCATTGCTGCTTCAATTAAAATTGTTCCTGAACCACAAAATGGATCAACTAAAGTATAGTCTTCCTTCCATCTTGATATTAAAACTAATGCTGCCGCTAATGTTTCCTTTAAAGGTGCTATACCAGCTTCTTCTCTATATCCTCTTTTATGAAGCCCAATACCACTTGTATCAATAGATAATGTTACAACATCTTTTAATATTGATACTTCTATTTTATAAACTGGACCATCTTCTGAAAAATGGCTTACTCCATATGATTCACTCATACTTGTTACTATAGCTTTTTTAACTATAGACTGACAATCTGGAACACTAAATAGTGTTGACTTAACAGATTTTCCTACAACGTGCATAACTCCATCTACCGGAATTATATCACTCCATTTTACAGCCTTTGTTCCTTGGAATAACTCTTCAAAACTTCTAGCCTCAAATTCTGCCATCTTAATAAAAATTCTATCTGCAGTTCTTAAATGAACATTTGCAATTGCAATATCCATTTCATCTCCTTCAAAATGAACTTTACCATTTTCAACAGTTAAATCTTCATATCCTAAAGCTTTTAATTCTTTAGCTGTTATTCCTTCTAATCCAAAGGTTGTTGTTGCTACTAAATTATAATCCATTATTTAATTTCTCCTTCTAAGATTCATATATCTTAACTGAATCTTCTCCATCTATTTCGTTTATTGCAACTGAAACTATTTCATTTTTTGATGTAGGTATATTTTTTCCAACATAATCTGCTCTTATTGGCAATTCCTTGTGACCTCTATCAATTAATACAGCTAATTGAATTGATAACGGTCTTCCTCCATCAATTATAGCCTCAATTGCTGCTCTTACTGTTCTGCAAGTAAATAAAACATCATCAACTAATATTACCTTTTTACCTTTTACTTCAACGCCTAAATCAACTGAATTTACTTTAGGTATTTCTGTAATTTCACTTATATCATCTCTATAAAGAGTTATGTCAACATATCCTACTTCTACAGATACTCCTTCTATTTTCTCTATATTTTCTGCAATTCTCTTTGCTAATGGATATCCCCTTCTTTTTATACCAATTAATACGATATCTTCAACACCTTTGTTTTTTTCAATTATTTCATGTGAAATTCTAATTAAACTTCTTCTAACAGCATTTTCATCTAATAAATTAGCTTTTAATTTCATAAAAATAACTCCCTATTTTATATTTTCTTAATTTATCTTATAGCTTTTTTTGTAATATGATTCATAAAAATCTATTTTTATTTTATATAAAAAAATATACTATTTATTATTAACATTATTTTTTAATTTTTCTAATAATTCTTTAAAATATTTTGGTAGTTCAGATGTAAATTCAATATATTCATTAGTTCTTGGATGTATGAACCCTAAAGTTTTTGCATGTAATGCTTGACCTTCAATATTAAATTTTTGTCTTTTATAACCATAAACTAAATCACCAACTAATGGATGCCCTATAGATGCCATATGAACTCTTATTTGATGAGTTCTTCCTGTTTCTAAAGTACACTTTACTAAGGAAACTCCTTTATCATATTGTTCTAATACTTCATAATGAGTAACAGCCCTTTTTCCCTCTTCATTAATTGCCATCTTTATTCTTTCTTTTTTATCTCTACCTAATGGCTTATCAATAGTTCCATTGGTATTGCTAAATTTCCCTTCAACTAAAGCATAATATTCTCTCTTAATTGAATGATCTTTAAATTGAATTGCTAGCTTATTATGAGCTTCATCATTTTTAGCTATTACTAATATTCCAGATGTATCTTTATCTATTCTATGTACAATCCCAGGCCTTATTACACCATTAATTCCTGATAAGTCACTACAATGATATAATATTCCATTAACTAAAGTTCCAGTATAATTTCCTGGTGCTGGATGTACAACTACCCCTTTAGCCTTATTTACTACAATTACATCTTCATCTTCATAAACAATATCTAAATCCATTTTTTCTGGCTCAACATTTAACTCAACTGGGTCTGGCATTTCCACAGTAATTAAATCCTTATTTTTTAATTTATAATTACTTTTTATAATTTTATCATTAGCCATTACCTTTTTTTCATCAATTAATCCTTGAATAAATGATCTTGATTTTCCTTCTATATTAATGGATAAATATTTATCTATTCTTTGACCTTCTTGATCTTCATTAATTATATAATTTAAAATTTCCATATAATTTTACTCCGTTTATTTATGTTCTTAAGACATTATAATATATAAAGCTATCTTTCTCAATACTATCAGAAATTATAAACTTAATTCCTAATACTATTTATAATATTATAATATCTAATAACATAAATTAACTAAAGGAGACCGAATTTCGGCCTCCTATATGTATTAGCTATTTGCATAAAAGCTCTTAACTGCATTTATATCATCATTAAGATCTTCCACATTAAACTCTTCTTTTTCTTCAGTATTAGTAGTTTCAGCTTCCTTTTCATGAATTTCATAGTTATCAACTGGCTGAGAAACACTATAATTCTTAGTTAAATCCTTTTCTAGTTCATCAAAAGTTTGAAGTTGAGTATTCATAAATCCTCTAAACTTAGCTCTAAACTTTATAAACTCTTCCTTAACTTTTTCATATTCATCATTTATAGAAATAACATCACCATGAGCCTTATCTAAAATTCTTTGTGCAGTTTCATTAGCATTTCCTATTATTAATTCTGCTTGTTTTTCTGAGCTTTCCTTTGCTTGATCAGCTGCATTTTGTGCTAATAAAAGTGTATTTTGAATTGTAGCTTCTAATTTTTCATAATGCTCTAATTTTTCGTTTACTCTGCTTAAGCTTTCTTTTAATCTAGAATTTTCTTTATATAATTCTTCATAATTTTCAACAACTTGATCTAAAAATTCATCTACTTCTTCTACTGAGTATCCTCTAAGTCCCCTTTTGAATTCCTTATTGTTTATATCCATAGCAGTTAATTTCATTCCATCCACCTCTTCTATACAAATTTGTTTATTTTAATTTTAAATTTTCCACTTCTTGTATTTCCTACAATTTCCCCTATTATGAACTTTCCAGTTCCTCCAATAGTAATTCTTTGATTTGTCTTTATTTCTTTACTTTTTTGAGAATTCTTAGAATAATCAATTAATACCTTACCACTATCTATTAATTCAATTGCCTTTCCTCTTGATAGTCTTGCAAGCTTTGCAACTATATTATCCATCCTTAAAGATGAAACTATAATTACTTCCTCAATATAATTACATTTTGGTAAATTTTCTTCATAAATTTCTTCCACTGTTATAGGAGCTTTTCCTACATTTTTTAATTGCCCTATAATATAATCTGTAATTTCTTCATAAATAGGAAGTACTGCATAATCATCAATTACTCTTAAATCCCCTAATTTTTCTCTTTCTAATCCTAAAGCCATAATTGAACCAAGATAATCTTTATGTGATAAATTATTAAATTTTGATTTATTATTTATTTTTAATATTCTATATGGCATAGGAATATTATAAATATTATTAAAAACTAATATTCTTCTATCACATTCATCAAAGGCCCCCTTTGCTTCTACCCTAAAATTTTTAGAATCAAATTTTTCAATAAAATAATTCCATATATTAGGCTTACAAAAGAAATTAGTAAAGGTTGTAATCCCTTTACTATATGCTAAATTCATAGTTTGATAAACTTTTAAAACTTCTTCAATATCTTCTTTTGGAAAACTCCTTAGAATTTCATCTTTTGAAATCATTATTATAACAACATCCCACTTATTAAATTTATAACTAATATAGCCATAACAGGTGCAAAATCAATCATCATATTTCCAAAATATTTTTCTTGAAGCCTTCTAAATGGTTCTAATATAGGCTGATTTAATGAAACTAATATTCTATAAAAATTAGTTTCATTAATATTTGGAATATATGATAATATTACTTCAGCTAAAATTGTTAAGTTTAAGACTGAAAACAGTAAATATAAAAAACTACGTATAATTCCTATAAAAAGTCACCCCCTATTTATTCCAATTAAATAATGCCTTTGAACTTATTTCTGTTCTTAATTCATTACTAACTTCAACATTTGATGGTGAAAGTAAATAAACTCTTTGTTCTACTTCTTGAAGCTGAGCCCCTAAAACACAACATGCTCCACTTATGAAGTCAACTAATCTTTGAGCAACTTTAGTTTCCATAGCTGTAGTATTAACAACAACTATCTTTCTATTTTTTATTGCCTCTGCAATTTCCCTTGCTTCATCATAAGAATTTGGCTTAACAACCATAACCTTAGCAGATGCTGAATTATGAATATTAACCACTTTATTACCCCTTTGCTTTGATATAATTGGTTCTACTTCCTCTACTTCTTCCTCTTCCTCTACTTCTTCTATATCATCGAAGTCTTCATCATAATCTGACCCACCTATTATTTCCTTAAACTTATCAAACATACTCATTTTTCCATCCTCCTATTTTTCTCTTAATCCAAAAATTCCCGAGCCAACTCTTATCATTGTGGCTCCTTCTTGAATTGCAATTTTATAATCATTTGTCATTCCCATTGATAAAATTTCCATAGATATATTCTTAAGATTTCTATCTTTTAATTTATTAAAAATCTCTTTAGTCTTGCTAAAATAATACCTATTTTCTTCATCATTTCCTTTTGGTATAATTACCATTATTCCCTTTACTTTTACATGATTACAAGCTTCAATAGCTTTTATCATATCTTCAAGTTCTTCTTCATAAATTCCACTCTTACTTTCTTCTCTTCCAATATTTATTTGAATAAGTGCATTTACAGATGAATTATTTTTTGAAAATTCACTTTCTATCTTTTCTAAAAGTTTTATGCTAGATAAAGAATGTATTAAATAAACATTATTAACTAAATATTTAACCTTATTAGTTTGTAATTTACCTATAAAATGCCATCTTATATCTTTAGGCAATAATTCCTTTTTAGCAATTAAATCTTGAACTTTATTTTCACCAAAGTCCCTTTGACCAATATCATAACATTCTTTTATCATTTCTATTGGTTTAGTTTTAGATACTGCTACTAAAGTAACATCATTAGGTATCTCATTTAAAATTGCTATTGTTTTTTCTGCAATACTAATATTTATCCCTCCTTTAAAAGAGCATAATAACCTTTTATAATTATATATTCTTTAAAAGTATCAAATTTCCTTCTATACTATAATTAATTATAACATTTTTCTATAATTTTTTTAATACTTTTTTAAATTTAATTATCTGCTCTTTTCATAAATTTTGGTGAAATTGATATACTAGCACTTGGTAATTCCATTTCATCATATTTATTTAATGTTACATTTAATTTTCTTAAAACTAATTCATTTAAATGGCTTCCTTCAGCAAATAACGCTGCTTCAATTTGTTCTGGATTTCCAATTGCATAAAAATGAAATGGAGCTCCTTCCATTTCATTTTTATTTTCTTCAAATCTTATAAAAGCCCATGCACAAACAACCCCTGTATTATTTAAAACCCTATAATTATTTATAGCAATTGCTTCTGCACCTGCAGTTCTTAATTCATTTAATATTAATGCTGCATCAGCTGAATGTAATGTTTTTCTATTAACTTCCTCTTGACTATCACTATAAATATCATAACTCCCATCACTAATAGTTAAAACAACCCCTGGTCCTTTTGCTTCAACTACTCCAGAAAGCAAATTATATTCTTCTAATTGTTCTTGCATATGCTTTATTACTTTTTGATTATCTTTATTATCATCTACATTAAGTTGAGATATTTTCTTTAATAAATCATAATTATCTTCACTTAACGCTGTAATTTCATCATATAATTTATTTCTTTCTTCAATTGCATTTTTATATTCTTTTGAATTCATTTTTAAAAAACTATTAGTATTATTAATATCCATATTAATAACAATAAAAAAACCAATTAATATCGTTCCAAGGAAAAGAAAAAATTTGCTTTTATTTTTAATCACCTAATCACCTCTTCGTCTATTTTTGAATCTTTCTAATAAAATTCTTCTAATAGCTCCAAAGTTATCAAATATTCTTCCCCCAAATACTATTACTGATGAAATATATATAGGAATACCTAATTTATCTCCAAGATACGCTAATCCTGCTGCAAGCAAAGCATTTCCAAAAAATCCTGATATAAATATATCTGATTTAAAATTATTATTTAAAGATGCTCTAAATGCCCCAAATACAGAATCTAAACATGCTAAAATCGCAACTGACATATAGGGCGAAAAACTTTCTGGTATATTTACATCAAAAACTAGTCCTAAAAATACACCTAATAACAAACCTATTAATGCTATCATAACTCTTCCTCCTATTTATTGAATTGGCTTTATATATTCATATCTTAATGATTGTGTTGTCTTAGTTACTGTTATGTCATCACTTTGCTTAACATCACTATTATAACTTTTTAAAGCCCCATAATCTAAAACACCTGGATAGTTTACAGCAACATTTAATTTACTTTTATCTCCAATTGCTTTAATTACAACTTCACTATTTGGATCTACTCTACCTGCTGATCCTATAGAAATTGAACTACCTGCTGTTTTTATCCCTGTTTGTGGTGTAATTCTCATTTCATTTATAGATATAGCCTCAGCCCCTGCATACCATAAAGAATTAATTAAATTTATAATTTCTTCTTCACTAAGAGTATTTACATTTTGAGTACCATTTGCACCAAATACTGAATTTTTCAAAGTTAAGGTAATAGTTAATCCTGGTCCTTTTACATCTAAAAGTCCAAGTTGCATTCTTGCATTATCAAGTTGTTTTTTTATTTCACCTTCAACTTCCCCTTCCTCAGCTGCCGCATCTTCTAATTGCTTTAATTCTTCAGATAAAATTTTATTATTTTTTTGCAAATCTTCTTTTTCTTTTTTTAGATTTTCTAATTCTAATAATATATCTGAACTATTGTAATCTATATTTTTTCTATTTGCTATATTTAATTGCTTAAACTGATATGTTAATAAAAAACCTAATAATGCACAAACAATAGCAACAAAAATTTGAGATACTGTTCTTTTCATACTCTCCTCCTATTTCACATTTTCAAAACTTAAATTCTGTTCATTTTCTGTTTGTATTTTCTCATTTATCCTTGCTTATGTTTCTGCTTCATTTTTAGGTTTGCTTTCATCAACTGGTTCATTTTTTATTACTGGTGATCCCTTTATACTAACATTTATATAACCTTTTTTTATATTTATATTTTCACTTAAAATTATTCTATACACATTTTCCATCTTATTATATAAATCACTATCATCTCCAAAGAAAATTTCAACATCCCCTATATACCCAATTATATTTACTATATTACTTATATCTAAACTTGAAAGATGTATTTGCTCTTTATTTTCAGAAATAAATGGATAAAAATTAGCTAAAATACTTTTATAAGTATGTATATCATCTGCATAACTCTCATCATTAACTCTACTTAAATCAATACCTTTAACTTCAACTAAATTTCTTCCTTCAATACTATCTACTTCTTCTAATACATTTAAATTTTCATTAATAATTTCAAGTTTTGATCCATTATCTATATAATAAACTGGAGCTTCTTCAGTTATTCCTATTACCAAAGTATTCACTCCCTTTCTTTTTATATTAACTGAACTTACATACCTATTTTTTAAAATTTCTTCTTTAATTTTTTTTTGATTTACAGTAAAAATATTTAAGCCTATTCTATCCTTTACTTCATCATACAAAACCTCATTTGATATAGTTACATTTCCATTAAATGAAATTGTTTTAATATTAAATATTGGTGCCTTAGTAAAGAAAATAAATGAAGCTGTTCCAATTACTACTGTCATTAAAGTTAATTTTTTTATCTTCTTCTTTCTTTTCTTTGCTCTAATAAACTTTTTTACATCTTTCATAATTTACCTTATTCCTTATAATTTCTATCTTTTACTATAATTCTAACATAAAAGCTATATTTTTTATAATTATTTTATATTATTATTCATTGATTGTACATAAAAATTTAAGAGCTCCTAAAACTAGAAGCTCTTATCCAAAATTATACTATTTTCTTTTCTACCTGACTTGAAATATTAAGTAAAATCCCCATAGCCGTTAAATTAATTACAAGCGATGTACCACCATAACTAATAAAAGGCATTGGAACTCCTGTAACAGGCATAGACCCAGTTACAACTGCAATATTAATTATCGCTTGAACTGCTATAATTGAAGTAATCCCCATTGCTAATAATTTACCATAAGTATCTTTTGCATTCATAGCAACTCTTACTCCTCTCCATATAAATATCAAAAATAATGCAATTATAAATAAGCACCCTATTAATCCTACTTCTTCTCCTATAATAGAAAAGATAAAATCATTATGTGGTTCTGGCATATATAATGTTTTTTGTCTTGATTGACCTAAACCTAATCCAGTTAATCCACCTGAACCTAACGCTAAAAATGATTGTATTAATTGATATCCTGCATCCGCTGCATCTTTCCATGGATCTATAAAGTTTAACATTCTTTCTCTTCTATAATCTGAACTAAATATAAAAAATATTGCTAATGTAAATAGCGATGGTAATATTATTCCAAATAGGTGTTTTATTCTTCCTCCTGCTACAAATAACATAATAAATGTAACTATCATTATAATAGTTGCAATACTCATATTATGTTCTGCTAATATTAAAGCAGCAAAAAATCCTGAAAGACCTAAATATGGTACTAACCCATGCCAAAAATCTTTTATTTCATCACCTTTTAAATCAATACTAAAGGCTAAAAACATTACAACTGCATATTTTGTTAATTCAGATGGTTGAAAAGATAATGGTCCTAACGAAATCCATCTTTTAGCACCATTAATTGCTGGAAAGAAGAATACTGCAATTAATAATGGTATTGTACATATAAGTAGTTGCGGTGTAATTTTTTTTAATTTATGATAATCAATTGACATCATAATACTCATTGAAATTATACCAATAATTGCCCAAATTAACTGTCTTTTAAAGAAATACATGCTATCATTATTATGAAACATAGCATAAAATGAACTAGCGGAATATACCATTATAACACCTATAGATAACAATATGCATAATGTATAAAATATTCCATAATCTATTTGTCCCATATTCTTATTATCATTGGGCTTATTTATATTCATAGACATTCCTCCAATTTAATTAACTAAATTGCAAAAAAACCTATTATACATAAAAGTACTGTTATAATTGAAAATACTGTAACTATTTTAACTTCATTCCATCCACATTGTTCAAAATGATGATGAATTGGAGCCATTTTAAATACTCTTTTTCCTGTTAATTTAAATGAAGTAACTTGAATTATTACTGATAAAGCTTCACACACATAAATTCCACCTACTAAAACTATTATTAATGGATTTCCACTTATAATTGCTATAGTAGTAATTGCTCCTCCTATTGCAAGAGAACCTGTATCCCCCATAAATACTTTTGCTGGATAAGCATTATATTTTAAGAAACCTAATAATCCTGCTATTAATGCTACTGAAAATACGGTTAATGAGTAATCTTTTAAAGTAAATGTTAATACTGCAAAGAATGTTAAAACTAAAACTGAAACTGTTGATGCTAATCCATCTAATCCATCAGTTAAATTTACTGCATTCGTCATAGAAGCATAAACAAATATAACAAATGGAATATATAATACACCTAAAGGAAGTTCCATATTTGTAAATGGAATTGCAATATAATGTGGTAAATTTACATAGCTATAATAAGCAAATGCTCCTGAAACTATAAGTAATAAAACCATCTTTTGCCAAGCCTTTAATCCTTCACTTTGCTTTTTAAGTATTTTTAAAATATCATCTAAAAATCCTATAAACCCAAAAGCAATAAGCGAATATAATGCTATCATTCCCTTATCAGTTAAACTTCTACTAACAATAAACATAGCAATTGTAGTTGATAAAATAAATATTACACCACCCATAGTAGGTGTTCCAGCTTTCTTTAAATGAGTCTTAGGTCCATCTTCTCTAATATTTTGACCAAATTTTAATCTTCTTAATAATGGAATTGTAATTGGCCCAAGTACTAAAGATATGACAACCCCTAATATAAATGTAATAATTAATGTTTTTGTTATATTTCCTTGTAATATGTTCATAACACTATCCCCCATCTCTTACTGCTTTAAAAAGCAGTTCACCTCCTTCGTATAATTACATTTCTTCTAGACTTTTAACAACATATTCTAGTTTCATACCTCTTGATGCTTTAATTAATATTACATCATTCTTTTTTACAATACTTTTCAATTCTTTTATGCATTCCTCTTTTGTATTGTACATGATTATATTATCATTTTTAAATCCATCTTTAAAGTTATTAATTTGTTCACCTATTACAATTAATAAATCAACCTTATCTCTTGCATATTCTCCAATTTTGAAGTGAGCATTTTTAGCTTTATCTCCAAGCTCATACATATCTCCTAATACAGCAACTCTTCTTCCATTTTTATAAGCAGAAAGAACATCTAAAGAAGATTTCATAGAATCTGGACTTGCATTATAACAATCATTTATTATTATAAAATCTTGTTTTTTTATCACTTGTAATCTCATTGATGTTGCTTCTAAATTATCCAATCCTAAAATCATTTCATTAAAAGATACACCAAGACATTCTGCAACCTCAATTGCAAGCATTGCATTTAAAACATTATGCTTACCTGCCATTGGTAGAGTAAATACAGCTTCTTCACCAAAGGCATGAGCTGAAAATTTTGTTTCATCTTCTCTTAATATAATATTAGATGCGTAAACATCATATTCATGATTATAACCAATTTTTTTAACTTTAAATCCTTTTTTATTAATATTCTTTAAATATTCATCTTCTGCATTAAGTATTAAAACATTCTTTTCATCAAAGAAAGTACTTATTTCCATTTTAGCTTTTAAAATATTTTCTTGTGTTTTAAGGTTTTCTATATGTGATAATCCTATATTTGTTATTACACCAATATCAGGTCTTGCTACATCTGCAAGAAGTTCTATTTCTCCAAGGGAACTCATTCCCATTTCAAGTATTGCTACATCATAATCACTTGTTAGCTCTAATATCATTAATGGTAAACCTATATCATTATTAAAGTTACCTTTAGTCTTAAATACATTATATTTTTTACTTAATACAGCCGCTATTAAATCCTTAGTTGAAGTTTTTCCTGTAGATCCAGTTACTCCTACTACTTTAAGTCCTAATTTTTTTCTATAAAATTTAGCTAAGTCTAATAATGCTTTTCTTGTATTTTCAACTTTAATTATAGTTCCACTTTCTTTTACTTCATTTGCATCAAATTTTACTTCATCAACAATAATAATGCTTGCACCTAATTCTAATGCTTTTAATACAAAATCATTTCCATTAAAATTTTCTCCTTTTATAGCTAAAAACACGTTATTTTTAGCTATCTTTCTAGTATCAATACATAATTTATTAAAGGTATTTTCTGTCCCTTGTACAATAACCTCTCCATTTACTGCCTTTAACATTTCTTCAAAAGTCATTTGCATAATAATCACTCTACTTTCATAATTCAAATATTATTTATAACTGCTTTTAAATTATTTATAGTTATACTACTTTAATTAATCTTATTATTTTAAATAAAATTAATATCACCTATTTAATTATTATAGGCATAAATTTAGCATGTGAAAACTCACATGCTAAAAATTTAAATAATAATTAATCCTCTTCATACTCAGCACTTAATGTAAGCTTAACAGTTGTGCCTTTTGATATAAGTTCTCCACTTGGAATACTTTGATTTATTATAACCCCATCACCTTGGATAGTATAATTAATACCTAATTCTTCTAAAAGTTCTATGGCAGCTTTTTTTGAATATCCTCTTACATCTGGCATAATTACATCTTTATTATAAGTTTCATTTTGATTTGTGTAAAGATTAATTGTTGAACCTTCCTTAACATCATAACCAGGATATGGTTGCATATTTGTAATTGTATCTCCATCACCTTCAACTGTACAATTTATATTTAATTCTTTTAATATTTTTTTTGCATCTGAAACAGAAACTCCTCTTACTTCAGGCAAAACTACATCTTTTAAAATCACATTTTCATCTTGTGAAAATTCTTGATTCATATAATTAAATATGTCTTGAAATAATTCTTTTCCTAAAGGTGCTGTTACCACACCTGCATAATAAGCTCCATTACTTGGTTCATCAATAGTTGCAAAAATTGTTATTTGCGGATTATCTACACTTGCAAATCCAGCCATAGATGAAATATATTTTCCTGATTCGTATCCTCCTGTAAGAGCATTAACCTTTTGAGCTGTACCTGTTTTTGCTCCTATATGGTAGCCTGCTATATAAGCCTTATTAGATCCTCCTTGATTAACAGTTCTTTCTAAATAATCTCTTAACGTAGCAGCTGTAGATTCTGAAATTACATTTTCTACTGTTTTAGGTTCAAATTCTTCATCTATAATTGTATTTCCCTCACTATCAGTATGGCTTATACTTTTCATAACATGTGGCTGAATTAAAGTTCCACCATTAACTATAGCATTAAAAGCTGTCATATATTGAACTGCATTAACAGTATTTGTTTGACCAAAAGATATTGTTGCAAGATCCGCATCATTCATATTATCTGCTGATTTAACAATTCCTCTTGCTTCTCCCGGCAAATCAACACCTGATACTTGACCAAATCCAAACTTTTTAATATATTCAACTAATTTTTCACTGCCTATCTTTTCACCTAATTTCATAAATCCTACATTACATGAGTTTTGAAGTATTTCAGGTAAAATTTGAGTTCCATGTCCTCCACGTTTCCAACATTTAATTGTATGAGGTCCTACTTGTAAACTTCCACCACAAGTAAATTCATCTGATTCCTTAACTAAGCCTTCTTCTATAGCCGTTGACATAGTAATAACTTTAAAAATAGATCCTGGCTCAAATGTATCATTTACTAAACTGTTTCTCCACATTTTTTGAAGTTTTTCTGAATCACTTTCCCCAACAAAATCCTCAAATCCAGAAAATGGATTATTAGGATCAAAGTCTGGCTCATTTACCATGGCAAGAATTTCACCATTTTGAGGATTCATAATTAATATTGATACTCTTTTTGCCTTATTATCAATTAAACCTTTTTCAGCTACCTTTTCAGCTATTTCTTGTAAATTTTCATCTATTGTTAATGTTACATCTTTACCACTAATTGGTGGAGTAAACTTAGATATTGTATAATCTAAAGCTTCACTATTTCTATCAAGTTCAGTTATTCTCAATCCTGGTACACCAGAAAGATATTCATTATATTGTAATTCAACTCCTGTTAATCCTTGTCCATCACTGTTTGTACTTCCAAGAACATGAGCTAAAAACTGTCCTTTTGGATAATATCTTTTTGTATCAGGTGAAACAATAACCCCTTGAATATTTAAATCATTAACTTTATCAGCAACATCTTTTTCAACTCTTCTTACTAAAGTAGCTGAACCTGCATCACTTCCATTTGCAAGTTTAGTTTCTAACTTATCTTTTACCTTTTTAGTATCTATTCCTGTAGCTTCTGAAATTAATGGTGCAATATCATCAGTACTCTTATCAGTTTTCTTTAAATACTGTCTTATTGAATTTAAATCAAAATCCACTCTATAAACATTAGCTGAAACTGCTAACTCATTGCCATTTCTATCTAATATTCTACCTCTTCTGGCATCAATTCTAACTTCACTAGTCCATTGTTCTTCTGCCCTACTTGAATAATCATCTCTTTTTACAATCATAACATAAGATAATCTTACAATTAATAAACCAAATATAGCAACAATAAACCCTAAAGCTAAAACCATTCTTTTTCTCATAACAGCTCTATCTTTAAAAATCTTTTTACTCATACAAATTCCTCCAAGGAGCATTTATAAATGAATGATAAAGATTTTTGTAAAAATAGGGCTGTAAGCAAAATTAAAAGCAAATATCCTATAAACTATTCATTATTTAAATACCCCTATAATTTTTTGTAAAAAATTACTCGTTCTATTTTCCTTAGTTTTTAAATGTGAAAAATATTCTTTTGACATATCAATAGTTATAGTACTTTCAGAATTAGGATATATCATTCCTAACTCATCCTCTGCTGTGCTTTTTATTTTATCGAAAGATGCAAACTTAAGCATTTTAACATTAATTGCAGCATTTACATCTTTTTCTTCCTTCAGATTTTCTTCTAAAATTAATAATTTCTTTTGATAATCATAGATTTTACTATCTAAAAATAAAGTTGTAGAGCCTAATGCAAATAAAATTGTTCCTACTGTAAAACCTGCAATTAAAATATTTTTCTTCATTGCCCTTTCTCTTTTTTTACTTTGTATCCTTTGTTTTTTTCTTTGTTTTTCAGTCTCTTTAATTTTTTTATCTGGTGCTAAAGCTGTATTTCCTCTTATATAATCATATTCTCTAACTCCCATTTTATTCACATCCCTGCTATTTTTCATAATATATTTATAATTTTTCAATCACTCTAAGTTTTGCACTTCTACTTCTTGGATTTTCTTCAACCTCTTGTTTTGAAGGCTCAATTGCTTTTCTACTTATTACTTTCACCTTTGCTTTTTCTCCACATATACAAACTGGAAATTCCTTTGGACATCTACAAGATACAGCTAAATCTCTAAACTTATTTTTAACTATTCTATCCTCTAAAGAATGGAAAGTTATTATTGCCATTCTTCCTCCACTGTTTAATTTATTAACTCCATCTTCTATTGCTTTATTTAAAATTGAAAGTTCACTATTAACCTCAATTCTAATTGCTTGGAAAGTTCTCTTTGCTGGATGAGGTCCTTCTCTTCTTGCCTTTGCTGGAATTGCATCTTTAATTATCTCAACTAATTCTAATGTTGTTTCTATATTTTTTTCACTTCTTTTATTTACAATAAAGTTAGCAATTCTTTTTGCAAATTTTTCTTCTCCATAATCTCTTATGATTCTATATAATTCCTCCTCACTATAATCATTTACTACATCATAGGCTGAAAAATTATTTTCTCTATTCATTCTCATATCTAAAGGTGCATCTTTCATATAACTAAAGCCTCTTTCACCTTCATCTAATTGATAAGAAGAAACTCCTAAATCCATTAGAATACCATCAACCTTTTCTACTCCTAGCTCTTCTAAAATAGCTCCTATATTATGAAAATTGTTATGTACTAAAGTAACATTTGAAAAATTCTGTAACCTTTCTCCTGCTGCTCTTAATGCATCCCTATCTTGGTCTATTCCTATTAATCTTCCATTTTTAGATAATCTCTTCACTATTTGTGATGAATGACCAGCTCCTCCTAAAGTACAATCTACATAAATTCCATCTTCTTTAATATTAAGTGCTTCTAAACATTCATTAAGTAAAACTGATACATGATTAAATTCCATTTTTATTACTCCTTATATTCCTAAATCGCCATTTTTTCTGCAATTAAGTTAAAATCAATATTTGATTCATTATTTTCTTGCCATTTTTCCTTACTCTAAATCTCTATTATACTTAAAGTCCCTATGCTTACTATATCCTTTTCTATGCCGGCGTATTCCTCTAGGTTTAATGGAATTAATCCTCTTCTTTAGCTTGTCCGTCTCAACTTCACAAGCATCTGCAAAAAAGAATCTTACAAATGCCTTGGCATCTTTATTATTTAATGGTAATTTTTAGTTTTTCTTCAAGCATTTTATACTCTTTCATTTGATATCCATAAAAATATCATCCGTTCTTTTAGTGATTATAAACTTCACTTTATAAGTTCTTTTCTTAATATCAAAAATATAACAATTGTATTTTTTTACATTTAAGCTTTATAGATGTTACACAATTAAAATATTCTCCCAATTAAGCATTAACTAATCCACTTTTAACCACTTTACATCTTATATATATATTCTATAGAATTATCTCTTTTCCTTCAAGATAAATTTGTTTAAAAATATATTTTTTTCTTGTTAAAATATAGCGAAATCAATATAAAAAAATTTTTCAAATAAAATAATATATTTTAAAATGTTTTTTTCCACAATATTCATATAAAATATTAATTTTAATTATTTTTCTATTTTTTTATTAGACATTTTTATTATAAGAAAAAAAGGAACTGTTTTTTTACAGTTCCTTAAAAACATTATACATTAAATCTGAAGTTTACAACATCTCCATCTTTCATTACATAATCTTTACCTTCTAATCTGTAAAGACCTTTTTCTTTAGCTGCTGATTCTGAACCACATGCAACTAAATCATCATATGCAACAACTTCAGCTCTAATAAATCCTCTTTCAATATCTGAGTGAATTTTCCCAGCAGCTGCTGGAGCTTTAGTTCCTTCTTTTATTGTCCAAGCTCTTACTTCTTGAACACCTGCAGTTAAGTAGCTTATTAAACCTAATAATTTATATGAAGCTCTTATAAGCTTATCTAATCCTGATTCAGTTAATCCATATTCTTCTAACATTTCTGCTTTTTCTTCATCTTCTAATCCTGATAATTCTTCTTCAAGTTTAGCACATACAACTACAACTTCTGAATTTTCGTTTGCAGCATACTCCTTAACCATTTGAACATACTTATTATTAAGGTTTCCGCTCATCATATCATCTTCTGATATATTACAAGAATATAATACTGGCTTAGAAGTAATCATAAATAAAGATTTAACAAAAGCTTCTTCATCTTCATTTAACTCTAAAGTTCTTATTGGCTTATTAGCTTCTAAGTGTGCTTTTACTTTTTCCATTATTTCATATTCTGCTTTAGCTTTTTTATCTCCTGATCTAGCAAGTTTTACTCCCTTTTCCATTCTTCTTTCTAAAACTTCTAAGTCAGCAAATATTAACTCTAAGTTAATAGTATCTATATCTCTTATTGGATCTACTGAACCTTCAACGTGAACTACATTTTCATCTTCAAAGCATCTAACAGCATGTACTATAGCTTCTACTTCTCTTATGTGTGATAAGAATTTATTTCCTAACCCTTCACCTTTTGAAGCACCTTTAACTAATCCTGCAATATCATAAAACTCAACAGCAGTATAAACTTTTTTCTTTGTCCCATACATTTTTTCTAATACGTCTAATCTAGTATCTGGTACACTAACAACACCAACATTTGGTTCTATTGTACAAAATGGATAGTTTGCTGATTCAGCTCCTGCTTTTGTTATAGCATTAAATAATGTACTTTTTCCTACGTTTGGTAGTCCTACAATCCCTAATCTCATCTATATAACATCCTTTCGACCTTACTAATACTTCTAAGATTATACTCTATAAGTAATTTTATTTCAATGATAAAATGTACGTTAATTATCCATAGTTTTCATTTTTATTACAAACTATCAATTGAATTTCCTTTTACCTTTACTGATTTATTTATTAATATTGCTTTGTTATATATTTATATATTAATCAAGTCACTTCTTAATATGAATTTAACATTTATCACTTAATAATTATCTATTTTTCTTATAATCTACATTTTCAAATATTGCAACATTTGTTTCTGAAATTATAATTTTTACTTTCTTTGCTTTATAACTTTTTGTTAAAAAAAATTCAGCTTTCACTGAATTTTTTAATACTTTATAAATATTTTATAATTTTAGCTGGATTTCCAGCCACTACAACATTATCTGGAACATCTTTAACAACTACAGAACCAGCTGCTACAACTACATTATTTCCAATAGTTACTCCTGGTAATATAACTGAACTTCCACCAATCCATGCATTATTTCCAATAACCACAGGTTTTCCATATTCTAATCCAGATATTCTAGTTTGTGCATCTAATGGATGTGTAGCTGTATAAATACATACTCTTGGAGCTAACATACAATTATCACCTATAGTTACTTTACAAACATCTAATATAACGCAATCATAGTTAGCAAAAAAGTTTTCTCCTACATAAATATTATATCCATAATCACAACGAAAATTAGGCTTTATACAAAAATTTTCTCCTGTGCTTCCAAATAACTCTTTTAATATTTCACTTCTATTTTCTTCTGGTGAATTATTAAACTTCCACAAAATTCTTTGTGCTATATTATGTTCTTTAGTTAGCTCTTCATCACTTGCATAATATAATTCTCCAGCTAACATTTTTTCCTTTTCTGTCATACTATTCTCCCTTAATATTTAATATTTCATTTAATAATTTTATGTGTAAATTCATATTCTTTTGATTCTTCATTATTTTTATTGTAAATACAACTTACTTTAACATAATAAAAATAATTAAAATTACTATAAAATTATTGTTAATATAAATCTTTTAATCTAAATATTAACTTAAAATACATTTTATATTTTATTTGTGTTAATTGTATACTAAAAACTCCTAAAAACAAGCTTATCATTGCCTTAATCCACTCATATAAAAAACTCCCAAAAGAAAGTTTTAAACTAAACTTGTAACATTTCACTGATTCATAAAATTATATTGTGCCATATATAATTCATAATAAATTCCTCTTAATTTTAAGAGTTCTTCATGATTTCCCTCTTCTTCAATTTTTCCATTATTAATTACCATTATTTTATCACAATCTCTAATAGTTGAAAGCCTATGAGCAACTACAAAAGAAGTTCTTCCATAAAGTAATTTTTCTATTCCTTTTTGAACTAATTTTTCTGTTACTGTATCTATATTGGATGTTGCTTCATCTAAAATTAAAATACGAGGATTAGCAAGTAATGCTCTTGCAAATGATAGTAACTGTCTTTGTCCTAATGATAATCTAGAACCACGTTCATTTACTTCTGTCTTATATCCATTTTCAAGTTTCATAATAAATTCATGAGCATTAACCGCTTTTGCTGCATTAATTACTTCTTCATCAGTAGCATCTAATCTTCCATATCTTATATTTTCCATAATAGTATCAGAAAATAAAAATGTATCTTGAAGCATTATTCCCATTTGACTTCTAAGAGATTCTAATTTAACATTTTTTATATTTTTCCCATCTATTAGCACTTCTCCAACTGTAGGATCATAAAACCTACTTATTAATGAAACAATTGTACTTTTCCCAGCCCCTGTTGCTCCAACAAGTGCAATTTTTTCACCTTTATTAACTTTAAAATTAATATTTTTTAATACTTCATTATCATTATCATAAGCAAAAGAAACATCCCTAAATTCTACAGTTCCATTTATTTTACCAATACTTTTTGCAGCTTGCGAATTTTTAACTATTGGCTTTTGGTCTAATATATCAAATATCCTATCAGCAGCTGAAAAATTAGTAATTAATGCGTTATAAAAACTTGATAAATTCATTATTGGTCTCCAAAACATCCCTACATACATAGAAAATGCAATTAATGTACCAATTGTAATTTCATTATTTATAACCATCTTATATCCCAATCCAAAAACTACTATTGTTCCAACTCCCCATGATAATTCAACTAATGGCCAAAAGAAATCATTTAACATTACAGCTTTTATAAAAGAATCATTCAATTCTTTTACCATTCCTTTAAAATTATTTCTAGTTCCCTCTTCATTTGCAAACCCTTGTACAACTTTTATTCCTGAAAAATCTTCATGAGTAAACCCATTTAAATTTGATCTTTTATTTCTATATATTTCCCATCTTTTTCTTGAAAATATCTCAATTACAAAAATTGCAATCCCTAACAATGGAAGTAATGCAATACATGCTAATGCTAACTTGTAATTAAGAATAAGCATTATAACTGCAACACAAATTAAATTTAATAATTGAGGTATTAATGATTCAATACTTTGAGAAAACAAGCTTTTTAATGCATTAACATCTCCAACCACCCTTGCTAGTATTTTACCAACAGGCCTGCTATCAAAAAAATCAAAAGATAAGCTTTGTATATGTGTATATAATTCATGTCTTATATTAACTAAAATATTATTTGTAATTGAAGTTATCATTTTCCACCTTATTCTTGATAAGACCCATGCAACTAAGTTTAATATAATCAATGCTGCTCCTATAATTAGCAATCCTTTTACATTAAAATTTACAATATAATTATCAATAGCAACTTGTAATAACCATGGATTTACTATTCCACTAACCATTACAAAAATCATAAGAATTATTATAATTAAAGCTTTAAATTTATAAGGCTTAAGATATTTTATAAGCTTCATAGTTAGTTCTTTTTTGCTTCTTCTTGTTATTTCTTCATCTTTCACAATTTCGTTATAACTCATCTAAATCACCTCTTCTTCTAGTAAATTAAAATCTCTAAATTGGTCGTTATAAATATCATAATATCTTCCCTTTTTCTTTAAGAGTTCATCATGAGTACCACTTTCCTTTATCTGTCCATCCTCTAAATATATAATTAAATCTGCATTTTTAACTGCTGAAATTCTATGCGCTATTATAAATGTTGTACTTTCATGCTTCCTATTTGAAAGATTTTTTAATAATTCATGTTCAGTTTCCATATCTAATGCTGATGTTGAATCATCTAAAATTAATATTTTAGCTTTTCTAACTAATGCCCTTGCAATAGCTATCCTTTGCTTTTGTCCCCCAGAAAGACCTATTCCTCTTTCTCCTATTTCAGTATTATATCCTAATTCTAACCCTTCAATAAATTCATTAGCACATGCTAATTTACTAGCTTCCTTTATTTCTTCAAAACTTGTATTTTCATTGCTAAACTTTATATTATTTAAAATCGTTTCAGAAAATAAGAATGTTTCCTGCGGAACAATGGCCATATTTTTTCTTAAAAATTCTAAGTTATATTCTTTTATATCAATTCCATCAATTTTTATACTACCTTTACAAGTATCATAGTACCTACCAATTAAATTTATTAAAGAAGATTTTCCAGCGCCTGTTGCTCCCATTATAGCTACTGTACTTCCTGCTTTTATATCTAAATTTATATTTTTTAATACTAATTTATCATCATATTTAAAGTTAACACCTTCAAATTTTATATTACCTTTAATATTTTTAACATCTTTAAAGTTTTCTTTAGTTTTAATACTAGGATCCTTATCCATTATTGCAAAAATTTTATTTGCAGATGACACTGTTCTTGAAAGTAAGTCTGTTAGTTCTCCAAGCATTCTCATTGGCCATATCAAATTCCATATATATCCATTAAATGCAACTAATATACCTATGCTTACTTCACCATCCATTACGAGAAATCCACCTAAAACAATCATTATAACAAGTGCAATATTTGTTAAGAACTCTATTGGTGGAAAATAATCACCTATTATTTTTGCTTGCTCCATATTTAAATCATAATAAACTTTATTCATCTTTAAAAATTTATTTATTTCATATTTTTCTCTTGAAAAAGCCTTAACAAGTTTTATTCCTGCAATATCTTCTTGAGCAATAGTATTAATTTCAGCTGTTTGATCACTTATTTTGCTATAGATTTCTCCAAACTTCTTTTCTAATTTTATTCCTATAAATCCAATTGGAATCATTACAATAAAACAAGCTAAAGCTAACTTATAATTTAAAACAAATAGTATTATTGTTGAAATCACAAAGTAAATTATATTTTCAATAAAAAGTCTCATTCCATATCCTATTGTTTGCCATATATTCTCTGCATCCTCACCTATTCTTGACATCAATTCCCCTGTATTCATATTATCAAAATATTCAAATTCTAATGTTTGAATATGTGCAAACAAATCATTTTTTATATCTTGATGTACCCAGCTACTTAATACATCATATAAAAATTCTTTTCCATATCCTAACATTGCCTTTATGACAGTTATAATCACTATCCATACTAATACTGAAACAATAACATTTTGATCTCCTTTCATTAATCCACTATCTATGAATACTTGTTGTAAATATGGAAGAAATAAATCTACTCCTATAACTATCAACATGCACATTGTTCCAATAATAACAGTTCCCTTATATTTAGAAACATACCTAAGTATCCTCTTCATTTTTCTTCCCCCTTATAATTGTAATTTTTTACTCACCTTTTCTTCCTTTTATAAACACAAACTCCCACCTTAAAAAAATCGAGTAGGAAGAAAATAATTATTTTATTTTCCGTCCTCTCACACCACAGTGCATACCGGCCTGGTACACGGCGGTTCTTTAAGTTTAATGAAATTGCTAGAAGTAAGTTTTCTCTTGATAATATTCTTTCCAATGAACCATACTCAACTTCACTTGTTTCTCCCTTTAAAGTTGCCGAGAATTCTCTATGCACTCTTTGCCTATCTTCGAGTTCCACTCTACCCTTAGCACTAGAGCCTAAATATTTAGTTTTCTGCAATCTCTGATTATTCTGCGAAACTTTCAAAACTCAAAACCTCCTTAAAGTTCAGTCCTTCGTCCCCTATCACCATTAGCTGAGTTACTATGACTTATGCTAACTTCTTATAGTTAAGCTACATATCACTATGTAGGTTATTGCTTTAGAAATTCATCTTTATTAGCAATGTATCTATCAGACCTCCTCAGGTAAGAACAACAACCTTCATCTCATATATCTGCTACATTTACTCCTAAAGTTTTGGGTAGTGTTGGACTTTGTTTTGTATTACAAACTCGTCCGACTTTAGTAAGCCTTGTATGTAGTTCGTTTTCCTCAGACCAAGACTTCGCCTATGACTTCCTTCAGATTCCAGCTCACGATGGACATCCTTGTCCTTGGCTAGTGGTTCCCACTACCAAGCCTACAACGGACTTTCAGCATCAAGTTGTTGCCCATGCTGGGCACATAATAATAAAAGGCCATGATTACTCCACGACCTTTTATTATTAAATATACTAACTTTAAACATAAAAAATAGCTGTGATAATAACCACGACCTCCATAAACAAATCTTATTACATATCTTTTTAATAAATATAATATTTATTAAAAAGACTCCTAGAGATAGGGTTATTAAAAATATTATTGTTATATTTACTTATAATTAAATTAAACATTCCTTTTAAATTTATATAAGATTTTAACATATTCCTACCTCCTTCATTAATAATATATTTCCATTATATTCCTTTAATAGCTTCTTGTCAATTTTTTCTATATATTTTCTTTATTTTCCATGTGTAATATTTTCGGCTCTACAAAAGATATTATTAGGAGGTGATAATGTTGAAAAAAAATAAATTCTCCTTTTTATTAGTATCAATTTTTGTTTTAATTTCTTTAATTGTAAGCAATGCCTATGCTTATTCAAAATATTCAATCGGTGATGATTTTGAATTGAATTGGTACTTTGTTAACAGAGGCAAAGATTTAATGCCTGAATGTCCTAAAGAAGCAACAGGACTTTTATCTAAATATAATGCTTATTATTTAGGCGATACTAATGAAAAAGTAATTTACTTAACTTTTGATGAAGGTTATGAAAATGGATATACAGCAAAAATATTAGATATACTTCGTGATGAAAAAGTTCCTGCTGCTTTTTTTGTTGTAAAACCATATATAGTTCAAAATCCTGAAATAGTTAAAAGAATGGCTGATGAAGGTCATTTAGTATGTAATCACTCTAACCACCATCCATCAATGGCAAGTGTTACAGATCCACAAAAATTCAAAGCTGAATTTATAGATGTAGAAAATGCTTACAAAGAAGTCGTTGGTAGCGATATGCCTAAATTTTTTAGACCACCTATGGGCAAATATTCTATTAATTCATTAAAGAAAACTAATGATTTAGGATATAAAAGTATTTTTTGGAGTTTTGCCTACAAAGATTGGATTATAGACAATCAGCCTAGCGAAGAAGTCGCCATAAAAAAAATAACACAAGGTGTTCATCCTGGATGCATAATGTTATTACATGCAGTTTCAAAAACAAATACTGCTGTTTTAAAAACTGTAATACAACAAATTAGAGCTGATGGCTATGAATTTAAACCTCTTACTGATTTACCTGAATACCAATCACAATAAAAATTAATATATAAAGCCTAAGTATTTCAAAATAATAAAGCCGTAATATAAAGTTGAAAAACTTATATTACAGCTTTATTATTTATATTCCATATTCTTTAACTATAATTTCTTTTTTATCTAATGACTTTTTAATTATTTCTCTACATTCTTCTGGAATATTTTCATATCCTTCTTTATTATATAAACTATTATAATTTACAAAAACATTAACTACTGCACTTTCTATAGCTGAATGTAAAAGTATTGCTGCTACTATAGCATCAGATGTTAAATTCTTATTTCCAAATTCAATAGCAAAATCTATATTATCATAAAATTTTAACGAATCTTTAGCTAAATTTAAAGGGGATTCCATTGCTGCTATCGTCTTTTCTTTAATCATTTGTGATCTATATTTCTTTTCTACATCACTTTCTTTTGGAAGTTTAAATGTATCCATTAACGCTGTAAAGGTTTCCCTATCTGTTTCCATATAGGAAATACTTTTACTTATAAATTCTTCACATTTTACTTTTAAACTTTTCATTTTTTCTTTATTTTCATGATTTAAATTTTCAAATGATTTTTTATCTACAGTAAATGAATATACCATAGAATTTAAAGCTCCTGCTAATGCTGAAACTAATGCAGCTGTACTTCCGCCTCCTGGTGATGGTAAATCTGTTTTTAATTCATATAAAAACTTATCTATTGAATAATCCTTAAAATACATATTAACACCTCTTTATCTTATAACTTTTTTATAAACATTTATTATTTTTTTTATTATAACATTTGCACTAAACTTTTCAGTACAATAATTTCTTAAACTTTCTGGATTATATTTATTATAATTCTCCCTTACCTTTTCCATAGCTTGTGCTAATTTATTTACATTATCTATTTCAACTAATACTCCAACCTCTTCATTTATTATATCTTCTGCTCCACCATTAAATGTTGCTATTACTGGTTTTCCACTTGCTAAAGCTTCAATATATACAACTCCAAAGGTTTCATATCTTGAAGGTAGTACAAATACATCACATTTATTCATCCAACTTGCTACCTCTTCTCTAGATAATGCTCCTGTAAATAATACTTGTGGTTCTACTCCATTTTCTTTTGCTATTCCCTTTAGCCATTCCTTTTGACTTCCATCTCCACCTATGACTAATTTAACATTTTTATTTTTATATACTTTTGCAAAAGATTTAATTAATGTATCAAACCCTTTTTCACCTTCTAAAAATGCAACACTGAAAAATGTAAAATCATTATTTTCTTTTTTAACATTTCTAATATCAAATAAAGATAAATCAACAAGATTTCCAATAACCTCTATATCATTTCTTCCTGCTAATTTTTCAATTTCCTTCTTTAAGCCATTTCCAACTGTTATTATCTTATCTGCAGTTTTATAAGAATCTATAATTCTTTTATAATAGCTTTTTCTTACATAAACTCCTCTTTCTACAGAAGAATGTTCAGTAATAACTAATGGAATATTATATTTTTTTGCTATATAAGCTGCACTTATTCCACCCCATAGTGATGATTGAGCGTGTATAATATCTATTTTACCTTCTTTTTTAGTAATTTCCTTATATAACTTTTCCATTCTTTTATCAAATACATTAAACATTAATGAACTTTTAGGTATAAAATTATAATTTTTATATCTATAAGTTCTTAATCCTTTTTCAATTTCAAAAAACAATCCACTTTTTTCTTTTATTTTGCCCATTAATGTTAATGGCCATATTTCGTTATAAGCAACAGTTACTTTTACTCCACTTTCTTGAAGTTTATTAGCTTGTTCTCTAAAAAAACTACCATGAACTTTATTTCTTGAATTATCATACCAAGAAGGTATAAACATAACATGCATAATGATTACCCCCTTAATATATCATTAAGTCTTTTAGAAATGTACTGCCATTTATATTCCTCTATAGCTCCATGCTTTATTCCCAATTCAATCATAGATGCTATTTTATTGATTCCATTAACAATTTCATCAACATTGTTATTGACAACAATACACTTTTCTTTATTTTTCACTACATCTTTTATAGGATCATTTTTATCTCCAAGAATAACAAAAATAAGTCCTTCTGCACCAAAGTAATCATAAACCTTAGCTGGGATTTGTTTTGAATTTTTATTTCCAAATAACAAAAGCACTTGACTATTAAGCATATATCCCAAAGCTTCATCATATGGAATTCTCGGTGAAACACTAACTTTATCAATAGCATTTAATTTATTTTTAACTTCATCACTATCAATATTTCCAAAAAACATAATATTTAATTTATTGTATAAATCAATATTTTCATTTTTAATTACATTTAAAGCATCTATAAATGGATTAACATTTCTAAGCTTTGAAAAAATTTCTCCTGCATAAACAAAATTTATTTTCTCCTTTTCTATAAGCTTAGGATTTGATTTTTCCTTTATTTCTTTATATTGCTTTTCATCATATCCTCTAGTTACTATAAATGTTTTTTCTATTGGAATATTATATGAATTTACATAATCATCTCTATTAGCCTTAGTTACAAAAATAAATCTGTCACTTAAATTAACAACTTTTCTTTCAAATGATTGTTCATATTTTCTTCTTACTGGACTTATATTTTCTCTTGTTGAATCTTTAAGCCATGGATCGCTCCAATAAGTTACCCATGGTAAATCTTTAAACTCTTCTTTAATTTTCATTGCACAAATATGACTTGATGGCGGTTCATGCATTGAAAACATAACATCAAATTTTTCTTTCTTCATTAATTCTATTCCATACTTTGATGCTGCTTTAGCCCAATTAAAATACATATCTGGTACTGCAATTATAGATTTTCCTTTTTTAAGCATACTTTTTATAAAACTTTTATTATTTTGTGAAGAATTTACTGCAGCTTTATTGCTAGGCTTCTTTGGCATAATTTTTTCAAAGATTTTACCTCCTGAAATTATATGCATCTTCACTTTTTCGTTTAACATGCTAAGTATATACTCATCATAATAAATTGAATTCTTTGGGAAGTTCACCGTTAATAAGTGAACTTCATTTTCATCTATTTTAGCTAAATTATTTAAATATTGTAGTGTTTCTATAGATGCAGAATTATTTATTAATGGTGAATAACATGCTATAAATAATATTTTCATATTTTCCTCCTAGGCGCTTTTTTAGATACCTTATTTTTTATCATATCTATTGCTTCATTAAATTCCTCAATTTTTAATATCTTACATAATATAGAATATATAAGTATACCTGCAGTTCCATTAACTAAAATGATTATTATTTTATTATCAAGGTTTAACACATTATTTAATGCAACTAATACAAATAACATCATTATTGCAGCTAAAAGTATTTTTAATAACTTTATTATCATAGGTACAACATCAAAATTACCTACAAGTCTTCTAGTAGAAATAAATAAAAGTACTGCAGTTACTATAGATGATATGGTTGAAGCCATTGCCACTCCAAAAACTCCATATATCTTTGATAATGTAATGCTTAAAATAATATTTACAATAACCCCTATAACACCATTCATCGTTGTAACCTTAGTTTTTTGCATTGAAAATAATGAAGAATTTAATATGTCTCTTACTCCTGTAAATGGTAATACTAATGAATAACCTAAAAATGCCAATGAAGTCAATCCTACATCAGAAGCTGTAAAATTACCTCTTTCATAAAAAATACTAATAACTTCTTTATTTAACAATATAAATCCAAATGAAATTGGTACTAATAATAATGCTATTATTGAAACAGATTTTGATAAATACATTACAAAACCTTCATTATCTCCTTCATTTAACTTATTTGCCATTAAAGGATACATTACCGATACAATTGCTGTTGTTATTGCAGTATTAGCAAAAACTATTATCTTTTGTGCAAAATCTAAAGCACTAACAGCTCCATCTCCCAATGATGATGCAACTTTCATATCAACTACCATATTTAATGAATTAGCTCCTGATCCAATTATTACAGGAATAATTAATATTAAAATCCTTTTAATTCTTTCATCTTTTAAATCAATAAATAATTTAAATTTATATCCATATTTATATAAAACTGGAACTTGAATTGCAACTCTTAAAAAGTTACCAATAACATTTGCAATTGTAAGTCCAATAATATTTATATTTGAAAAAAATAATAAATAAATTATCATTGGTACATTAAAAAACATTCCTAAAATTGATGGTATAACAAAATCTTCACATACTTGAAGCATTGCCGTATAGCAAGCGTTTATTGATAAAAACAAAAGATTAAATAATGTTATTCTAGTTAAAAAAACTGTAAGTATAAATTTTTCATTACTAAACCCATCAAACATAAAAGAAACTATTTCTCTTGTAAATGCAAACCCTAAAGAAAATGCAATAATAGATATTACTAATAATATGGATATTATATTATTAGAAAATTTAAACATTTCTTCTTTATTTTTTTCATACTTGACTTTACTAAGCATAGGAATAAATACAGTGGATATAGCAAGCCCAACAATAGTAAAAACAGTTTCTGGTACAGATACAGCTGCTTTATAAGCATCTGTATACATATTCATACCAAATTGGTAGCTTACAAGCATATCTCTAAATAAACCTAAAAATCTACTTATTATGCTTATAATCATTACAATAAATGCTGCTTTAAATATTTTGCTACCTTTCATATTTTTTACCCCTATTTTTAATAACAATTCCTATAAATTTAGGAATACTTCCAAGCCTCTTTATTCTCCACGGTTCCTTGGATACTCTATAAGCCCATTCCATACCTATATTAATCATCCATCTTGGTGCCCTATTAACCTTTTCTGCAATAACATCAAAGCTTCCACCAACCCCCATAAATATTTTGCAAGGTAATTCATCCATATATTTCACAATAAAATTTTCTTGTCTTGGACATCCCATTGCTACAAAAATTGCCATTGGTTTCTTTTCTTTTATTTCTTCTAATATTTCTTTTGGATTATTTAAATCAAAAAAACCATTATGATATCCAGAAATATTTATTTTAGGAAAATCCCTAACTATATTAGCAACACAAGCCTTTAAATTTTCTTCACTTGCTCCTAATAAATAAATACTTTCTCCTGTTTTCTCACATTTTTCAAGTATTTTTTTCATTAATTCTATTCCTGCTATTTTTTCCTTTACTGGAGTCTTTAATATTTTTGCACTTATTTGAACTCCAACTCCATCTGGTATTATTACTGACTTATCAGATATAAAATTTTTAAATAATTCTTTATTATTTAATCCAACATATAATACTTCTGGATTTCCTGATACAATATGAACCTTTTTCATGGAAAAAACTTTTTCTAAGCAGCTATTCATATCAGAAGCAAAAATTTTATAACCTAACATATCTATATTTCTATATCTTTCAGCTTTACCCATATACTCTCTTCCCTTATTGCTCCTTGTTAATCATAGTATCTAATTGTTTTACTATTTCATCATCAGGATTTAAATTTTTAGCTATATCTAAATGTAATCTTGCATTTTCTAAATCATTAATATTTAAATAGCACATTACAATATTAGTACAAATTTCAACATCTCTAGATGCTTCAAATGCTTTTTTAAAGAATTTAATAGCTTCTTCAAAATCATTAATACAAGCATAATTTAAACCTAATTCAACTATAACTTCAAGTATTCCACTTTCTCTCTTTACACTTTCTTTTAAGTAATAAATAGCCTTGTGATAATCTTCTAATTTTCTAAAAGCAATTCCTAAGTAATAATAAATAAGGGGATTTTCTTCAAATTCTCCTGCAAGTCTTAATAATATTTCAACTGCCTTTGCTGGCTCTTCAGCTAATAATTCAATTGCATTTTCATAATCTGAAATATTTTGTATATCAGTATTTATTATTTCAACTTCTTTAGTTACCTTGCCACCCTTATTTATATATTCATTAATTGCAACTCTTGCAGCCTTAAAATCACCTTCATTTTTAAGAACAATTGCTTTATATAAATATGGTTCTGCTATTTTTAAATTATTTGTAATGCAATATTCAATATCATCTAATAATATATCCTTAAAGCTACTATCCTGTTCTCTTATAGTTTCACCTACAAGAAGTATTTTTTTCATAACTTCAAGGTCCTTTGAATATGAATAATATCCTTTTAATAAAAGATAAGCATCTAAATATCTTTCTTCTTGTATTCTTTTGCTTATTAATGATTTAATACAATTTTCTGTATCTTTTATATAATCTAAAATTAACTCATAATCATCATTAAATCTTAAATTTTCATCTGCACCAATTGCTATAAACATTCCTTCTATAAAATAGTATATTGGTAAGTTCTTTATCTTTATTTCATCATTTATATTTGAACTTATGTATTCAGAACTAATTGGTAAATATAAATCTTTATTTTTAAAAGTAACATATGATGGTATTCCTATATTTTCTTTAAATCCATCTTTATTCATTTCTAAAAATAATAATTTACTCATTCTTTCCTTAATTTTTGCCTTATAATCCATAAATTACACTCCTTTAGTAAATTATTTCATTATTCATAATACATTATTACCTTAAAAGTTTCAAATTAATTAAGTAAAATAAAAAAACTGCTGGAATACCAGCAGCCCTTTTATTATGCTAATTTTTCATTTATAATTTCCATAACCTTTTCGTTAAATCTCTTTAACTTTTCTTCAGCATTTGTTAAACTTTCTCCCTTAACTGCTGAATAAACTTTCATTTTTGGTTCTGTACCTGAAGGTCTAACAACAAATGATGAACCATCAGCTAAAATGTATTTTAATACATTTGATTTTGGTAAGTTAATAACAAATTCTGTATTGTTTTCTAAATTTTCTTCTTTACTTAACTTATAGTCAAGTCTAGTTGCAACTTTAACTCCATCAACTTCTGTTAAAGCTGTTTCTCTTAATAAATCTAAGCACTTACTAATTTTTTCTTGCCCTTCTTTACCTTTTAACTCAATTGAAATTAAGTCTTCTTTAAAGAATCCAATTCTATTATAAAGTTCAATTAAAGCTTCATATAAAGATTTTCCTTGTTCTTTATAATAAAGTGTCATTTCTGCTATTAACATAGAAGCTATAACAGCATCTTTATCTCTAACAAATTCTCCAGCTAAATATCCATAACTTTCTTCAAATCCAAATAAATACTTCTTATCTCCCTTTTCTTGGAATTGTCTTATTTTTTCTCCAATATATTTGAAGCCAGTTAAAACATCCATTATTTCAACACCATAGTAATTAGCTATAGCTCTTGCACCTTCACTTGTTACGATAGTTTTAATAACAACTCCATTTGAAGGTAATTTTCCTTCTTCTTTAAGTGATGATAATATATAATCTGTTAATAAAAGACCTGTTTGATTTCCTGTTAAAACTTTATATTCCCCACTATTTTCTTTAACAACAACACCTATTCTATCACAATCTGGGTCTGTACCAAATATGATATCAGGAGTATTTGTTTTAGCCATTTCTAAAGCTAATTCAAATACTTGTGGATTTTCTGGATTTGGATAAGAAGCTGTTGGGAAGTTACCATCTGGTTTTTCTTGTTCTTTTACAACTTCAACATTTTCATATCCTAATTCTTTAAGCACTCTTCTAACTGGCATATTTCCACTACCATGAATTGGAGTATATATAACCTTTAAGTCTTTAGCATGCTCTTTAACTAATTCTGTTCTTATAGTAAGACCTTTTACTTCTTCAAGATAAGCCTTATCTACATCTTCACCTATATATTCTAAAAGATTGTCTTTTATTGCTTCTTCTAAAGAAATAGTCTTTATATCTTCATAATTTTCTATGCTATTTACTTCATTAATAATTAGTCCAGCCTTTTCGTCTGTAACTTGTCCACCGAATTCATCATATACTTTATATCCATTGTATATTTTTGGATTATGTGAAGCTGTAATTACTATTCCACCTTGACAACTTAAATGTCTCGTTGCAAAAGAAAGCATTGGTGTTGGTCTTAAGCTTTCATATAAATATACTTTTACATTATTTGCACAAAGAGTTAAAGCTGCTGCTTCAGCAAATTCCTTTGACATATTTCTTGAATCATATGCAATTGCAACCTTTGGTGATTCAAAGTTTTTATTTAAATAATTAGCAAAGCCTTGTGTTGCCTTTGATACAGTATAAACGTTCATTCTGTTAGAACCATATCCTATAACCCCTCTTAGTCCACCTGTACCAAAATCTAATTCTTTATAAAATCTATCTTCCAATTCTTTTTCGTCTGTAATTCCTCTTAGTTCTTCTTTTACGCTTTCTGATATTACTTTTGAGTTTAACCACTCATTATACTTCTCTTTATAATTCATTTTATTCCCTCCTAAACATTTTCAATAGTATATCCCTTAGTTATTATATACCAAATTTATATAAAATTAAATAAAAAAATAAGAAGATGTCGCATTAAGAATAAATACTACAATATATTGTGTTGATTTTTATTTTTAAAACAATATATTGTGTATAAAATTTTTAGTGCGACAGCCCCTTATTTTTTGCATATATTTTTTATTCTGCTACATCTTTTATATCAGCTTCTTGTGCTTCATCCATATCATCACTAACTGTCTTACGTTCATAACTTATAGAAGCAATTACTGAATTTAAATCATCTAAAATTGATATTTCTGATGCAACTTCTAAATCTCCAAATTTATATACAGACCCAACAGTTCCTGTACCTACATTAAAATCTATATATTTAGGTATTGCTTCAGCTGAACATTCAACTTTTACATTATCTTTTTCTTTTTGTAATACAATACCTTTCTTATTAAGAAATTCTTCACCAATATAATGTATTGGTACAGAAGAAATTACCTTTTCATTTCCTCTTACTTCTTCTAAATCCAAATGAATAATTTTATTTGTAACTGGATCTTTTTGAATTTCTTTTATTAAGCCTTTATGATTTTCTCCATCTAAAGAAAATTCAAGAACTCCATGTTGCCCATTAATTCCTATTTCATGAGCTAATTCAATTTCTCCTACTTCAAATGCTAAGTTTTTTATTGTTTTCCCATATAAAACACCTGGTACCTTACCATGTTTTCTTGATTTTTTTGCACTATTTGGAATATCTGTTGGTCTTTTATTAATTTCTAAACCTGACACTTCACATTACCTCCTGTTTTTAAACTCTCTTAGATATTCTTGCCAGATAATTTATAATTTATACATTTACCCTATTTACATTTAAATTTTAATATATTTCCTCCTAAAATTAGGCTGAATATTTTTTCTATATGAACTTATGACATTTTTATTTTAAATCCATATAATGTATTATTATAATTTTTATTTTTGGATAAATTTTCATAATAGTTATACCTAAACTATAGACAAATCATAATTTTGTGTTAGAATTATGAACAGGTATACTAAATAATTAACGAAGGATGTGATTATTATAGTAATACAACAAATTATAATTTCATAAAAGCGCCAGAACTTAAGTGGATATAGATAACTAGCTTTTAAATCATTTAATTAAACCAAAGGTTTGATTTTTTAAAGGAAACTCAGCTTACGCTGAGTAAGTTCGACCAACCAAATCGAAGATTTGGGGTCTCACTTAAGTTGACGAGGATGGGGAGTATCGAATTCTTCGGCGGGTGCCCCACGGTATCGCACTACCGTTAACGACTAGCAAAACTACAAAGTGATTTGTAGCACAATTCTAGTCTGGTGTTAAAACCTTCATTGTTTTTTTAATGTCCTAGTACTAGTATACCCTTTTTAATACTGTCATTTAAAAATTACAATAAACTCTAAAAAATATTTTAATAATGGAAGGAAGATTATTTATTATGTGCGGAATAGTTGGATATGTAGGAAAAAGACAAGCGTCTAATCTATTAGTAGAAGGATTATCAAAATTAGAATACAGAGGCTATGACTCTGCAGGTGTTGCAATTTTAAATGAAGGAATTAATGTTAGAAAATTCAAAGGTCGTTTAAATAATTTAGCATTAAGCTTAAAAGAAAAACCTGTTAATGGTCATATTGGAATTGGTCATACTAGATGGGCTACTCATGGTGAACCATCTGATGTAAATTCACATCCTCATACTACAGAAAATGCTACAATTAGTGTAGTTCATAATGGTATTATAGAAAATTATATGAAATTAAGAGAATGGTTATCTTCAAAGGGATATAAATTCTTTTCAGAAACAGATACAGAAGTTATACCAAACTTAATTGATTACTATTATAAAGATGATTTATTTGAAGCTGTAGTAAAAGCAACTTCTAAACTTGAAGGAAGCTTTGCTATTGGTGTAATAGCTAAAAATGAGCCAAATAAATTAATTGCTGTAAGAAAAGACAGTCCTCTTATAGTTGGTTTAGGTAAAGATGAAAGCTTTATTGCTTCAGATATACCTGCTGTTTTAAATCATACAAGAGATGTTTATCTTTTAGAAGATAAAGAGTTTGCCATACTAACTCCTAATGGTGTTGAACTTAGAAATGAAGATGGCGAAAAAATAGAAAAAGAAATTTATCATGTTACTTGGAATATTGATGCAGCTGAAAAAGGTGGTTTTGAGGATTTCATGTTAAAAGAAATTCATGAACAACCAAGAGCTGTTAAAGATACTTTAGCTAGTAAGATTGCTTTAGGAAAAGAAATTTCAATAGATAATATATCTTTCACAAAGGAACAATTAGAAAACTTTGATAGAGTTTATATAGTTGCTTGTGGAACTGCTTATCACGCAGGTTTAGTTGGAAAAACAGTAATTGAAAAATTTGCTAAAATACCTGTTGAAATTGATATAGCATCAGAATTTAGATATAGAGAGCCAATGGTAACTAACAAAACATTAATAATTGTTGTATCTCAATCTGGTGAAACTGCTGATACCTTAGCTGTTTTAAGAGATAGTAAAAAACAAGGTGCAAGAGTTTTAGCTATAACAAACGTTGTAGGTTCATCTGTATCAAGAGAAGCTGATGATGTATTTTATACATTGGCTGGTCCTGAAATAGCAGTTGCTTCAACAAAGGCTTATGTTACTCAATTAGCTGCTTTTTATATCTTAGGTTTATATTTTGCTTCATTAAAAGAAACTATGACTAATGAAGAAATTGAAACAATTAAAGCAGAATTATTACAAATACCAAATAAAATTGATAAAGCATTAAAAATGAAAGATTCTCTTCAAAAATTTGCTTCTACTCATTATAATCACAAAGATATGTACTTTTTAGGAAGAGGTCTTGATTATGCAGTTGCAATGGAAGGATCTTTGAAACTTAAAGAAATATCTTATATACACTGTGATGCTTATGCTGGTGGAGAATTAAAACATGGACCTATAGCATTAATAGAAAAAAATACTGCTGTTATAACTTTATTAACTCAAGAATCATTAAAGGATAAAATGATTAGTAATGTAAGAGAAGTTTCTACAAGAGGTGGAAATATATTTGCAGTTGTAAATGAAGGAGATACAACTACTAAGGAAGTTGTTGATGATTTAATTTATATTCCAAAAACTATTGATATATTAACTCCACTTATAAGTGTTGTTCCACTTCAATTAATTTCTTACTATGTTGCAAAACAAAAAGGTTGTGATGTTGATAAGCCAAGAAACCTTGCAAAATCAGTAACTGTAGAGTAATTAAAAAAATTATATAAATAAAAAAGAATGATATTTCACAAAAATATCATTCTTTTTTATTAATTAACTAAATAATTCTTTTATTTCATCTGCATCTAAACTACCTAAGAATCCTCCATTAGTATAATTTCCATTCATTATTTCATTAATAATTTCTTTTTTACTTTCTTGAAGCTTAATTATTTTTTCTTCAATACTTCCCTTTGATATAAGTTTAATAACTTCAACAACATTTTTTTGCCCAAATCTGTGAGCTCTATCTGTTGCTTGATCTTCAATTGCAGGATTCCACCATGGATCAAAATGAATAACAACATCTGCAGAAGTTAAATTAAGTCCTGTACCTCCAGCTTTAAGTGAAATTAAAAACACCTTAACTTTATTTGAATTATTAAATTCATTTACTAATGAAACTCTCTCAGAAGCCTTTGTACTACCATCTAAATAAAAATATTCTATTCCTTCTGCGTCAAATATAGTTTTTATACTATCAAGAACAGATGTAAATTGTGAAAATAATAATATTTTATGATTGTTATTTATAAATTCATTTATTAAATCTACAGTAACATCAATCTTACCACTTCCCCCTATATACCCATCAACAAGTATTCCTGGGTCTAAAGCTAATTGTCTTAGCTTAGTCAAATAAGAAAAAATAGTTATCTTATCTTTAATTAGATCCTTTTCTTTCATCTTATTTTTGATATCATCTATATATGTCTTATAAACCTTCTTTTGTTCCTTAGTCATTTCTACTACATATCTTTTTTCTATTTTATCTGGTAATTCACTCATAACATCATTTTTCAATCTTCTAAGAATAAAAGGCTTTATATATTTTTTTAATTCAATAATTCCTTTTTCATTTTTAATAAATTTATCTTGAAATTTCTTCTTTGAATATAAATATCCTGGCATTATATAATCAAATAAAGACCATAACTCCATAAGATTATTTTCAATTGGAGTCCCTGTTAATGCAAACTTAACTTTTGCATTTAATTTTTTAACAACTTCACTACTTTGAGATAAAGAGTTTTTAATATTTTGAGCTTCATCAATTATACAATAATCAAAATTTATATCTTCATATAAATTATAATCATTTCTTAAGGTACCATAAGTTGTAAGTAATACATCATACTCATTAATATATTCTTTTGTAAAAATTCTTTCTTCTTTATTTCCATGAATTATTTTAATATTTAAATTTGGTGCAAATTTTTCAAATTCACTTTTCCAGTTATATATTAATGATGTTGGGGTTACTATAACACTTTTCTTTCCTTTTTCAGATAATAAGAAGGTAATTGTTTGTAATGTTTTACCTAATCCCATTTCATCTGCCAATATTCCTCCAAACTCATAATAACTTAATGTTTTAAACCAATTAAATCCTGTTAATTGATAATCTCTAAGCTTAGCTTTTAAATCCTTAGGAACTTCGTAATTAATATCAGTTAAACTTTCTATTTTATTTGAAATATGTTCTACTATATTTTTACCATGTATGAAGGATAAACTGTTATCTTTTATACTCTCATTAATAAATACCGCCTTACTTTTATGTATTTTAATTTCATTAGATTTAATACTTGAATCCTCACTTAAATTATCTATTAAATTAAGTAATTTAATAACTTCCTCATCTTTTAAGTCTACAAAACTTTCATCTTTAAGCTTAAAAAATCTTCTATTATCCTTAAAAGCATTGATTATTTTCTTATATTCATTTTCATTTACATTTTCTATATTAAAAGAAAATTCTAAATAATTTCCTCTTCCTTCTGATATTTTTGCATTTAATGATGAAGCTCCATATACTCTTCTTTCTTTAAATCTCTCTGAATAATATATAGTAGCTTTTTCCTTTAATAAAGATAACTCATTTTTTAATAAATCAAATAATTTTTCATCATCTCCATTAAACATAAAAACATCTTTATTCCTATAAAATGAAAATTCATTTAATATTTTTTCTATTTCATTTTCTTCATTTAAATCTCTAATAACATATTCATTTTCTTTAACATTTTTTAATATATTAAAATTAACATTTCCATAAATAGCTTTAATTGTTGCCCATGTTTTCTTTCTATCTCTATCAAAATAAACTTCAAAACTTGGTTTTTCTTTTATAATATTTTTTGCTAAATTTTCATCTATATTTATTTCTTTACTTATAGTTTCAAATACAGGTATTACCTTATTAAATACTTCTTGCTTTTCTTTATTTTTAAATGTTATTATTGGTTTTTTAGAAAAAATATCATTTATAAAATTATAATTTTTTATTTGCTTTTTATTTGGCAAATAAATTTTATTATTATAAAGATATACATCACCTTTATATGTTAACTTTATTGGCATATCTTCATTAGATGAAATTTTAATTTCTCCATCTTCTTCATTTATGTTAAATTCAATAGGCAAATCCTCTTTATATACCTCTGCATAAATACTATTAAGCCCTTGTGTAAACATAATAGTTTTATCATTTATATTATCAAAAAATCTTCTTAAAGCCGCTTGTGGTATAAATAAAGTTTTATTGTTTCCAAAAACATTTTTTGTTATTCTTTGAACTGAAAACCTTCTTTCAAATGGTTCATTTAATGATATGTATTCTTCTATAAAATTTAAAATATCTTCATCCTCTTCTGAAAAATAATGAACATTTGGATCATATGTAAATTCTTTTCCATATTTTAATAACTTTCCAAATTTTCTAGCTTCTATTAACTCGGCTATATTTTTAACCACATAATATTTTTTTATACCTATTTTTAAATCAAGTTCATAATAATATTTATCTCTATTTACATCCCTTTGGGTTAAATTTATTTGTAAGCTTGCTTTTTCTTTGTCAGAAATATTATTTTTATTTATTGTTCTTAGTAATATTTCTGAATAATCATTGCTATCATAAAGAGTTCTTATATATTTTTTTGATTTATTATTACTTCTTTCTTTAACTTCTTCTTGAAATTTATAAAATGTAGCCCCTATATGCTTACAAATATATGTTGAATTAAAATCACAATTTTCTCCAAAGTCTGCACAATTACACTCAGTATAAATTAACTCATTATTTTTTAAGTCAAATGATAAATTTGTATTATATAAATTAAAATCACTTTCAGACATCACTTTCCCATAAATATCTAAAGAATCATACTCTTCATCTACTATTGATTTTATCTCAAGTACTAAGTCATCCTTAAAACATCTTAATCCCCTATAAAGACGATTATTAGAATCTTTTTTTATTATTAAAGCGTTTAATTGCGTAATATTCATACTAAGTCACCTCATCAAATGAACTATTCTATAATCTTTATTAAAAAAGTACTATCATTTATTTTACCATAATTTTAATAATATAATACATTTTTTAACCAAAAAAATGTATCAAAATATTTTTTAATAAATTATTTTGATACATTTTAATAAATTAAATTATTTGTTTATATGAGTCTTCTTTAAATCCAACTAAAATACCTTCTTCTGAAACTAATAAAGGTCTTTTTATAAGTTTTCCATCTGTTGCTAAAAGCTTAATCATTTCTTCTTCATTCATTTCTTTTAGCTTATCTTTTAAATTCATTTCTCTATATAATATTCCTGAAGTGTTAAAGAATTTTTTAACATCTAAGCCACTTAATTTAATCCATTTTTTTAATTCCTCTTCATTTGGATTATTTAAAGTTATATCTCTATCTTCAAATTCAATATTATTATCAATTAAAAACTTCTTAGCCTTTTTACATGTTGTACATTTTGGATATTGAATAAATAATTTTTTCATATGCTTCTCCTTATATAGCTTTTTTTATAATTCTATCACATATATCTTATAATAGTAAATAATAGTATAATTATTTTATATTACTCTATTATTAATATTACATAAATGTATATACTATTAATAATATATTTTAAATTTATTATTAATTAAAGGAGCTGTTTATCTTGGAATATTTAATAAACAATGAAGTATTGTTTAATACTATAAATAATTTAGTAAATAATAGAAATTATACAGAAGCTGAAAATATATTATCATCTATAAAAGAGAAAAACTCTGACTATCATTACCTTTATGGATTAATTTTAAAGAAAAAGGCTTGGTTTGATGAATCATTATATCATTTAAAAAAAGCAGTAAATTTATCTCCTTCTAATGAATTATATAAAAATGAACTTATTTCATTAATGAGAAGACATAGACATTATGCAGATGATTATTATAACAATGGCTACAGAAGACGAAATCGTGGTTGTGCTTGCTGTTGTTGTGATGATTGTTGCTGTGATTGTGGAAATTTTAGTTGTTGTGATCTTATTTGTATGGATAAATGCTGCGAATGTATTGGTGGTGATTTAATAAGCTGCATTTAGGTTAATGAATCACTTATTTAACTTATTATGAATATATTATAATTGACTTTAATAATCTTTTTAAGGAGATTTAATATGAACCCTTATAAAGTACTAGGCGTACGTCCTAATGCTTCTTTAGACGAAATTAAAACAGCTTATGAATCACTTGCAAATACCTATGATATAAGTAATTACCAAGGTTCTTCCGAAGAACCTCTTGCTGAAGATAAAATTTCTGAATTAAATACTGCTTATAATTCTTTAATCAACGAATATAAATATAAGGATATTCGTGATTTAATAGAAAACCAACAATTTTTATCAGCTGAAACTCAATTAAATTTAATTTCTGATAAATCTTCTGCTGAATGGAATTACCTTGAAGGTTTTGTTTTATTAAAAAAAGGATGGTTTAAAGCTGGAGTTAATCATGTAAAAATTGCTGCTGAACTTAATCCTGAAAATGAAGAGTATCAAGAAGCATTAATGGTTTTAGCTAAAAAAGTAAAACAAATGAAAACTAATTATGCTCGTACTATGCAAAATAATACTGCTGCAAATAATAACAATATGTGTGGCGGCACTGGCAGCAATCAAGCTAATATGTGCGGTGGGCAAAATTCTGGTGGCGGAATAGATCCTAATATATTAAATATGCTAATGAATAGTGGTGCTAATATGGGTGGTGCTAATCCTATGAATTCTGCTAATCCTATGAATTCTGCTAACCCTATGAATGGTAATATGAATGCTGCAAATAATCCTTTAAATAATATGGCTGGTATGGGTGGAAATCCAATGCAAAATATATTACTTCAAAGCCTTTTAAATGGCGGTGGAAACGGAATGAATATGTGTGGTAACGGTGGCGGAGGAATGTGTTAAACTTAATTAACTTAAATAAATACTTTAAAGCCCTTTAAAGGAGATTTTTAATGTTTGGTTATATCACACCTCTTAAAAGTGAACTTAAAGTTAAAGAATTTGAATACTTTAGGAGCTATTACTGTGGCTTATGTAATGAAATAAAAAATAAGTTTGGAAACATTCCACGATTTTGCTTAAATTATGATTTAACATTTATTGGTTTTTTATTAGATGGTTTATTTAGTAATCAAATATTTATTAAACAAGTTAGATGTATTAAGCATGCCAATAAAAAAATTTTAATATTAACCGATACCAATGCTTTAGATTATTGTGCTAATTTAAGCATATTACTATTTGATTATAAACTAAAAGATAACATAGAAGATGACAAAAGTTTAAAAAGTAAGTTTTTTAAATTAATACTTTCTCCATCAACAAAAAAAAGTATTGTTAAATTGAACTCAATAGCCAATAAAATTTCAAACAATTTAATCTTAATTTCAAATTTAGAAAAAACAAAATCCTTTTCTTCATTAGATGAAATATCTCATCCATTTAGTGAAATAATGGGTTGTGTTTTAAGTAATTTTCCTTATCCCTTTGAAGATGATAATAAAACCTTAAGGGAAAGTTTATATTATCTTGGTTATTTTATTGGTAAATGGATTTATTTAATTGATGCTCTTGATGATTTACAAGATGATACTAATACCAATAACTTTAATCCTTATCTAACTTTATTTAATGATAAAAATTTAAATATTGAATCTTTTCTTTCATCTTATATTGATGAAATAGACTTTTATATTTCAAACTGTATTATCAATTGCAGTGATATATTAAAAACCATACCTTTTAAAAAACATTTTTCTATTATTGATAATGTTATTAATTTAGGAATGTTAAATAAATATTATGAAGTTTTGAAAAAATACCATTTTCTTAATGCAAAAAATACAAATACCAGTAGTAATTAATTGCTACTGGTATTTGTATTTTTACTTATTATAAACTATAATTTCTCGTTTACTATCTTTTAATGGATTTCCATCGCTATCTAAATCATAAATTGATGTAACAGTAACTTTTTTTATGTCACCTTTTAAATCTTGTATGTTAGCTATAAAATAACTCTTTACCTTTTTATCTATTTTTTGTGGTTCCATTACTTCACTAGTAAATGTACCTTCTGAAGTTTCTACTATTATTTCTGTTTTATCATCTTCAGTTCCAAAAGTATATGTATTATTAGTATTATTATATAAATTTACACGGATTAATGCACCATTAAACATTACTCCTTCTTTTATCAATCTTAAATTTAATTGCTTATCTTCGTTTGCAGGAACATCAAACTCAACACAATCTATTATTCCATCTGGTGATATTGACCATCCATTTTCTTCTTTAATTAAAGCATATTCATAATCCTCATTAGTTTCTTCACCATTTATTACTGCACTTATATTTACTATAGCCTTTTTTAAATTATCATTTATATCTTCTATACTTTTTGTTGTTGATGAATTAATAGTTACATCTTTTCTATTTGCTTTAATATTTTTTATTATTTGATTTGCATCATAACCTATATAATTTATATATGCATTAGAATACAATTTAACCATTTCTTCAACATTATTTTCTGAATTATATGTATTAAATAAATTTAATACTTCTTCTGCACTATTAGCCCTAACCATTTCTACTTTTTTATCGCATCCAGTAAGCATTGTAAAAACAATAGTTACTAAGCATAATAAAGTTAATAACTTTTTAAAATTCTTCATAATTAAAATCCTCACAATCGTAATTTCTCTAACTAAGTATACACCATACGACAGAAAATTTCACTAATATTTGCTTAACTTGGTATTTAAATTGTTTAATTTAAATAAATGATTATCATAATCCTTTACTACTCCATTAATATCATTTAATATGCTTTCTTCCATATTTTCATTTTCTTCTATGAATTTATTAGTATTTTTAATTCCCATATGCATTGCTTTTATAGCCTGTTCACATACTTCACTATCTGTATCAATAGGAATAAGGCTTAACTTTTCAAAAAATTCAGCAACATTTCCCCTTATCCCCAAAGAATCACTTGCATTTCCACCAAGCTGTTCAATTCTATGTGTAATTGCTTCTTCATGCCTTTTAAAAGATTCTATTATTTCTCTTAAACACTCCTTTAATTCTAAATTTTCAGCTTTATCTAAATAATCCTTAAATGTAGACCCACCCATATGAATACCAGTTAAAAATCTATTTAATTCTTTTACCACTTTATCTTTCATTTTATCACCTCTATGCTTTTTATATTATTTTATCCATTATTTAAAAATATTATTTATAAAAACATAATTCCAAATTTAAATATATACTATGTAAAATTAAAGCTATTTTTTTAAACTATTATGAAAGCTATACCTAAAAATTATACTTATTCAAAATAAAGTAATTATATTTTGAATTATCATACTTAAATCCAATATTAATAATAATACTAAAAATAAAAAGATATAGGCTAAAAACTTTTTAATTTGTTAATAACCTATATCTAACTTACCATTTAAAATATTTACTAATCTAAATCTTTAATATAAAAACCTTTATTATATATTTCTTTATCATATTTAATTTCAAGGTTTTGACATGCTCTTACATCTTTTTTGTTAACAACAAAGCTAATTCCATCTATTATGACTTCTTCATCTTCTTCGCCTTTGAAATCAGCATATATATCATATGCAGGTCTACCACAGCCATAAAAAACCTTAATTCTTATATAATTTTCTGTGCTATTTTTTATTAACTCACTTAAAGCTTCTTTTGCTTTTATATCAAAAGTAAATTTCATCTCATTTCCTCCTAAGTATTTTATACCATTTTAATCTTAATTTATATTTCCTAAATTAAACTCTTTATGAAGTAATCTTATTGCTTCTTTAACCTTTGAAGTATAAATTAAACACCAGATTGTCATATTTGAATCCGTTGTTTGCAATACCTCAATTTCATTACTTGTAAGAGTATTTATTATACTTGCCATAACGCCAGGAACACCATTCATTCCAGCACCAACTATAGCAATTGTACTACATCCCTCAATAATGCTATATTTAATTCCTGCTTTATTCATAATTTCATTAAGCTTTTCCTTTTCTGATGCATCTATTGTAAACATTTGATGCTCTGGAAAAATATTAATTAAATCTAAGCTAATATGATTTTTAGCAAGTAATTTTAATAAACTTCTATAAGATTTACTATCTCTATTTTCAGATAATCTTACCCTAACTTGTATTCTATTATTTAAATGTGTAATTCCTGAAATTAATCTCTTTTCTTCTTCAGAAACATTACTCTTTATTACAGTTCCTTTGCACTCACTCATTGTATTTTTTATTACTAATGGTACATTTCCCCTCTTAGCTATCTCAACAGCCTTAGGATGTATTACCTTAGCTCCATGATCTGCTAATTGAAATACTTCATTATAAGTCATTTCATTTATAAGAGAAGCATCTTCAACTACTCTTGGATCAGCAGTCATAATTCCATCTACATCTGTATATATTGCTATTTCTTTAGCTTTTAAAGCAACACCTAATATACATGCAGAAGTATCACTTCCACCTCTTCCTAATGTTGTAAAGAATCCATTTTCCGTTACACCTTGAAATCCTGTTATAACTGGTACTTTTCCTGATTCAACTATTTTCATTATATTAGTAGTATCAACTTTAATAGATTGAGCATCAGTAAAATTACTATTAGTTATTATCCCTGCTTGCCCTCCAGTTAATGGAACAGCAGTTATTCCATGCTTATATAAATCATTACACATTACTACTGAACTTATTATTTCTCCACAGCACATTAGTAAATCTTGAGCAGCTTTATTATTTTCTTTAAAGTTACCATCAACAAGTGATAATAAGGTATCTGTTGCATAAGGTTCTCCAGCTCTTCCCATTGCAGATACAACAACAACAGGCTTTAATCCACTTTCAATTGCCTTACTTATTTTTTTTATTACTTGTTTTCTTCTTTCTTCTGTTGATACAGATGTTCCTCCGAACTTTTGCACTATAATATCCAAGGAAATTTCCCCCTTAAGTTTTTTAAGCTCTCGCTCTCTTTATCTTTCCTTCCTCGGCAGAGATTACTATGACATTAGTTCCAACTTTTGTTACACATTCCCATGGTATTTCAACATATTCCTTACTACCAAAAAAACTAAACTTACCTGTACTAATACCAACAACCAGGAACTTAATATTTCCTTCTTCATCTATTATAAAGTCAATATTTGAAGCACTATCGTACTTTTCTGCACTTTCAAGATTAAAAATCTCATACCTTTCTAAGTCACTTAAACTTCTTATTGAACTTTCAGGTTTTTTTTCATAATACTCAAAATCCTTCATAATAATTACCTCCCTACTACACATAATATTATGCATAGTTATAGTAATATATTACTTTTATAAAAATATTATCAGACTTTAAGTTACTTAGTTTTACATATTTAATATATCAACTATATTTAAAACTTACAATAAAAACTTTTTATCAATACTATTTTTATAAGCCACTTTAGAATTTTCTAAAATTGAATTTAATTTATCAGTTTCTACTCCTTGACCTACAAAGGCAGTACTTATTATTCCTGGCTTAAAACATCTCTCCAATACATAGCTTATGTCATGCTTATCTATTTTGTTAATTCTGTTAATTACATCTTCTTGAGTTTTTATTTTATTTTGTAATAAAACACATTTTGCATTAGCAAACATTCTTGAAGATGTACTTTCTAATCCTAGTATATAGTTGGCTTTAATTTTTTCTTTATTAATTTCTAATAATTCACCACTAATTCCTTCTTTAGCAAACTTTTGTAATTGTTCATTAATTACACTTATTGCCTTGTCAGCATATTTATTGCTTAATCCAGTATATATATTCATTGTTCCAACCCCTAAGTAAGGTTGCATATATGAATATATGCTATAACATAAACCTAATTCTTCTCTAACCTTTTGGAAAAGTATTGATGATGCACCACCACCAAATATATTATTTAATAATACTAATGAATATGCTTTATCATCTGCATATGGTAACCCATTTAATCCTAAGTTAATATGAACTTGTTCAATTTGTTTTTCACAATATTTACTATCACTATTTAATATAACACTTTCATATGTTGGATTATAAACATTATCCTTGCTCCACTTCCCAAAATACTCTTCAATAAGTTTTTTTAGTTCTTTTTCATCAAACTTACCGCATATACTTAATACAGAATTATAAGGTGTATAATGGGTTTTAATATAATCTTTTATTTTTTTTCTATTAAAAGACTTAATTTTATCAGCTGTTCCTAATATAGGATAAGCTAATGAATTATTGCCAAATATAGCTTCGGAATGTATTTCGTCTAAAACATCTTCAGGGCTATCCTGACTCATATTTATTTCCTCTATTACTACACCTTGTTCCTTTTTTATTTCTTCCTCATCAAATTTAGAATTTAAAAGCATATCAGAAATTACATCTAAACATAAATCCATATGAGTATTTAAGGCTTTAATATAATAACAAGTTGTTTCTTTACTTGTATATGCATTTATTTGCCCACCTATATTTTCTATTTCTTGTACTATTTCTTTAGCATTTCTTTTATCTGTTCCTTTAAAAAACATATGCTCTATGAAATGTGAAATACCATTTTCATCTTTAGTTTCATTTCTTGATCCATTTTGAACCATAATCCCTACACTTATAGAATTAACATGTTCAATATATTCAGTTACTACTCTTAATCCATTATCTAGCGTATATAAATTAAACATACTTACCTCCATTTTTATAAGTTTGATTTTAGTTTATTTTAATCTTATCATATTTATTCTATATAGTAAAAAAAAGAGAATTTTAATTAATTCTCTTTTACTATTTCAATTATTCAGTTGGTTCATCTTGTGGAAGAGCATCTTTTCTTGAAAGATTTATTCTTCCTTGTGAATCAATATCAGTAACCTTAACTAAAATTTCATCTCCTACAGATACAACATCTTCAACCTTTTCTACTCTCTTGTTATCAAGTTTAGAAATGTGGCAAAGACCTTCTTTATTAGGTAATATTTCTATAAATGCTCCAAATGTAGTTATTTTAGTAACCTTTCCTAAATAAACTTCCCCTGCTTCAACTTCTTTAGTTAAACTTTCAATAATTCTTATTGCTTCATTTACTCCATCATGATCTGTTGAAGAAACAAATACTGTACCATCTTCCTTAATATCTATTTTAACTCCAGTGTCAGCTATTATTTTATTAATAACTTTTCCACCGGCGCCTATTACATCTCTAATTTTTTCTGGATCTATTGAAATAGTAGATGTCTTTGGTGCAAACTTAGATACTTCTTTCTTTGGTTCTGGAATACATTCATTTATTTTATCTAAAATGTGTAATCTTGCTTTTCTTGCATTTTTAATTGCTGTTTCAATAACATTAAAGCTTAATCCCTTAATTTTAGTATCAACTTGAATAGAAGTTATACCTTCAGTTGTTCCAGCTACCTTAAAGTCCATATCTCCAAAGAAGTCTTCAATTCCTTGAATATCAGTTAAAACTTCTTCTTCTTTTAAATCTTCTGAAGTTATAAGTCCCATTGCAATACCTGCTGCTGGTCTCTTTATTGGAACACCTGCATCTAATAATGCTAAAGTAGATCCACAAACAGATGCTTGTGAAGTAGATCCATTTGAACTTAATACTTCTGAAACAAGTCTAATAGTATATGGGAATTCTTCTTCTGAAGGAATCAATGGTTCTAAAGCTCTTTCTGCTAAAGCACCATGACCAATTTCCCTTCTTCCTGGTCCTCTTAACGGTTTTACTTCTCCTACAGAATATGCAGGAAAATTGTAGTGATGCATATATCTCTTAGATTCTGCTTCACCAATACCATCTATTATTTGTATATCACCAACTGCTCCTAATGTTGCAACAGTCATAACTTGAGTTAATCCTCTTGTAAATAATCCTGTTCCATGAGTTCTTGGTAATAAATCAACTTCGCAAGAAATCTTTCTTATTTCATCAAAAGCTCTACCATCAGGTCTTCTTTTGTGATTTAAAAGCATATCTCTTACTACTTCTTTTTGCATATTATATACAATTTCTTTTATATCAGCTAAATTATCTGGATATTTTTCAGTAAATTCTTCAGCTATTTTATCGTTTACTACATCCATAGCTGCATTTCTTTCATCTTTATCTGTAATCCACATAGCTTCTTTAATCATTTCACCTGCAAATTCTTGTATATCCTTTGCAAGTTCTTCACTTGGCTTATATAAAACAGGTTCATCTTTCTTTTTACCAAACTTAGCCATTGCCTCTTCTTGGAATGCAACTATTTCTTGACATTTTTCAAAACCATATTCTATTGCACCTATCATTACATCTTCAGGTATTTCATCTCCACCTGCTTCAATCATCATAACTCTATCTTTTGTTGCACAAACAGTTAATTGAAGAATACTTTCTTCTCTTTCTTTAGATGTTGGATTTAATACATAATTACCATCGATTAAACCAATTTGCACTGCTGCAACTGGTGTAGTGAAAGGAATACTTGAGATTGATAATGCCATTGATGCTGCATTAATTGCTAGAATTTCTGGTAAATTGTCTTGCTCTACTGATACAACTGTACAAACCACTTGAACATCATTTCTATATCCTTTTGGGAATAATGGTCTTAATGGTCTATCTACAGCTCTTCCAAAAAGAATTGCATTTTCTGAAGGTCTACCTTCTCTTTTTATAAATCCACCTGGTATTTTACCTACAGCATATAATCTTTCTTCATATTCAACACTTAGAGGGAAGAAATCAATCCCATCTCTTGGTTTTTCTGACGCATTAACATTAGTTAAAATAACTGTATCTCCATAGCTCATAAAAATGGCTGTATTTGATAACATTCCAACTTTACCATACTCAACCTTCATAGTTCTACCAGCTATATTTTTTTCTAGTACATTAGTCATTTAATAACCTCCCTTCAGGTTTTACAGTTCTTCAAATTTAATTTTTTTAAAATAATAGAGCGGATAAAACCCGCTCTATAAAGACTATCTTCTTAAACCTAATTGTGCTATTATAGTTCTGTATCTTTCGATATCTTGTGCAGCTAAGTAATTTAAAAGACCTCTTCTTTGTCCAACCATCATTAAAAGACCTCTTCTTGAGTGGTGGTCTTTTTTGTGAACTTTTAAGTGTCCAGTTAATGAGTTGATTCTTTCAGTTAAAAGAGCGATTTGAACTTCTGGTGAACCAGTATCTCCTTCATGTCTTCCGTATTGTTTGATTAATTCTTGCTTTCTTATTGCGTCCATATTGACACCTCCAGTAATATTATCCCCTATTTCCAGGAAAAGAGAAATCACCCTCAAATCTTAGAAGTAGGTTCTTCATGAAATATTATAGCAAAGTACGTCTATCTTGTAAACATAATTTATAATTTTAAATCTATTTAGAATATATTATCTAATAATTTAATTTTATAAATTTTTTTGACAAATTGCTATATTTTTAGTTTCCACATATTTTTTATCTTTTTTTAATTGATTAACTAATTCATCAATATTATTAAATTTTATTTCATCTCTTATTTTATCAATAAAATAAAGCTTAATTTCTTTATTATATATATTTTCATTAAAATCTAAAATATAAGTTTCTATTGTTAAGTCTATCCCATTTACTGTAGGATTATTCCCTACAGAAGTCATTCCCTTAAAAATTTCTTCATTTATTTCAACATTAGTGTAATAAACTCCTTTTTTAGGAATAACTTTTGAACCTTTAACTTGTAAATTAGCTGTTGGAAAACCTATTGTTCTACCTAATTTTTTACCATCTACTACTTTTCCTAAAAGCATATATGGTCTTGATAACATTTCACATGCCTTTTTTACATTACCTTCTAATAATTTAGTTCTAATATAAGTAGAACTTATTATTTCATTTTCAAACATACAAGGTTTTATAATATATAATTTATAATTATATTTTTGTTGAAGCTTTTCTAAAAGTTCTACATTGCCTAAATTTTTATAACCAAATTTAAAATTAAATCCAACAACAATTCCTTTAATCTTATAAGTTTCACAAAGCCACTTTATAAAATCCTCTGGCATCATTTTCATAACTTCATTATCAAAGTTTTTAAAAGCTAATATATCTATATTTTCTTTTTCTAAAACTTTAATTTTTTCATCATTATTCATTATTAATTTAATATCAGAATTAGGATTTATAAATTTTCTTGGATGATTTTTAAATGTAAAAACTATAGATAAACCATTATTTTGTTTAGCTAATTTTTTAACTTTTTCTACTAATGATAAATGTCCTAAATGTAAACCATCAAAACTACCTAAAGCTATATAATTATTTTTACTTTCATTTTCAAGAATGTTATTATCATATATCAGCATTACTTTTCTCCTATGTGATTAATAACTTCTCTATCTTAAACCCTGCATCATTTCTTTCTCCAAGGCCTATAAAGTTATTTTCATCATCATATACTCTATATAATTTATTATTTATAACTTTATCTTTAGTAAATCTACCATCTGCAACTCTTACACCATTAACCAACAATTTAACATATTTTTTATTAACAACTATTTTATCATATTTTTCAAGAGCTTCTTCCATAGATAAAATATAATCATTTATATTTTCTTTAGTTAACTCATTTATATTAATTGACTTTTCTTGTGAAAAAACTGAAGTCTTAACTCTATTTAATTGCATCATAGTTGCAAAAACTCCTAGTTTTTCTCCTATATCATAACATAAACTTCTTATATAAGTACCTTTAGAACAAGTAACTTTCATTGAAATATATGGATTATTAATTTTAATATCTTCTAAATTATGAATATTAATTAATCTTCCCTTTCTTTCAACTTCTATTCCCTTTCTTGCTAACTCATAAAGTCTAACTCCATTTTGCTTTAAAGCTGAATACATTGGAGGTATTTGAGAATACTCTCCTTTAAAACTATTAATAGAATTTAATATTTCTTCTTCTGTTAAATGTGAAGGATCTATTTCTTCTAACACTTCACCTTCTAAATCATAGGTAGTTGTCCTAATTCCAAGCTTTAAAGTTACTTCATAAACCTTTTCAGAATCCATAATATAATCTATTATCTTAGTTGCTCTTCCTATGCAAATAGGCAACACCCCTGTTGCTTCTGGATCTAAAGTTCCTGTATGACCAACTTTTCCAGTTCCTGCTACCTTTTTTACAACTCTAACAGCATCAAAAGATGACATTCCCTTTGGTTTAAAAATATTTAAAACACCATTCATGTCTTACAACTCTTTCTGTATTTCATTTAATATTTCATATTTAGCTTCTTCCATTGATATATTTTTAATTTTTATACCTGAAGCTCTTACATGGCCTCCACCGCCAAAAATTTCAGCTATTTTTCTTACATCAACATAGCTTTTAGCTCTTAAGCTTGCCTTAACTCCATCTTCAACTTCTTTGATTAATAACGTTACTTCAACGCCTTTAATTTGAAGTCCATAAGAAATTATATCTGATGTATCACCTATATCATCTACACCTAAGTCTTTAGTAAAATCTTTATCTATTTCTAATAATGCAACTTTTCCATTTAAGATTAATTGCATACTACTTAAAGCTTTTCCTATAATTTTTATTCTGCTAAAATCTTTATTATCAAAAAGATTTTGATATATATTTGTATTATCAACACCAATTTTCTTTAATTTTGCAGATATATCATGTGTTCTTTCAGTAACATTTGAATGTCTATATGCACCTGTATCTGTAACTATTGAAGTATATATACATGTTCCTATTTCCCTTAAAGTATTGCTATTTTCATTATCAAAATCAATACCCATTTTTACTAATAATTCAAAGACTATTTCAGCTGTAGCTGCTGCTTTTGAATCAATGTAATTAATATCTCCATATTTATCATTTGTAATATGATGATCTATATTTATTATTGTACCAGTGAATTCATTTAAATTTGCACTTACTCTTTCTAAATTTCCACAGTCTAATACTATTACTACATCAGTATCAATAGTAGGTTCTACTATTTCACTAGTAATTTCCTCAGAGTCCTTTAAAAATTTTAAATTATCTGATAATTTATCCTTTGATATTACATAGCAATCTTTATTTAAACTTTTTAATCCATTAATAAGTGCAAGGACACTACCTACAGCATCACCATCAGGTGATACATGATAGGTAATGCCTATTTTCTTGCTCTTTAAAATATATTCTGCAATTTGACTTAATGTCATATTACTTGTCTTTTACCCTTTGAATTAATTCTTCAATATGCATTCCATAATTAATTGAATCATCAAGTTCAAATATAATTTGAGGATTATATCTTAAATTAATTCTTTGACCTATTTCTTTTCTTATATATCCACTAGCATTCTTTAAAGCAACAAATGTATTGTTCTTTTCTTCATCATTCTTTCCAAATATACTTACAAATACTTTTGCATATCTTAAATCCCTTGTTACCTTAACATCAGTAACTGATACCATAGCAGTAAGTCTAGGATCTTTGATTTCATTTTGTATTATATTACTGACTTCTCTTTTTACTTCTTCGTTTATTCTTCCGCCTCTATAGTTAGCCATTTAAAACACCTCTTAAAGCTCTTTTCTTTTTATAGCTTCCATTGTAAATGATTCTATAACGTCGCCTTCTTTAAGATCATTAAACTTTTCTACACTTAAACCACATTCATAACCTTTAGCTACTTCTTTAGCATCATCTTTAAATCTCTTTAATGAAGCTAATGTTGATTCAAATATAACAATACCATCTCTAATAACTCTAATTTCAGAATTTCTAACTATCTTACCATCAGTAACATAGCACCCTGCTATAGTACCAACATTTGAAATCTTGTAAGTCATTCTTACTTCAGCTTTACCATTTACAACTTCTTTATATTCTGGTTCAAGCATACCAATCATAGCTGATTTAACATCTTCAATTGCATCATAGATTATTCTATATGTCTTTATTTCAATATTTTCTTTTTCAGCTTGAACTGTAGCATTACCATCTGGTCTTACGTTAAATCCAATTACTAATGCATTTGAAGCAGCAGCAAGTGTAACGTCTGTTTCTGTTATTGCTCCAACAGCACCATGGATAACTCTAACCTTAACATCATCAGTAGATAATTTTTCTAATGATTGTCTTATTGCTTCAACTGAACCTTGAACGTCAGCTTTAACAACTATAGCTAATTCCTTAACTTTACCTTCTTGGATTTGGCTATATAAATCTTCTAAAGATACTCTGTTTGAAGCTTGATGGCTATCAGCTTTGATTTTTTGCTTTCTTAATTCAGCCATATTTCTTGCTGTTTTTTCATCTTTACAAACTATAAATCTGTCACCAGCAGCTGGAACTTCTGAAAGACCTAAGATTTCAACTGGAATAGATGGTCCAGCACTCTTAATTTTCTTTCCTCTATCATCAAACATAGCCCTTATTCTACCATAAGTAGAACCAACTAAAATTGAATCTCCAACATTTAATGTTCCATTTTGGATAAGTAAAGAAGCAACAGAACCTCTACCTTTATCAAGTTTAGCTTCTATAACTGTTCCTTTAGCTTTTCTGTTTGGATCTGCTGTTAACTCTTGCATTTCTGCAGTTAATAAAACCATTTCTAATAAGCTTTCTAAGTTTTCACCAGTCTTAGCTGAAACTGGAACACATATAGTATCTCCACCCCAGTCTTCTGAAACTAAACCATGTTCAGTTAATTCCTGTTTAACTCTATCAATGTTTGCTCCAGGTCTATCAATCTTATTGATTGCAACTATCATAGGAACATTAGCAGCTTTACAGTGGTTTATAGCTTCTTTAGTTTGTGGCATTATACCATCATCAGCAGCAACAACTAATATTACTATATCAGTAACTTGAGCTCCTCTTGCTCTCATTGCTGTAAATGCTTCGTGTCCAGGAGTATCTAAGAATGTTATTTTTTCTCCATTTAATGATACTGTATATGCACCTATATGTTGAGTAATTCCTCCTGCTTCGCTAGCAGTAACTTTTGCATGTCTTATAGCATCTAAAAGTGAAGTCTTACCATGGTCAACATGCCCCATAATTGTAACTATTGGAGGTCTCTTAACTAAGTTTTCTTCAACTACATCTGTATCTTCTTCAAAAGCTTCTAATTCAACTTCATTTTCTTTTTTCTCAACTAAAACTTCATACTTTTCACAAAGTTTTTCAGCTGTAGCAAAATCTATTTCTTGGTTTACACCAGCCATAACACCTAAGAATATTAAATTCTTAATAACATCATTTGCAGGCTTACCAAGCTTTTCACATAATTCTTTAACTGTTATTGTATCACCAATTTCAATTACTCCACATGCCGCTTCAGCATTTTGCTCTACTTGTTCTTTTTCTAATTCTTTTTTGTTTTTCTTCTTTCTTTTTACACCTTTATTAAGTGATTCAGATAATTCATCTTCATATTCATCTACGAGACTTTTCTTTCCTTCTGATTCACTAGACGTATCTCCTAATAATTCCTTTATAAGTGTAGCATCCTCATCTTCTATTACACTCATATGATTTTTCACTTCAACGCCAAACTCTTCCATTAATAAATTTATTAAATTTTTTGAGCTTACATTTAACTCTTTTGCCAATTCATATACTCTGATTTTTGACAATAAAATCACCCCCGGTTAATTTCTTCCTTCTTCATTTTGGTATAAGGCTATTAGTTTTTGAGCCATATTTTTATCTAACACAGCTAAAACTTTTACTTCCTCTCTTCCAATTGGGCTTCCTAGTTGTTCTTTTGAAAAGTCTTCTATAATCGGAATTCCCTTTGCAGCACAGTGATTTTTAAATTTCTTTCTTGTACTATTTGAAGCATCATCACTTAATATAATAAGATGAAATTTCACTTTGTTTCTTTGTTCATCACATTTGCTGTATCCTTCAACTAAATTTCCTGATCTTTTAGCAAGACCTAAAAAATTAAAAAACTTATTCATTAACTATCTCATCCCTTAATTTGTTGTATATTTCTTCATCTATTGCAACATCAAGGTTTCTGCTTAATCTTTTAGCTTTAAAAGCTTTTTCTAAACATTCTATATTTTTACAAATATAAGCACCTCTTCCTGCTTTTTTACCAGTTAAATCAACAGAAACATCACCATCTTGGCTCTTAACAACTCTTATAAGTTCCTTTTTAGGTTTCATTTCCATACATCCAGTACACATTCTTAAAGGTATTTTTTTTACTTTCATAAAAAATCCCCCTATTCTTCTACAATTTCTGTTGCTTCTGCTTCTGCTTGTGATTTGCTTTTTATGTCTATTTTCCAATTAGTTAATTTTGCAGCTAATCTTACGTTTTGTCCTTCCTTACCAATAGCAAGTGATAATTGACTATCATCAACAATTACTTTTGCTGATTTTTTATCTTCATCAACAGTTACACTTAAAACTTTTGCTGGACTTAAAGAATTTTCTATAAATTCTTCTGGATTCTTACTCCACTTAATTATGTCTATTTTTTCACCCTTAAGTTCATTTACTATATTTTGAACTCTTGCACCCTTAGGTCCAACACATGCACCCATTGGATCAACATTTTCATCATGAGAAACTACTGCTATCTTACTTCTTGAACCAGCTTCTCTAGAAATACTCTTTATTTCTACTACACCTTCATATATTTCAGGAACTTCTAATTCAAATAATCTCTTAACTAATCCTGGATGTGTTCTAGAAACTATAATTTGAGCTCCCTTTGAAGTATTTTTAACTTCAACAACATATAATTTAATTTTTTCATTAAATTTATATTTTTCTCTAGGAATTTGTTCATTTGGTCCTATTGCAGTTTCAAGTTTTCCAATGTTAACAAAAACATTTCCTTTATCTTCTCTTAAAACTGTTCCAGTGATAATATCATATTCTTTTTCTTTATATTCACCATATATTATACTTCTTTCAGCTTCTCTTATTCTTTGAGTAACTACACCCTTAGCAAGTTGAGCTGCAACTCTTCCAAAGTTCTTTGGAGTAACTTCAAAGTCAACAACATCATCTAAATCATAAGTAGGCTTTATTTCTTGAGCTTCTTCTAAACCTATTTCTGTAACATTATCAAAAACTTCTTCTACTACAACCTTTTGAGAGTAAACATGTATTTCACCTGTTTCCCTATCAATTGTTACCTTTACATTTTGTGCAGATGATGTTGGTCCAGCATAATTTTTCTTATATGCAGCAACTAATGCATCTTCTATTGTTGTGAATAATAAATCTTCACTAATACCTTTATCTTTTACTATTTCTTTAAGAGCACCTATAAACTCTTGGTTCATCTTAAATACCCTCCTTACTATATTTCCCCTTCAATATTTACAGACTTGATTTTATCTTTTGGTATATTAATTAATTGGTCTGCTTCAACAACTATACTATCTTCATTAACTTCTTTTAAAATACCTTTAATATTTTTCTTTCCATCAACAGATTTAGTAAACTTAACCATTACTTCTCTTCCTATAAATCTTTTATAGTGTTCTTCTGTAAATAATGTTCTATTTAATCCTGGTGATGATACTTCTAAGAAGTAAGGATCTTTAATTGGGTCTTTTTCATCCATAAGATCACTAACTCTTCTTGAAAGAGCTTCACAATCACTTAAAGTGATGCCGCCATCTTTTTCTATATATATTCTTAAATATAATTCTCCATTTTCCTTAACATATTCTACATGATATATATCATAGTTAAGTTCATCAGCTATTGGCTTTACCATTTCGTAAATTTCATTAACTAAGGCATCATTTTTCATAATTATCCTCCTTTACAATATTCAATTTTTAAGTAATTTAAAAAATATATATGTAAAAACGCAACTAAAAAAGTAGTTGCGTTCAAATAGAAAGAGCGGGAACCTGCCCCACTCTATGCTTCCTAGCTATTAGTAAATTACTTCTTTATACATACTAACATACTTTACTAATAAAAACAAGGGGCTAAGCAACTTTTACGTTCCCCATTTTAAACTTACCCTAAATATAATGTTTTTATTCAATAAGCTTTATAATATGTAATATTTTATAACTTTTTTATTTTAACTTTTATATAAATTCATTAAATTATCAAAAGCCTTTAAGGATTTTTCAATTTTTTCATAAGATATACAATAAGATAATCTAAAATAACCTGGACATCCAAATGTACTTCCTGGCACAGCTAAAATATTAAATTTCTTTGCATCTTCACAAAACCTAACATCATTATCAATTGGTGATTTAGGGAACAAATAAAAAGTCCCTTCTGGCTTCATACATTCAAATCCTATTTGAATTAAATGATTATATAATAAGTCTCTATTTTTTTTGTAAATATTAGAATCAACTTCTAAATTTAAACTTTCTTTTATTACCCTTTGAAATAATGATGGTGCATTAACAAACCCTAAAATCCTGTTTGATATATTTAATGATGCTACCATTTCTTTAAAGTCTTTTATTTTTGAATTAACAACAACATAACCAATTCTTTCACCTGGTAAAGACAATGATTTACTATAAGAATATCCAATAAAAGAATTATCATAATAATTTAAAATACAAGGAACTTTTGCATTATCATATATAATTTCTCTATATGGTTCATCAGAAATTAAATATATTTGACTTCCTAATTCCTCTTCTTTCATTTTTAAAATTTTTGACATTTTAATTATAGTATTTTCATTATATATAACACCACTTGGATTATTAGGTGAATTTATAATTATAGCTTTTGTTTTTGATGTTATTTCTTTTTCTAACTCTTTTAAATTGGGCTGAAAACTCTTTGTATCAGCTGAAATAATCTTAATTTTTCCATCAAAATTATTTACATAATTTATATATTCACCAAAAAAAGGTGCAAATATAATCACTTCATCACCTGGATTTAAAGTACTTTTTAAAATAATATTTAATCCCCCTGCAGCTCCACATGTCATTACTATATTTTCATAATTTAACTTAGTATTATATTTTACATTTATATTTTCAGCTATACCTTCTCTAACATCCTCATATCCTGAATTATTCATATATCCATGTAATTTATTTGGATTTTCTTCATTAAGAATTTTAATTATTATATCTTTTATTTCACTAGGTGCTTCTATATTAGGATTACCTATGCTATAATCAAAAACATTTTCTTCACCATAAATTTCTGAAAGTCTTTTTCCCTCTTCAAACATTGCTCTAATTACAGAACTATTTGAAACCATAGTTTTCATTTTGTTAGAAATCATATATTAGCCCCCTATATTAATTTAATTTATTTTTAATAATACCTATTGCTACCCCTAAAATACTTACTTCTTTTCCTTCTAAATAAATTTCACTATATTTAGGATTCGCAGGAACTAACATAGGAGAGTCCCCATTTAATTTTAAAGTTTTAAGTGTGGCTTCCCCATTTAAACTTGCAGCAACAATTTCATTGTTTAATGCAGTATTTTGCTTCTTTATAACTACCATATCTCCATCATTGATGTTTTTTTCAATCATACTATCACCTTTAACATGAAGTATAAATGTATCTTTTCCTCTTTCTATCCAACTTTTTGGCAATGGGAACTTTTCTATTACCTCATCATTCATTTCAATAGGAGTTCCTGCTGCAATGTCACTATAAACATTTACGTCTATTAATTCATCTTCAGAAAATATTATATTATCATCTAAATAAATTTCCTTTTTAGATGACCCATTATCTAAATTAAAATCAACAATATTTTTATATTTTAAATTTACATATTCAAATTTATCTATAAATTTATTTTCTATTATATTATTTAATTTTTCTTCTTTATTAAATTCTTTCTTTAAGCTAAAGCTCTTTCCTTTAAAATCTGCACCAAGAGTTTTAAGCCTTCTTCCTTTAATCATCCAACAATTATAGCTATTTTTTATTTCATTATTTAAAATAAATGCAAATGAAGAATGAGCATTATTTGAATAAACACTTTTTGCAAATTCTATTTCTCCCTTAGTTAAGGCTTCTACATTATCTAAAACTACATGAGTGTATTTATCATTTATAATTTTACTGTATTTAATTGCAAATATAGTTTCATCATATTTATCATAAGATTCATAATTTCTTAATAAATTTGTATATACTTCCATCAATGTATATATTGCTTTTCTTGTAAATGAATTTTTAACACACCTAAATTTTCTTGCTTTTCTTTCAGTAATTTCATATTCTTCTTTTGAAAAATTACATGATTTAATCCATAAAATCTCATCGTATAGTTCTTCAATAGAAATTCGTTTTAAAACTTTAGATTTCTTTAAAAATTCATTTAAATTTTTTATAAATTCTTCATGTTTTAAAAATTCAATTCCCTTTTCAAAAGATATTAATTTTAAATTTTTATTTTTATATTTTAAATATTTATTAGAATATTTTTCAATTAATAATTTTATTGAATTAAAACTTACTCTCTTTTCATTTAATGAAAATAAAGAATAAAATTTTTCTTTTTTGCTTATATCTTTATATAATCTTTCATTTTCCCTAGCTTTATCATGCTCTAAAGAAATATATAATATTTTATCATTATTATATATACAATAATTATTTTCTAAATTTATAACTCTATGCAAAGCTGTTAATGTCTTTCCTGTTAATGATTTTCCTTTCATCAATGAAAAGCCCATATTTTTATTTTTTATAAATCTATCTTGTACTTTAGTTAATTTCATTTTCCCACCTACTGTTACTTTCCATTATTATAAAGAAAAACCCCAAAGAAAGATAATAACTTTGGAGTTATAAGATAATTTTATTAATTTATTATAAAATTGTCAATTAGTTTTCTTGTTATTTATTACTTAAATACTCATCTATTGCCATAGCTGCCTTTTTACCTGCACCCATAGCTAAAATAACTGTTGCTGCACCTGTAACTGCATCTCCTCCTGCATAAACCCCTTCTTTAGTAGTTAATCCAGTTTCCTCATCTGCAACTATGCACTTCCATTTATTGATTTCTAATCCCTTTGTTGTAGAAGATATAAGTGGATTTGGTGATGTTCCTAAAGACATAATAACAGTATCTACCTCCATAATAAACTCTGAGTTTTCTTTAACTACAGGCCTTCTCCTACCAGATTGATCTTGTTCCCCAAGTTCCATTTGAACACATTTCATTCCTTTTACCCATCCATTTTCATCACATAAAATTTCAGTAGGATTAGTTAATACATCAAATATAACACCTTCTTCTTTTGCATGATGTACTTCTTCAAGTCTTGCTGGAAGCTCAGCTTCACTTCTTCTATATATAATATGTGTTTCTGCTCCTAGCCTTAATGCAGTTCTTGCTGCATCCATTGCAACATTTCCTCCTCCAACTACAGCAACCTTTTTACCTACTTTTACTGGAGTATCATATTCCTCTTTAAATGCCTTCATTAAATTTACTCTTGTTAAAAATTCATTTGCAGAAAAAACACCATTAGAATTTTCACCTGGTATACCCATAAATTTAGGAAGCCCTGCACCTGAACCTATAAATATAGTATCAAAGCCATCATCTTCTACTAAAGAATCTATTGTTACTGTTCTGCCTACTATTACATTAGTTTCAATCTTAACTCCAAGCTTTTTAATATTTTCTATTTCTTTTTTTACAACTTCATCTTTTGGCAATCTGAACTCTGGAATACCATATACTAAAACCCCACCTGCTTCATGTAATGCCTCAAAAATAGTAACATCATAACCTTTCTTTGCTAAATCCCCTGCACAAGTAAGTCCTGCTGGCCCTGAACCTATAACAGCAACTCTTTTTCCTTTAGATTCCCCTTTGCTTGAAAGATCAATATCATTTTTTCTGGCCCAATCTGCAGTAAACTTTTCTAGTTTACCTATTGCTACAGCTTCACCTTTTATTCCTAAAACACATTTTCCTTCACATTGTGTTTCTTGAGGACAAACTCTTCCACAAACTGCTGGTAATGAGCTATACTTTGCTATTTCTTTTGCTGCCCCTTCTATATTATTTTCTTTAAGCTTTGAAATAAATCCTGGTATATCTATAGATACCGGGCATCCACTAACACATTTAGGATTTTTACATCCTAAGCATCTATTTGCTTCTTTAAACGCTCTTTCTTCATCATATCCTAAACATACTTCTTCAAAATTCTTAGCTCTTATGCTAGCTTCTTGTTCAACAACAGGTGTTCTTTTCATTCTATCAACTACATTATTCATATTACTTATGACCTCCGCATCCGCAACCTTCTCTATGATGTGTTTCGCCTTCCTCTAACTTTAACATAGCTCTTCCCTCTTCACTTTTATAAAGAGTTTGTCTTCTCATGCTTTCATCAAAATCTACTAAATGTCCATCAAATTCTGGCCCATCTACACATGCAAATTTAACTTTATCTCCAACAGTAACTCTGCATGCACCACACATTCCTGTTCCATCAACCATAATTGGATTTAAACTAACTGTAGTTTTAATTTCTAATTTCTTTGTAAGAGCACTCATAAACTTCATCATTATCATAGGCCCTATCACTATTGCATGATCGTATTTTTTCCCTTGATTTTCAACTAAGTCAATTAAACAATCTGTAACTCTACCATCAAATCCATAAGAGCCATCATCTGTTGATATATATAAGTTTTTAACAACTTTTTTCATTTCTTCTTCTAATATAATAAGCTCTTCATTTCTTGCTCCAATAATAACATCAACATCAATATTATTTTCATGACACCATTTAACTTGTGGATATACTGGAGCTGCCCCTACTCCACCAGCAATAAATATAAGCTTTTTATCTTTTAAATGATTTAAATCTTCATGTATTAACTCACTTGGTTGACCTAATGGTCCAACAAAATCTTTCACATAGTCTCCAACTTCATACTTTGCTAATTCTTTAGTTGTATAACCTACAGTTTGAAAAACTATTGTTACTATTCCTTCTTCCCTATTATAATCTGCTATTGTTAAAGGAATTCTCTCTCCCTTTTCATTATTTTTAATAATAATAAATTGTCCTGGTTGAGCAGATTTTGCTACTCTAGGTGCTTCAATATCCATTAAGTAAATATTATCAGTTAATAATCTTTTATTCGTTATTTTATACAAATTAATACCCCCATTTTATAGTTAGTGACAAGTTTTAAGTAGCAAGTAACAAGTTAAGGTATAAATTCAGCTAATGCTGAATTTAAATAAATATATTTTAAGAAACTCCTTAACTTGTAACTTATCACTTTTAACTACTCATCGCTCCTTATCCTATAATTTGTCACTTGTCACTTATCCCTTGTCACTTGCTACCTACTATCCTAAAGTTTCACTTCACTTCCGTAGAATGTACATGAAAGAAGTTTTTCCATTGTTTCATCATCTATAGTTCTAGGATTAGATCCTGTACATGCATCTAATACAGCATTGTGTGCTATATGTTTAACATTTGCTAAGAAATCTACTTCAGTAATACCATATTCTTTCATAGTTGCTGGAATATTAAGTGCAACATTAAACTCTCTTATTTTATTAATTAATGAATTTGTTAATTCACTATCACTTTTTCCTTCTAATTTTAATACTCTAGCTATATCTGCATATCTATTTTCGCATTCCTTTCTGTTATATTGAATAACATAAGGTAAGAATATTGCATTTGCACATCCATGTGGAATATGAAATACGGCTCCAACTTTATGAGCCATTGAATGCACTATTCCTAATAAAGCATTACTAAATGCCATACCAGCTAAACATTGTGCTTCATGCATTAAACTTCTTGCCTCTTCATCACCATTAAAAGAATTAACTAAATTTTCATTAACCATTTCTATAGCTTTTAATGCTAATGGATCTGAAAAATTTGATCTTAATGATGCTGTATAAGCTTCAATAGCATGAGTTAAGGCATCCATACCTGTATGTGCAACTAGCTTAGCTGGCATTGTTTGTGCTAAGTCTGGATCTACTATTGCTATATCTGGAGTTAAATTAAAATCAGCTAAAGGATATTTAATTTTTGCCTTATAATCTGTAATTACTGAAAATGCTGTAACTTCTGTCGCAGTTCCTGATGTAGATGGTATTGCAACAAATTTTGCCTTTTGTCTAAGCTCTGGTAATCCAAATGGTATAACAGCTTGTTCAAAAGTAAAATTTGGATATTCATAAAAAATCCACATTGCTTTTGCTGCATCTATTGGTGATCCTCCACCCATTGCAACTATCCAATCAGGTTCAAAATCTCTCATAATAGCTGCACCCTTCATAACAGTTTCTACTGATGGATCTGGTTCAACACCTTCTATTAACTTTACTTCTAATCCAGCTTCTTTTAAATAAGATTCTACTTTATCTAAAAATCCAAATCTCTTCATTGAACCGCCACCGACTACTACAATAGCTTTTTTCCCTTTTAATGTTTTTAATACTTCTAAACTTCCCTTTCCATGATAAATATCTCTTGGTAATGTAAATCTTGCCATATTGCTCCTCCCACAAATCTCCTTTTCTCTTTTTTATATTTAACTTCCATATAAATTAAATATAAACACTCTTTAAACCAAATTATACTTCGCTTAATTTGTAATTAATTACTAATTAAGTAAAATACATATTAATTATACCATATTATTACTCATTTGAAATATTTTTTTACACAAAAAGATACCTAAAGACATTTTTATAATTTTGTCTTTAGGTATCTTTATTATAAATATTTAATTGCTTTTTTTATATTCTTTGCAATTTTCATCAAATGCTTTAATTATTTCATCTACCTTTTCCCAATTAGCTAATGTTGCTCCTGCTGCCAACATATGACCGCCACCCCCAAAGCTTGCTGCAATATCATTAACCTTAGGCCCATTAGATCTAAATTCACATAAAATTCCATCTTCATCTTTTTCAACAAAGAAGTTCCAATTTATTATACCAGCTGTATCTTGAAGAGCATTAACCATTCTAGCAGCCCTAATAGTTTCTAATTCAAATTCTCTTACAACTTCTTTAGGAACCTTTAAATATGCTAATCCATTTTCCGTAGTTTTATAATTGCTATATATATATCCTAAAAATTTTAACTCTTTTTCTTCACGTCTATACATATTTGCATAAATATCCTTTGTTTCAAGACCATAAGTTATATTAGATAATTTTTTAAATAATTCAGTAGGATCTTCTATATATGCAAATCTTCCTGTATCTCCAACAATCCCTGTATATATTGCTTTTCTTCCTTTTTCATCTATTTTAAGCTTATCTGAATTACTTAAATATAAATCTAAAATCATTTCACTACATGAAGAATAATTTGTATCAACAAAAGTTAAATGCTCAAAAGGTTCATCAAAAGGTTTATGATGATCTATTTTTATAATATAACCACATTTATTAAAACTTTGATTATCAACTCTTTCTTTGTTTGCTACATCTACAATAATAGCTAATGAATTTTCATCTAATTCAATTTCTTCATCCATTTTGTTTATGTATTCTAAATTTTTAGAATGCTCTCCTAAAATTACAACCTTCTTATTTGGATATGTATTATTAATTATACTTTTTAATGCTGTTTGTGAACCATATGAATCTGGATCTGGAAATACATGTCTATATATTGCAATAGTATCATACTCTTCAATTTTATTTATTATATCTTTCATTAATTTTTCTTTCATTAATATTAACCTCCTTAATTTACAACTATATTATACTAATAATATTTAAAATAAAAAATACCCTACTTATAATAAGTAGGGTAGAATTTAAAAATTATTTTATTGACGACTTATAGAAGTTTCAACTTGTGCATTCATTTCTTTTAACATTGCATCAACATCATCTGATGTTCCTGTAACATATGATGCATATTTTTCTTCAGCAACACTTCTAGCTGATTGAGCATTGTTTATTGCTGGTGTAAAATAAGCAAATTTTAAAGATTCTGATGCTACATTATAAATCTTACCAAATAAAGAAGTAGAGTCAGCTAAAAGATTTTTTACTGTATCAGTATCTTGAGCTGATTTTCTTACTGGTAAATATCCAGTAGATGTAGCAAACTTCGCTGTATTTTCAGTATTTGTAGCAAACTTTATAAATTCATATGCTGCATATTGTTGTTCTGCAGATACATTGTTTGTAATAAATAAAGAAGCCCCTTGTTGTATTATAGCTTTATCTTTTCCTTCAAAGTGAGGAACTTCCGCAACAGCAATTTCAAATTCATCATTGTTATTTATATGTGCAAATCCAGCTGATGAACCTTGGTAAGATAATATCTTTTGATTTGAAAATGGCCCTGATAAGAACTTGTCTTCTCCAACAACTCTAAATGCTCCACTTTGAGTCTTTTCTCTAAAGAATTGCATGAACTTTTTAGCCCAATCATTTTGAATATTTATCTTTCCATCCATTTGAACGAAATCTTTACCATCTTCTTTTAAAGTAGAAATAAAGGCATTTGATGATGAATCAAATCCAAATCCAGCTATTCCCAATTCATCATAAGCTTTTTGAGAAATTTCAGCTAACTTTTCAAACGTTAAATCTTTTAAATCATCTGTAGTGTAACCTAATTGTTCTAATAGGTTTTTATTAACATATAGAACTTCAGTTGATTTAGTCATTGGTAATCCGTAAACTTTATTTTCTCCCCATTGAGATAATTCTTTAGTGAAATCTGGTATAAAGTCATTTTTTATATCATCTTTCATTCCTACTGTGTCATCATTTATATATGAACTTAAATTAACAATTTTTTTATCGTTAATTAATCCTGTTGCTGCATCTGGATAAATATTAACTATTGCAGGTAATGTATTTGATTGTGATGCTGCTATTATCTTTTTGTTTAAGTCAGGAATTGCTCCTTGGCTTAAAGCAGTAACTGTTATTCCTTTCCCATTGTTTGCATTGAAATCATCAACTATACTTTGTAATACTTCAGATTGTTTACCAGTCATATAGTGCCACATTTCAATTGAAACTGGTCCTGTTAATTCAGTAACTATTTCTGAACTTTTTGATGAATCAGTTTTTCCGCATCCAGTTAATGTTGTAACTGCAACTGTTGCAGCCATTAAAGATGCTAATAATCTTTTTTTCATTGTTTTCACCTCTAAAACCTTATATATATTTATTTATAAGAAAATATATTTGAAAGACAAAAATTAGTCTTTATTTAAATTATCAAAATATAATTGCTAGTACATAAGATAATTAATTTATTAATATTTAATCTTTCAAAATATATTTTTCTTAAAAATCTAATTTTGGTTATCCCTTAGTCCCCCCAATTGATATACCATTCATAATTTTCTTGTGTAAGAATAAATAAACTATAACTATTGGCATTGTTATTATTGTTGATGCTGCCATTAATAATTCATATCTGCTTCCTACATCTGATTGGAATGCTGTTAATCCATTTGCAAGAAGTCTCATATTATCACTATTAGTAACTAATAAAGGCCATAAGAATGCATTCCATGAATTTATACCAACTAATATACAAATTGTTATTATTGATGGTTTTGCCATAGGCACAACTATTTGCCATAAAAATTTCCAATCACTTGCTCCATCAACCTTCGCAGCATAATAAAGCTGTTTTGGAATCTTTAAAAAGAATTCTCTAAGCATGTATATATATAATACATTTGCCATATATGGCACAAATAAAGCACTATAACTATCTATCATTTTTAGTGTTGAAATAGTTTTAAAGTTTGTTACAATAAGTACTTCTCCTGGAATCATCATTGATGCTAAGAAAATTGAAAATATTAAATCTCTTCCCTTAAACTCAAGATGTGAAAAAGCAAATGCTGATAAAATAGCAACTACTACAGTAGTAACTATACTTAATGCTGTAACTATTATAGTATTTATAAAATATCTTCCAAAAGGAGCCATTGATAATGCAGTACTAAAATTACTCCACATGAATTTATCCGGTACCATTGTTGGTGGTGTTTGAATAACTTCAAAGCTTGATTTTAATGAAGATGCTATCATCCAATAAAATGGAAATAGCGTTACAATAGCAAAGGCAACTAATAAGAAGTATTTAATGGCTGCTTTTATATTATTTGTAGTTTTCATTTTTACACCTCTTAGTAATGAATCTTATTACGTGCAACAGTTTTTTGAACTAAAGTTACTGTTAATATAATAACTAAAAGAACAACTGAAGCTGAAAATGCTAATGGAAAATCTTGATCCCCATAGAATCTGTCTATTATATATCTAACTACAGTTGATACTGCTCCATCTAATGTACGCCCTCCAAAAAGAACATATACTTCAGTATAAACCTTAAATGAAGCAATTAAACTAATAACGTATGTATATGCAATCATAGGTGAAACTAACTTAACTGTAATTTGTCTAAATATTGTTCCACTAGTTGCTTGGTCAATCTTAGCTGCTTGATAATATTGAGGATTAATTGATGCAATCCCTGTTGTTAATATTAAAGTATTAAACGCCAAACTTTTCCAAACAGCAAATATTATTAATGCTACCATTGCATATTTAGGATCACTTAACCAGTTTATAGGGTTAATACCTATCTTTTCCAAAAAGAAATTTATTATTCCATATTCTGAATTAAATAACCATGACCATACTATCCCTATTGCAACAAGAGATGTTACATATGGTAAGAAGTATATACTTTGGAATATCCCTCTAACCTTTTCATTTTTAATACTTACAAGTGCATTTGCAAGTAAAAGTGAAATAAATACTGATAATGCTGGTACTATTGCTGCATATATCACAGTGTTTAATAAAGATTGTAAAAATCTTTTATCTTGGAATAAGTATTTATAAGATCCAAAACCAAAAACAAATCCCTTAGCCTTAGTTTCATCAAAACTAAAAATAATAGTGTTTATTATAGGATAAAATACAAAAACACTAAGTATAATAAGTGCAGGTAGTAAATATAAATATCCTTTTCTATTTTTCTTTAACATTTTGTTATGAACTCCTCACTTTCAGCATCAAAAACATAACACTTTCCAGCCTTAGGTCTGATTGTTAATTGTGCTCCTTCATCTATAAAGAATTCTTTATCAACTAGCATCTTATATTCTTTTCCCGCATGCTCTAATGTTAATAATCTTTCTCTACCTAATATTTCTACTGTAACAACTTTAGTATTAAGACCTTTTTCTGCTACCTCAAAATCTTCTGCTCTTACTCCAATAATTGCTTTATTCTTATTCTTTGGTAAATTTTCCATAGTTAAAGTATCTAAAGTACCAACTCCATCTTTTAAATCAACATTAATAAAGTTCATTTCTGGACTTCCTATGAAAGAAGCAACAAATTTATTAATAGGATTCATATAGATATCTGTTGGTGAAGAAACTTGTTGGATTGCTCCATCTTTCATTAATACTATTTCATCAGAAATACACATTGCTTCTTCTTGATCGTGTGTTACGAATATAGCTGTAACACCAGTTTCTTTTTGAATTCTTCTTATTTCTTGTCTTGTTTCAACTCTTAACTTTGTATCTAAGTTAGATAATGGTTCATCTAAAAGAAGAATATCTGGCTTTTTAGCTAAAGCTCTTGCAATTGCAACTCTTTGTTGTTGTCCCCCTGAAAGTTGAGCTGGTTTTTTATCTAACTGATTAGCTATTTTTACTATTTCAGCAACTTCTATTACTCTCTTTTCAGCTTCTTCTTTGTTCCACTTTAAATTCTTTAAAGGGAACATTATGTTTTCTCTTACTGTCATGTGTGGATATAGTGCATAGTTTTGGAAAACAAGCCCTATTCCAAGTTCTTCTGGTTCTAATCCTGTTACATCCTTATCCCCAAAAAATATTTTCCCACTAAAAGGTTTATGTATTCCAGAAATCGTAAATAATGTAGTTGATTTCCCTGAACCTGACGGACCTAATAATGAAACTAATTTTCCTTTTGGTATTTGTAACGTAACATTATTAATTGCGTTAAAATCTCCAAATTTTACAACTAGATTTTCTAGTCTTATTCCCATTGATAATTCACCTCATACTTTTTTTAATACAATAAAATGTTAAAATAAAATTTCACACTTTTACAGAATACGACAACTTAATAATATTTGTCAACATTTTTACTTTTATAATTCAAGATTTTAGTAGCTTTTTCTCGCTTTATTCACATTTTTTCTTATTTTTCTAGTATTTTATATTGTTATAAATTTTTTCCTTAGGTTTTCTGCCGCAATTATATAATTTATATTTTCCTAAATATCTTAATTTTATGTTTATCATTTTCTTATGAATTATATTAAACTAATTATCAATATTATTTAAATATTTCTAAATTAACTAAAAGTAATATTCTTTGAATATATTAAATTATTAAAAAATTTATTGCACTATTTATATGTAAGTTTAAAATCACCAAATATCTCTTGCATATTTTAACATTCTTAAATATTATATTTATGTAAATATATATATTGAGGAGGTATCCATGTTACCATTACTAATCGTTTTTTCTTATCTTATGGGATCAATTCCTACTGGATATATTTTAGTAAAGAAAAAGCTTAATAAAGATGTTAGAGATTATGGAAGTGGAAATATAGGGGCAACAAATGTTAAAAGAATTGCTGGAGAAAAACTTTCAAAAATTACTGCTATTTGTGATATGCTAAAAGCTATAATTCCCGTATTATTAACAAGAATTTTGATTTGGACACACATTTTAAACACTAATGAAAGTTTAAGTTTATCATTGGTTGCTATAGCAGCTATCTTAGGTCATAACTATACTATTTTTCTAAAATTTAAAGGTGGTAAAGGTGTTGCTACTTCAGCTGCAGCATTTATGATTGTTGTACCTATTCCTTTTATAATTACAGCAATTATATTTTTTGGTTTAAAATTATTTACTAAAATAGTTTCAATACGCTCATTAGCAGCAGGTGTAACATTATTTTTATCTACATTGCTACTTGGTTATGATAAATATTATGTTTATGCAACGTTATTTGCTTGTTTACTTGTTTTTTGGAGACATAAGGCTAATATAGTAAGATTAATTAAAGGTGAAGAAAAATAACTTTATTAAAACGCTGAATTAAAAATCAGTGTTTTTTATTTTTAGGAGATTATATGAAATTAATATTTATATATTTTTTATTAATAAATTTACTATCGTTTATTTTAATGTATGTTGATAAAAAAAGAGCTATATTACATAAATGGAGAATTAGTGAAAAATCTTTTTTTATCTTATGTATTTTAGGTGGAAGTTTAGGTGAAATACTAGGAATATATACTTTTAGACATAAGACTAAACACTTAAAATTTACTTTAGGTTTTCCTTTAATATTAATAATTCAATTATTAATATTTTTATATTTAAAAACCAAATTATAAAAACAAAAGACGTTGCATTTTTTACTGCAACGCCCCATAATCATCATCAGTTACTTTGTAACTAACTGACTACACTTTTATATTTTCCTATTATTAATTTTTTATTCATTATTTATTATTATATTTTAAATTGTACAAGCATTTAATTTATATTATAATTATCATAAAATTTATATTTTTTAGGAGTGATTAAATGGATTTTTTAAAAGGCACTTATGGATTTGATTTATTATCTATAGTACTTATTTTATTATCTTTTATACTTAATGTTTTTGATATAACAAGAATTTTAGGATTATTAATATTAATTTATGCTATTTACAGAGCATTTTCAAAGAAGATTTATAAAAGAAAAGAAGAATATAATGTATTTTATACATATACAAATAAATTATTAAATAAGTTCGGTAAATCTATACCTTATAATTTACAAAATTATGATTTAAATAACTTTGTTATCTTATTTAACAATATAAAACATAAATTTAATGAATTTCGTAATTATAAAATAACTACTTGTCCTAACTGCAAACAAAAATTAAGACTTCCAAGAAAAAAAGGAAACATAGTCGTTACTTGTAAAAGATGTTCTACAAAATTTGATTTTAGAACATAAATAAAAGCTCAGTATTAATTTATATTTTTATACTGAGCTTTTATCATATAAATATTTAATATAAATATGTGGGATATTATTAATATAATATTTTATTTTTAAGGAGGTTATGATGAAAAAAATATTTTTTATTATCCCATTATTATTTATAAATTTATCTTTTAATTGTATTAATTTATATAATAATAAAACTTTAATTAAAAATACACAAAACTTTAATTATCCTAAAAAAAATTCTATATCTAAGTGGTGGTACAACTAGTAATGGGGCTGTCGCACTAAAAATTTTATACACAATATATTATTTTACAAAATAAAAATAAACACAATATATTGTAGTATTTATTCTTAATGCGACATCCCCTTTATTTTATGTTATAATTGGCTTTTGCCCTTTTGCTATTAAATTTAGAAAAATTATAGTACAATTTTCCCTTTCATTTTTATCACAACATAACCTCATTATTCTTCCTAATCTTGGATTATTTCTGCTTACAATTTTTATTAATTCAGGTGGAACCTCTTGATATCCAATAATATTTTTTATACCTACCAAGTCACTATGAATTGTTACTGCCTCAAAATCTAATTTATCAAAACCTTCATATTTTAAAATTTTTATAAGCTTTCTGCCTACTTCCCTATTCCACCTTGTCCTTTTTTCTATTTGAGTAATAAATCCTCTTCCACTTTTAAATAATATATCTGGGTCACTAACTCCATACATACCCCTATCTGAATCAATAATTGCAACTATTCCCCCTGGCTTTAAAACTTTATAAATTTCTCTTGCTCCTGTTAATGGTTTTTCTAAATGCTGAAACACAAATCTACAAATAACAAAATCAAAAGAATTTTCTTTTAGTCCAGAATTATTTATTGAACCATATTTAAAGCTTAATCTTTCTTTTGGATATTCACATAATCTATCTTTAGCTATTGATAATAGGTTTTTATCTATTTCTAAAGCTGTTATTTTACTATTGGGTAAATTTTCTAATAAAAGTTCTGTATAAGCTCCAGGACCTGCTCCAACATCTAATATTTTCATTCCATCTCTTAATCCTAACCATTTTAATGTTCTAAATTCTTTATTCCATCCTAATTTTGCTTGAGTTTCTAACCTATTTACCTCATTGTGCAATCCTATGATATCATAAATTGAATTATAGCTCACTTTAATCTCCTTTAATTATTACTTAAATATATCCTATGATAATAAATTAATATTTGTTCTAATTACAATGTTTTTTCATTATTATAATATAAATTTAAGCAATATAGAAAAAGTTATAATTTAATAACTTCCCTTAGTAAATTAACTATATAATATTACTAAATAATAAAAAAAAACAAATTATTAAATGATTTTAAAATACCATTATATCCTTATATAAAGATACATTTTCTCATTTAATAATAAGTCTTTTTTATTTTAAAATATTAAAATAATGATAATTGATTAGTTTCAGACATTCCTTCTAAACATCCATGATTACTTAATGTTTCAATTACAGTCTTTGATACCTTTGATCTTAATCTTAAATCTTCTTTTGAAATAAATTCTCCATCTTTTCTTGCTTCTGCAATAGATTTTGCTGCATTCACTCCAACCCCTTGTAATGAACTTAAAGGTGGTCTTAATGCATTATCTACAATTAAGAATTTTGTTGCATGCGATTCATATAAATCTACTTTTAGCATTTTAAATCCTCTTTTATACATTTCAAAAGAAAGTTCTAATACAGTTATTAACCCCTTATCTTTTACAGTTGCTTGATTTCCAAGTTCATATAATTCTTGAAGTCTTGCATGAACTGCAGTTTCTCCCTTACAAATTAAGTCTGCATCAAAATCATCAGCACCTCTTACTGTAAAATATGTTGCATAATATGCTAAAGGATAATATACCTTATAATATGCTACTCTAACAGCCATCATAACATATGCAACAGCATGACCTTTAGGGAACATGTATTTAATTCTTTTACAACTTTCTATATACCAATCTTCAACATTATTTTCCTTCATTGTTTTTTCAAATTCTTCTGTTAATCCCTTACCTTTTCTTACACTTTCCATTATTGTAAAGGCGGTTTTGGGTGCAACCCCCTTGTACATAAGGTAAACCATGATATCATCTCTTGTTGCAATACAATCTCTTAAGGTAGTATATCCTTCCTTAATGAAATATTGAGCATTATTTAACCAAACGTCAGTACCATGTGATAAACCAGATATTCTAACTAAATCTGAAAAAGTTTGTGGTTGAGTATCAACTAACATTTGACGAACAAACTTAGTTCCAAACTCCGGTAATCCATAAGAGCCAACTTCACATTCTAATTCTGCTTTTGTAACTCCTAAGGCTTCTGGAGATGTAAATAAAGACAGTACCTTCTTGTCATTAAGAGGTATAGTTTTAGGATCTAATCCTGTTATATCTTGTAACATTCTAAGTACTGTCGGATCGTCGTGTCCTAGAATATCTAGCTTAAGAAGTCTACCTGAAATAGAATGGTAATCAAAGTGAGTTGTTGTAACATCAGATGTTGAATCATCTGCTGGTCTTTGAATTGGCGTAAAATTATACACATCAGTATAATTAGGCACAACCATAATTCCCCCTGGATGCTGACCAGTAGTTCTTTTTATTCCTGTGCATCCAATAGTTAATCTTTCAATTTCTGCTTGCGATACTACAAGTCCCTTTTGATCTAAATACTTTTTAACAAATCCATATGCTGTTTTTTCTGCTACAGTACCAATTGTCCCAGCTTTAAATACATATCCTTTTCCAAATAAAACTTCTGTATATTTATGAATATCTCCTTGGTTATCACCAGAGAAATTTAAGTCTATATCTGGTTCCTTATCACCTTCAAATCCTAAGAAGGTTTCAAATGGAATATCATGACCATCCTTAATATAAGGAACACCACAATCTGGACACTCCTTATCTTCTAAGTCAGCTCCTGAGCTTACAGACCCATCTAAGAAAAAGTGTGATTTTTTACACTTTGGACATACATAATGAGGTGGAAGTCCATTAACCTCTGTTATATCTGACATAGTTGCAACAAATGAAGAACCAACAGATCCTCTCGAACCTACTAAATATCCATCAGAATATGACTTAGCAACAAGTTTTTGTGCAATTAGATATAACACAGCATAACCATTATTTATAATTGAGTTTAATTCTTTATCTAATCTTTTTTGGACAACTTCTGGCAAAGGATTACCATAAATTGAATGCACCTTATTCATTGTCATATTTCTTATATCATCATCTGCACCCTCAATTTTAGGTGGATAAGTTTCATCTGGAATTGGCTTTAAATTATCATCAATAGAATTTGCAATATAATTTGGATTCTTAATCACTACTTCCCTTGCAATTTCTTCTCCTAAATAAGCAAATTCCTTTAACATTTCTTCTGTAGTTCTTAGATAAAGAGGTGCTTGATTATCAGCATCACCAAATCCCTGTCCTGCCATTATGATTCTTCTAAAAGCCTCATCATGAGGGTCCAAAAAATGAACATCACATGTTGCAACAGTAGGTTTATTTATTTCCTTTGCTAAGTTATATATTTTTCTATTTATATCTTTAAGCTCATCTTCATCCTTAACAGAACCTTTTTCAATCATATATGCATTATTTCCAATAGGTTGAATTTCAGCATAATCATAAAATCTCATTATGTCTTTTACTTCCTCATCACTTTTTCCACCTATAATTGCTCTGTAAATTTCTCCTGCTTCACAAGCTCCACCTATTATAAGTCCCTCTCTCATTTCCATAAGTCTTGACTTTTTAGTTCTAGGTCTTCTAAAGAAATTATCTATATGGGCTTCTGATACTAGTTTATAAAGATTTCTTATTCCAGCTTGAGTTTTTGCTAATATAATTATGTGATAAGTTGGTAATTTTTTTATATCTACCTTTTCTAAAAAAATCTTATTTAATTCTGCCAATGTATCAATTTGCATTTCTTCTTTAGTTTTTTTAATACATTCAAGTAATATATCTCCTGTTGCCTTTGCATCATCTACAGCCCTATGATGGCTTTCAAGCTTAACTCCTAAATGCTTTGCAACTATATTTAGCTTAACAGATTTTAATTCTGGATATAAAAATCTACATAAAGGTACGGTATCAACTATAGTTGGTTCAAAAGTTAATCCTAAGTCATTACAATTTTTCGAAATAAAACTACAGTCAAATGAAGCATTATGTGCAACAACTACACTATCACCAATAAACTCTAAAAACTTTGGTAGTATTTCTTCAATTGTTTCTGCATTTCTAACCATATCATCATTAATACCTGTAAGTTCTATTATCTTATATGGTATTGGTCTTTTTGGATTAACAAATTCACTAAAGTTACCTATTATTTCTCCATTTTTAATTTTCACAGCCCCAATTTCAATAATCTTATCATTTTTAGATGAAAAACCTGTTGTTTCTAAATCAAATACAACATAGGTATCATTTAAATTTTGTCCTTTTTCATTTAATGCTAATGGTACTCCATCATCCACTAAATATCCCTCAACTCCATAAAGAACCTTAATTTTATTTTTCTTTGCAGCTATTTGAGCATCTGGGAAAGCTTGAACCCCTCCATGGTCTGTAATTGCTATAGCAGGATGCCCCCATTTTGCAGCCCTTTCAACTATTTTAGAAACTGGTGTAACTCCATCCATTGTACTCATTGTAGTATGACAATGAAGTTCAACTCTCTTTTCATCTACTGAATCTACTTTTTCTACTTTTTTCATCTTTAAGATGTCTCTTCCCATGATTACAACTTCTCTTTGATAAGTATCATATATTGCTTCTCCTCTTACTTTACAATAAAGTCCTTTTTTAACATTTTCAAGAACTTCATCTTTTTCCTGAGGCTTTAAGAAACATTTTACAGTTATTGAACTAGTATAATCTGTAATATAAAATGTTAAAATTATCTTTCCTGTTTTAGTTTCCATTGTATCTACTTTAAATACCTCTCCTAAAACTGCAACATACCCTGATCTTTCATTTATTTCATTAATTGGAGTTTCTTCAATAGAAATATTTCTTCCATAAATAGCATTTTCAGCTTTTTGTTCTCTTTTATAAATATTTTCTCTTTTTTCATAAGGTTTCTTTTCAGCTTGCCTTTTCTCTATAGACTTATTACCAGTAACACTTTTCGTTACTTCTTGTGCTCTTGCTTTCATTGCCTTACTTAACAATTCTTTTTCTTCTTTTTTTCTTGCTTCAAAATCTATTGTTACTTCCATTTCAGGCTCAAACTTTAATTCAAACCTACAAGAAATTCCAAACACAGTTTTTACAGTATCTTCTAGTGATTTTTCTCCATTTTTTCCTTTTAAATGCTCTGTTAATTTATCATATCCATTATATATGATAACTTTATTATCCTTAATTTCCCTTTTACAATTTAATAAAAGACTTTTACATAAAGGTGTATTTTTTATAGTACTTGAAATACATTCAATCCAATGATTTTCTATTACTTCCTCTAAAGAAATATCCGATGCATCTCTATAAAATACTATTTCTACTGTAATTCTTATCATTAAAGTCTTACAAATAATCTTTTTTATTAACTCTTCCTCTTCATGAGTTAATTTTTCTTTACCTCTTAAAACAACTTTTAAAATCATACTTTTTCTTAAAAGCTGGAACTTAATTATTTTAAGTTCTTTATCCTCTAAACTCTCATGCTTATTTATTTCAAGGGTTAATTTTTTTATAATATCTTTACTCAATCCTTTTCCCCCTGTGTTTATAATTTTTTAACTACATTATTATAGCACAAATTTTTACTTCTTAAACATGTTAAATTAAATGATAAAATAGTAAAAAGTTAATGCTATTTAAAATTTAACTTAAATAGCATTAACTTTCTTTAACTTGCTTCCTCTACAAATGAAATATAATCATTTTTTACATTATTTATTTTTTTTATAACTTCTTCATTTTTTATTTGCAATTTATATAAAATATTTTGAACTTTATCTTCTAATCTTTCAATATCTTCTATTGAATCATTAATTTGTCTTTGTACAGAAATATCAGTAAATATGTTATCAAAAAATATATCCATTGCAAAAGTAATATTAGAAAACTCTAAATTATTTATTTTTATATCTTCTAATTCCTTATTAAATTGATTTATTAATTTTTCTATATTTTCAAATTTTAATTTTACCTTTCTTATTTTATTTTGTTTAGCTATAGAAGACATTGAATCTTTAGCTACCATATCAACCTTCCCCCATTTTTTTGACCATTCTAAATCATGCTTTGCTAATTTAACTTCTTCTAATAAATTTTTTCCAATCTTATGTGTTTTTCTAATATCTTCATTTATTTTTAAATATTCATTTAATTTTTCATCTAAAAGCCTTATTTTTTCTTTAGTAAAATAATCTCCTTGTAATTTAAGAACATTTATTTTTTCGTCCATTAATTTATCATATTCTTCTTCACAATTTTCTATTTTATCAAGTTCATTTCTTTTAATTTTTATTTTTTCTCTTAATGAATTTACTATTAATAATTGTTTTTCATACTTTACCTTTGCATCAAGATATTCTTTTTCTTGATTTTCTTTTTTACTTTTTTTATTTTTAAATATAGATGTAAATATATTAGAAATAGATAGCTTGTTCAAATCATCCATTTGTTTTTTTTCTTTATTTAATTGTCTTTCTAAATATCTTAATTCTTTTTCTTCTTTGTTTAAATTATTATCTAACATTTCTATATCACAATTTAATGTACTTTTTAAAGAAACATCATTCTTTAACTTTTTTAATTTTATGTTGATTTCATTTAGCATAACTTTTGACCTCTTTTCCTATATAAATTTATAATATACTTTTATCTTAATATCAAATTTATTCCTTAATTACTATTTTACTACAAAATTAGATAGTTTCCTAATATTATTGTATTTATATTAAAAATTTGTTTGTTTATTACAAATTATACCTTAATATTTTTATATTTGTAACAATCTTGCTTTTCACTTAACATATATGAATGTTATAATGAGATAAAACTTTAGATGAAAGATAAAAGGTAAGTTAATATGAATTTTAAAAATTTAGGAATTAATAAATGAACCTACTCCTATTCAAAATCAAAGTATTACACATACTAAGCTGAATTTATACCCAAACTACAAACTACTAACTAAAAACTGCTAACTATTTAAACGCTAATTCTTTTTTCATCCTATCTTCACCTATAATTGTATTTTCAAAAATGCTTTTTGCATTTTCTTCATATTCCTTTGGCTCAATCATAGATGGAGAAAAGTGAGTTAATAGCATTTCTTTACACCTTCCTTCCTTTGCAAGCAATGCAGCTTCTCTAAAGGTCATATGTTTATTCTTAATTGCCTTTTCAATGTCTGCATCATCACCATAAGTTCCTTCACAAATAAATAAATCGCTATCTTTTATAAATGTTATTATATCCTTTAAAGGTCTAGTGTCAGTAATTAAGCTTAATTTTATTCCTCTTCTTTCTTCACCAAGTACCATTTCTTTTTTATAAGTTTTACCATCATAAATTATTTTTTCATTATTTCCCTTTTGAAGCTTATTCCATAAAACTTTAGGCACATTATTTTCTTCAGCTTTTTCAAGTGAAAACTTTCTATCTCTCTTAAAATAAAAGCTATATCCTAAACATGGCGATGAATGTTCAACCTCTAAACAGCTTAATATTAATTGACCATTTTCCTTTGATAATTCTAATTTTTCTTTATTTATATCAAATTTAACTTCTTTTGGATTTTCAATTATATTTATTTCATAAGGTAAATATTTAGCAATTACCCTAAGCCCATTTACTACCTCCGTAATTCCACTTGGCCCTATTATAGTTAAGGGTTGTATTCTTCCGCTATTTCCTATAGTTGCTAAAAGACCTGGAAGTCCAACAATATGATCTCCATGACAATGAGTTATGCAAATTAAATCTATATCTTTAAATCCTGTTCCTGCAATTTTCATAGATACTTGCGTTCCTTCTCCACAATCAATAAGAATTTTTCTACCTTTAAAATTTAAAATTGTTGATGATAAACTTCTAAATGGCATTGGCATTCCTCCACCACATCCTAATAAACATATATCAACCATACCTTAACCACCTTTCCAAATTAATATTATAATTATTGTTTATTATAATCCTTATCTATTTATATATCCCATTTATATTAAAAAAACTCCAAATTTTAAATTTGGAGCTTTTCATATTTTAATTTTTAATTATATCTTTTTTTATTTTTTCAAAAGCTTATTTCTATATTACTTTATATCTCTTTGCATTATAAAGCCTGTTTTAATATAGTTTTCTACCTTAAATGGAAACCTTCCAATTTGTTTAAAACCATTTTTATTATAAAATGAAATTGCATTTTTATTTTTCTCTAATACCCCGCTCCATATAAATTCCTTATTATCATTTTTTGCAATTCTAATTATTTCATTTAATAAAGTTTTACCTAATCCTTTACTTTGATAATCCTTTAAAATATATATTTTTTCTATTTCTAATGACTTTGGAGACTTAATATCTAACTGTGCTTCATATTTATTTAATTTAGTGTATCCAACTAACTTTTTATCAACATACATAAGGTAAAATAATGAATCTTCTCTTGTAAGTTCCTTACTTAACTTTGGTATAGTAAAAGTTTTATCTATATATTCTGTAATATAAGCTTGTGTAATGTCTTTATCACAAGTATCTATATAATTCATAGATACTAACTCCTTAAGGGTAAATAAATCATTTAATGTACCCCTCTTCAACTCAACTCTCATCCCTTACCCCCATATCATATATTTTATATTTTCTTTATCAGAAGCATATGCATGAACTGCTGAAAAATCCTTTTCATTAAATTCTCTTAATACTAATCTTTCAGTAGATAATGTTACTTTGTTTTCATTTTCTTTATTCATTTCATCCTCACCCTTTACCATTTTTATTAAACTATTACATATTGTAACATATAGTTAATTTACTTTCCATTATAGTTTAATGGGGATGTCGCATTAAGAATAAATACTACAATATATTGTATTAATTTTTATTTTTTAAAACAATATATTGTGTATAAAAGTTTTAGTGCGACAGCCCCATTAAAATTTAATTTTGATAAGTTATAATATGCTCAATTGTATTTTACTTTTTTTTAATTTTAATTAAACTACTTGTTCATTAAGCTTTTCAACTATCACTTCCTCTATCTTTCTATCTCCAATTTTAGAAATAGAAATTTTTAAATTCTTATATATAAAACTTTCTCCTATACTAGGTAAATATCCAAATTCTTTTATAATCCATCCATTAACAGTTTGTACTTCAAAATCATCTATTTCTTCTTTCATATTAAATTCTTCAAAAAAATCTGATAAAGAAACACTGCACATAACATTATACTTTCCTTCATCTAATTTCTTAAAATATTCTACAACTTCATCATGTTCATCCCATATTTCTCCTACTAGTTCTTCTAATACATCTTCAAGTGTTATAATCCCCATAGTTCCCCCAAATTCATCTATAACTACTGCCATATGATTTTTAATATATTGAAACTTTTTTAAAAGCTCTGAAATTTTAGTATTTGATGTTACATATAAAATCGGCTTTATAATACTATCAATATTTTCTTTTTTTTCATCTAATGCATCATAAAAATCTTTTTCATGAATTACTCCAATTATATTGTCTATATTATTTTCATAAACAGGAATTCTGGAAAACTTATTTTCCTTAAAAACCTTTCTAACATCCTCCATTGTAGTTTCCTTTGGTATTGAAATCATGTCCACCCTAGAAGTTAAGATTTGATCTGCATCTAAATCATTAAACTCTATAGCTGAACGAATTAATTTGCTTTCATGTTCATCTATACCGCCTTTAATTTCAGCTTCTTCTACCATTGTTAATAATTCATCTTCAACTTCTATTGGTATTTCTTCAACCTTTATTATCTTAGACATCATCTTTTTCCATAATCCAAATAAAAAATTTAATGGTGTAAATATAATCATTAATATTTTTAATATTGGTGTAGAAAACATTGCAAATTTTTCAGGACTTTCTTTTGATAAACTTTTTGGAGATATTTCCCCAAATATTAATACAACTATAGTCATAACGATTGTTGATATTGTTACACCTGCATCTCCATAATATTTAGTAAAAACTATAGTTGCTATAGATGCTGATGCTATATTCACTATATTATTGCCTATTAATATTGTTGAAAGTATACTATCAAATTTTTTATCAAGATTTATTGTATTTTCAGCTCTTTTACTTCCATTTGCAGCTAAATTTTTTAATTTTATTTTATTCAAGCTAGAAAAAGCAGTTTCTGTTGCTGAAAAATATGCTGACATAATAATAAGAATAGCAATAACAACAATCAATATCAGGGCATTATCATCCATCTTTACATCACTCCATTTTTTTTAAATATTCTAGTTTACTAACAATATATGTAGAACAGCTTAAAATATTATATAAATTAACTTTCTAATTTAATAAAAAATAAGGATAAATTAAGATTTTAAGCTTAATTTATCCTTATTAAAATTTTTTTTATAATATTATAAGTTTTCTATTTCTTTCATTAATTCTTCTATAAGGTCTTCTTCTTTAACTTTTTTAATTATTTCACCTTTTTTGAAGATTAATCCTTCACCTTTTCCACCAGCAATACCAATATCAGCTTCCCTTGCTTCACCTGGTCCATTTACAACACATCCCATAACTGCAACCTTAATATTTTTATTGCACTTTTCAAGCCTCTTTTCTACTTCTTCTGCAATTTTTATAAGGTTTATTTGTGTTCTACCACATGTAGGGCAAGATACAAATGTCATTCCTTGCTTTCTTAAACCTAAAGCAATTAACATTTCTTTTGCTACCTTAATTTCTTCTATTGGATCACTAGTTAATGATACTCTTATAGTATCACCAATTCCCTCTGCTAATAAAGTTCCTATACCAAGAGTTGATTTTATAGTTCCTCTAAACACAGTACCAGATTCAGTAACTCCTAAATGTAATGGATAATTACATTTTGTGCTCATTAATCTATAAGCTTCAATCATCATAGGTACATCTGAAGATTTAATTGATATTACTATATCATAAAAGTTTAATTCTTCTAAAATCTTAACATGTCTTAAAGCTGATTCAACTAGCCCCTTAGCAGTAGGTTTTCCATCCCTTTCTAAAATGTCCTTTTCTAAAGAACCAGAATTAACACCTATTCTTATTGGAATATTTTTAGCTTTACAAGCTTCTGTAACAGCTTTTACTCTTTCTATATTTCCAATGTTTCCTGGATTAATTCTAATTGCACTAATTCCATTTTCAACACACTTTAATGCTAATCTATAATCAAAGTGTATATCGGCAACTACAGGCATTGGTGACCCTGCACAAATATCCTTTATTGCTTGTGCTGCTTCCATATCTGGAACAGCACATCTTATTATTTCACAACCAGCTACATGAAGTGCTCTTATTTGTGCTAATGTAGCTTCTACATCTCTTGTATCTGTATTAGTCATAGATTGAATTGAAACTGGTGAATCTCCACCAACATAAACAGATCCAACCTTAACTTTTCTTGTAATTTTTCTTTCCATATTTCCTCACTCCTATAAACTAATAGGGAATAATATATCTTTTAATGTAACTACAATCATAAATCCAATTAAAATCATAAACCCTATATAGTTTGCAGCTCCAACTATTTTATCTGGAACCTTTCTTCTTGTTATTAGCTCTATTAATAATATTACTGTCCATCCACCATCAAGTGCTGGGAAAGGTAATAAATTAAATACAGCTAAATTTATACTAATGAATCCTAAGAAATATGTCAATGTCATTAAACCATTCTTTGCTGCTTGACCTGACATCTTAATAATTGTAACTGGTCCACCTACATCAGTTTTAAAGTTAACTTTCCCTGTAACCATCATCTTTAAACTTTTATATGTTTGTGTTACTAAAGAAATTGTTTCATTGAATGATTCTTTAATAGATTCAAGTACTGTTGGATTTTCTACTGGTGTATAATAAAATCCTACTTGATACTTTTGTGTTCCATCTTGATCAACTAATCTTGGTGTAACTTTAATATTTTCTTTTTTTCCATTTCTATTTACTAATAAATCAACAGTTTTTCCCTTAGAAAGCTGAATTCCCATTGATACATCTGTAGTAGTAAATACTCTAGAACCATCTATAGCTAATATTTTATCTCCAACTTGTAATCCTGATTCAATTGCAGGGGTATTTGGTTCTAATTTGCTTATTCTTGCTTCTGTATATCCTCTATTACTAATTATTATAGAAAATGCTACAATTGCAAAAATAATATTCATTGTAACACCAGCTAAAATAACTGTAATTCTTCTTAATGGTGACTTAGATGAAAAGCTTCTCTCATCATCACTTACTTCCTCTTCACCAAGCATTTTTACATATCCACCTATAGGAAATAACCTTAATGAATATTGAGTTTCCTTTCCTTTTTTAGAAAAAATCTCTGGACCCATTCCTATTGAAAATTCTTCTACTTTAATTCCATTAACCTTAGCCATAATAAAATGTCCTAATTCATGAACAATTATTAATAAACTAAAGCCTAATATTGCCATTATAATATACACTTAATTCACTCCTAACGCCCATTTTTCTCTTATATATTTTTTTACTTTTTCATCTAATTCAACAATATTTTCTAAAGTTAATTCATCATAATAATTATCTTTAAACACAATCATACATTCTTCTATTATTTCTGATATTTGTAAGAATTTTATTTTTTCTTCTAATAATAATGCAACAGCTTCTTCATTTGCACCATTTAAAATAGTAGGTGCTAATCCTCCAATTCTCCCTGCCTCATATGCAAATTTTAAGCATTTAAATGTTTCTAAATCTGGTTTTTCAAAAGTTAATGATCCTACTTCATAAAAATTAAGTGGTTTTGCAATCATTTCTTTTCTTTCAGGATAATTTAATGCATATTGTATAGGTAATCTCATATCTGGAGTACCCATTTGAGCTATAATACTAGCATCTTTATATTCAACCATTGAATGAATTATACTTTGAGGATGAACAACAACTTCAATATTGTCATAATCCTTATCAAATAAGAAATGTGCTTCTATAACTTCTAACCCCTTATTCATTAAACTAGCTGAATCTATTGATATTTTTTGCCCCATATTCCATTTTGGATGCTTAAGTGCTTCTTTTACAGTTACATCTTTTAAGTCCTCTAAAGTTTTACCTCTAAATGGACCTCCTGAAGCAGTTAATATTATTTTATTTATATCTTTATTTTCATATCCACTTAAACTTTGAAAAATTGCACTATGTTCTGAATCAACAGGCAATATCTTAACATTGTTTTCTTTTGCTTTATTCATAACAAGTTCACCAGCTACAACTAAAGTTTCCTTATTAGCTAAAGCAATATCTTTCTTTGCTTCTATAGCGGCTATAGTTGGTTTTAGCCCTATCATTCCTACAACTGAAGTTACTACCGTATCAATTTCATCTAATGTTGCAATTTTTATCAATCCTTCAATACCACTAAAAACTTGTATTTCAGGATAATTTTCATCACAATACTCCTTTATTTTTTTAGCAGAATTACTTTCCATCATACCTACATATTTAGGCTTAAATTCTTGTATTATTTCTTTAATTTTATCTACGGAAGAATTTGCAGTAATTCCTATAAGGTTAATTCTTTCTTTTGAATTTCTAATTACATCTAAAGTTTGCGTTCCTATAGAACCTGTTGCCCCTAAAATTGAAATACTCTTCATTTATACCTCCTATAATGTTCCTTCATATATTAAATCTTTTGCTATTAAACAGTATATAGGACCTATCAATATTCCTATTATTCCAAATATCTCTGCTCCTATATACATAGATAACATTACTACTAATGGATGAATATCTAATTTAGAACTTAAAAATTTCAATTCTAATACTTCTCTTATTATTTGTAATAATAAATATAAAGCAATTAATCCAACCACTAATAAGTATTTCTTCATTATTATATTGTATATTATAATTGGAATAAATACAATTATTGTTCCTACATATGGCAATATATCTAAAATACCACATATCACACCTAAAAATATTGCACTTGGAACATTTAATATTTTAAATCCCACGATAGTTATTATCATACATATTATTACTAATTTAATTTCAATTTTTATTACTTCCCCTAAATTATTTTTTTTAATTCTTATAGTTTCAATAACATCATAGGGTAAAATAAAATTTAAAAATTTTATAAATATCCTTTTATCAACAAGTATAAAATACACAGTTATATTGGCAATAACATATGATATTATTCCTTGTCCAGTTACTGCAAGTCCACTTTTAAATGTTAATGATGTTAAACCTTGATAATTATTTTGAATAAATTTTTCTAAATCTATATTAAAAATAACTTTAATTGTGTTAAGCCATTCTTTTAATTCATTTATATGATTTATGTAAAAACTTTGAATTAATCCTACAATTGAATTTCCAAAATAAAATATAAAACAAAACATCAATACATTTATTAATAAAATAGTTAAGGCTCCTGCAATTTCTTTTTTTTGAATTATCTTTTTTATTAAATCATACATAGGATTGCTAATTATTAATAAAACTATAATAATAAAAAAAGGTTTAAAATAATTTTTTATTACAAATGCTAAAATTACAAAAAGAAATAATAATAATAATAAATTAACTAATATTTGATATTGATAATGCTTTTTATATCCCTTATATAATCTCATTTTTTCTCCTTAACTTAAAATATTATATTCTACCACACTACTAATTTATTATTTATATATATCTTTTAGAATATTTTTTATTTATCAAAGTAATTTACTTTTAGTGAACTTTATTTTGTATAAATAAAAAATTGGATTCCTTCACTCCTAATTTATTGAATTAATCTTATAGTTTTAAATTTTTAAAATATATTTGTACAATTTATCATAACTTAAAAAAAGATACAATAGCTTAATTTCTATTGTATCTTTTAACTTTAAATTCCTAATATAAATGTTAAATAATAAAATACTACTACTGCATTAAATAATATTGAATCAAATCTGTCTAATATTCCACCATGCCCTGGAATTAAGTTACTATAATCTTTTAAACCTACATATCTCTTTATTGATGATGCAACTAAATCACCAAATTGACCCATTATACCACATAAAGCACCAATTAAAAAGAAATGAATAACACTAACTTCTGGAACATAGCTACTTACTACTATTCCAAAAATTCCACATCCAAGTGTTCCACCTAAAAAACCACCTATAGACCCTTCAATAGTTTTTTTAGGGCTTACTTTTGGACATAACTTATGTTTTCCAAGGTATTTTCCAAAATAATATGCAGCTGTATCAGAAAGCCATGCACCTATAAATATAAGCCAAACTAAATATTCTCCATGTATTTTAGAATTTACTAATGGAATAAAGCTAAATAAAATTACAACATAAACAAATCCTAAAAATGTTACTGAAACATCCATAAAAGAATATTTTAAATCTATAATTGGTATTATTAAAGATAATACCATTGCTATTACTAAAATATACATCATAGATTCAAAGTTATTATTAAGAAGATAATAAGCAATTAATAAAGCATAGCTTATTATTGGAATACTCTTAATTTCCTTAGTACTTAATGCATGATAAAATTCATATAATCCACATACTGATAATGCTATAGTAAATAATTTTAATGGTAATCCCCCTAAAAGTACAAATATTAATAATGGTGCAAGTACAAGTGCACCTATATATCTGCTATTAACCTTCATATTCCAACTCCTATATTATACTCCACCAAATCTCCTATCTCTATTTTGATAATCATATATAGCTTGTTGTAAATCCTTTTCTGAAAAATCTGGCCAATTTATATTTGAATACCAAAATTCAGAATAAGCACATTGCCATAATAAGAAATTACTTAATCTTTGTTCTCCTGATGGTCTTATTATTAAATCTGGATCTGGTGAATCTTTAGTATATAAATAATTTGCAAATAATTCTTGCGTTATATTTTCCTTATTTATTTTACCTTCTTGAACATCATCTACAACATTTTTTACTGCCCTTATAATTTCATCTCTTCCACCATAATTAAAGGCAAAATTCAATACTAATCCAGTATTATTTTTAGTTAATTCTATAGATTCTTCAATTTCTTTTCTACATTCATCTGCAAGAGCTGTAATGTCTCCTAAAACTCTTAAAACTACTTTATTTCTATGCAATTCTGAAACTTCGCTTCTTAAGTATTGCACTAAAAGTTTCATTAAAGCATTAACTTCATCTTTAGGCCTTTTCCAATTTTCAGTTGAAAAAGCATATAGTGTAATATATTTTACTCCAAGTCTATCAGCTTCTTTTATAACTCTTCTAATAGTTTCAACTCCAGCTTTATGTCCCATAGTTCTAGGTAAGTTTTTGGCTTTTGCCCATCTCCCATTACCATCCATGATTATAGCTATATGTTGTGGTATATTATCAGCATCTAATTCAAACTTAGTTTTTTCTTCTTTCTTATTTGCTTTAAAATAGCTTAACATTTTTTAGCCTCCACACTTCAACAAATGATATTTTAAACTTTTAACTACTTTTTTTAAATAACCTTCCTAAAACTAATAATATAAATATATTTATAATTTATTTTAAAATTGCAGTTAATAAAAAAACCTGCTAAATAGCAGGTTTTAAATTGACATAATCTCTTTTTCCTTAGCTACAACTAGTGAATCTATTTCTTTAACATATTGATCTGTTTTCTTTTGAACAGATTCTTCACCTTTTTTAACTTCATCTTCTGAAATATGTCCGTCTTTCTTTAATGCTTTGATCTTTTCATTAGCATCTCTTCTAATAGATCTTACTGCTACTTTAGCATCTTCTCCAAGCTTTTTAACATTTTTAACAAGATTTTTTCTTGTTTCTTCTGTTAATTCTGGAACTAATAATCTTATTATAGATCCATCATTAGAAGGGTTAATTCCTAAATCTGACTTTAAAATAGCTTTTTCTATATCCTTTAATAAAGATTTATCCCATGGAGTTATAACTAACATTCTTGGTTCTGGAGCAGATATGTTTCCAACTTGTTCAATTGGACATAATCCACCATAAGCTTCAACTTGAATTCTATCAAGCATCTTAGGGTTAGCTCTACCAGCTTTTAATGTAGTTAAATCTGATGTTAATACAGATATAGTTTTTTTCATTTTGCTTTCTGCAGTATTTAATACGTCCTTAATCATATATACCTCCTTAATTATTTAGATACAATTGTACCTATTTTTTGACCTTCCATTACTTTCTTAATATTTCCTTCTTCGCTTATACCAAAGACTAATATTGGAATATTATTGTCCATACATAATGTAGTCGCTGTTGTATCCATTACTTGTAATCCTTGTTCGATTACTTCCATATAAGTAAGTTTATCATATTTTTTAGCATCTGCAAACTTATTTGGATCCTTATCATATACACCATCAACATTTTTAGCTAATAATATAACATCAGCTTCAATTTCTGCTGCTCTTAATGCTGCTGCAGTATCAGTTGAGAAATATGGGTTTCCTGATCCTGCTCCAAAAATTACAACTCTTCCTTTTTCAAGGTGTCTAACAGCTCTTCTTCTTATAAATGGTTCAGCTATTTCTTTCATCTCTATAGCAGTTTGAACACGTGTCATAACACCAATACCTTCTAATGCATCTTGTAAAGCTAATGCATTAATACATGTTGCTAACATTCCCATATGGTCTGCAGTAGTTCTATCCATACCTTCGCCAGTTCTACCTCTCCATATGTTTCCTCCACCAACAACTAAGCCAACTTCTACGCCCATATCAACTAAAGTTTTAACTTCTCTTGCTATTCTTCCTACTACTTCAAAATCAAAACCAAATCCATTTGCTCCTGATAAAGCTTCTCCTGAAATTTTTAACATTACTCTTTTATATGCAACATTTGCCATTGTAATCCCTCCTTGTGGTATATATGTAATCTTTTCCTTAAAAAAAGAGAACACAAAAGTGTTCTCTTTATATTACATACCCATAGTCTTAGCAACTTCTGCAGCGAAGTCTTCTTCAACCTTTTCGATACCTTCTCCTCTTTCGAATCTAGCGTATCTTGTAATAGTTATTGGAGAACCAACTTCTTTAGATTTTTCTTCTAAGAATTTAGCAATTGACTTATCTCCATCTTTAACCCATGCTTGATCTAAAAGACAAACTTCTTTGTAGTATTTTTGGATTCTTCCCATTACCATTTTTTCAACGATATTTTCTGGTTTTCCTTCATTTAATGCTTGAACTCTATAGATTTCTTTTTCTTTTTCTAAAGCTTCGCTATCTACTTGTTCTCTGCTTAAGAATAGAGGATTTGCAGCAGCAACTTGCATACAAACTTCTCTTGCTACTTCTTCTAACATAGCGCTATCAGTGTCACAAGCAACTTCTACCATAACACCAATTCTTCCGCCACCGTGGATGTAGCTAGCAATAGCTCCGTTTTCAATATTGAATTTAACAAATCTTCTTACTGTCATGTTTTCGCCTAATTTTGCAATTAAAGCAGTTAAAGCTTCTTGTATAGTAGCTTCTCCATCAAACTTTTCAGCAACTAATTCTTCTGCTGTTGTAGCATTTGTGTTAGCAGCTATTTCAGCAACCTTTGTAGCAAATCCTACAAATTCTTCATTAGCAGCAACGAAGTCTGTTTCACAATTAACTTCTACCATAGCAGCAGTTTTCTTGTCAGCTGAAACGAAAGTCTTAACGATACCTTCAGCAGCAACTCTACCAGCTTTTTTAGCAGCAGCAGCTAATCCCTTTTCTCTTAAAAATTCAATAGCTTTTTCCATGTTTCCTTCAGTTTCAACTAAAGCTTTTTTGCAGTCCATCATACCTGCACCAGTCATTTCTCTTAATTCTTTAACTGATTTAGCAGTTATCATTATTAAATTCCTCCTTGACATTAAATGTAAACCTTATTTTAGGTTAAAAGGTAAATGAAGTTGCCCTCACCTACCTCTTAAAGTTATTACTCAGCTAATTGTTCACCTTGTCTTCCTTCGATAACTCCATCAGCAAGTTTAGCAGTTATTAATTTAACAGCTCTGATAGCATCATCATTTCCTGGAATTACGTAATCAACTTCTTCTGGGTCACAGTTAGTATCTACGATAGCTACTACTGGAATTCCTAAGATTTTTGCTTCTGATATAGCATTTTTTTCTTTTCTTGGGTCAACTACGAACATAGCTCCGATGTTATCAACGTTTAAGTTAGTGATACCACCTAAGTTGTTTTGTAATTTTTCCATTTCACCTTTTAATTTGATTACTTCTTTCTTAGGTAAAACATCAAATGTTCCATCTTGTTCCATTTGTTGTAATTCTTCTAATCTCTTAATTCTTGTTTTTATAGTTTTGAAGTTAGTTAACATACCACCTAACCATCTGTTGTTAACGAAGTGCATGTTTGATCTTATAGCTTCTTCTTGGATAGCTTCTTGAGCTTGTTTCTTAGTTCCAACGAAAAGGATATCTTTTCCTTCCATTGATACTTCTCTCATGAAGTTGTAAGCTTCTTCTACCTTCTTAACTGTCTTTTGAAGATCTATTATATATATTCCGTTTCTTTCTGTGAATATATATGGAGCCATCTTAGGGT
>UQFE01000003.1 GCA_900540255.1 uncultured Clostridium sp.
TGTTGATTTTTATTTTTTAAAACAATATATTGTGTATAAAATTTTTAGTGCGACAACCCCATTTTTATATTATATTTTAAATATATGATTCTTCTATTTTTACAAGATACTTTTGTGTTAAATATAATAACTGACAAGTTGTTTTTATTGTAAAGTATATATCATTTAAACAATCTTCTTCTAAATCAAGATATTCTTCTCTATTTAGTTTTAGTTCTTCTAAATAATCTTTAGATTCATTCATATCATCTAATAACTTATTAAAAACTTTATCATATTTTATTAAAGCTTTTTTCAATACTCTATGCAAAGCAATTTCATATATAAAATGATCTTTCATATCTTTTCCATAATATTCTTCTAAATGATATTTGCAAAAACAATCTGCTATATAATGTGCAATTTTACCTACTACAAAAGATATTTCATTAATATCTAAGTCATTATTTTCAATGTATTGTTTATATTCTAGCATCTTATCTTTTGAAACACTATATGTGTGTTTAATCTTATTTTTCCTTTTGTGTAAATCTGGCTCTATACAACCATGCAAAAATCTTTTTTTATTTAAATTTAAATTATATCTTTCATTGCATAATTTATAACAGTATGACCCAATTGCTAAGTGTGTGTTTATTAACATAAGAGTTCTCCCCCTATTAGGATATAATATTAAACTTAACCCCAACAATATTATTATACATCATTAATAAATTTTTTGACTGTAATTTTTTAAAATTTATTCTGGATTTAGTGTAATATTTTTCAAAATTAAATTAACCTTAAACATATAAATATATTTCATACTTAAATATTTATGATTTTCATTTTAACATATGACTATAATTTATTGCACATAATAAACAATAAAGTTTAAATTCATAATATAGAATATTTTACAGTAAACTTAAAATAATTTAAAAAATGTGGAGGAATAAAATGAAAATCAGACTTGGATATGTTGCTATAGCAAAAAAATTAGGCAAAAAGATTACCTCTTCTAGCACTGTAACTTTTACTAATTATAATAAAATTTCAACTTCAGAAAAAAAATTAGAAAAACTAAAAGCTGTATCAGCTTCAAATTTAAAAAATTTAGGAAAAATATTAAATTATAATATAGAAAATAATATTCACTTTTACAGAATTACCTCTGCTTTAATCCCTTTAGTAACTCATCCTGAAGTAGGTTATTGGGGACATAGAGAATTTTTAAAAAAAGATTTTGAATATATAGGAAAACTTATAAATGAATCTAATATGCGTGTTGATACTCATCCTGATGAGTTTAATGTAATTAATAGTATTAATCCTAAAGTTGTTGAAAATACTAAAATAAATTTATTAAGGCAAGCTCAATGGTTTGAAGACTTTAAATATGATTTAGGAAAAATGGTAATTCATATTGGTGGAGCTACAAATGGTAAAGAATCTGGTATAGAAAGATTTATTACTAATTTTAAAACCTTTCCTGAAGAGGTTACATCTAAAATAATTATTGAAAATGATGATAAAACTTATACAGCTAAAGAAACACTGTTTCTATGTAATGAATTAAAAAGACCTATGGTTTTAGATATTCATCATCATAATTGCAATAATGCAAATACTAACATATATGATTTAATTCCATATATATTTGCTACTTGGAAAAATGAAAAACTTCCACCAAAACTTCATTTTTCTTCTCCTAGAGATAGTGAAAATGATCGAAAACATTCTGATTTTATTAACGCACAAGACTTTGTAAACTTTTTAGAAAATATTAAACATTTTAATACTGATATAGATATAATGCTTGAATGTAAAGAAAAGGATTTAGCATTATTTAAATTAGCAGATGATATTAAAGAATTAAAACCTGAATATACATGGATAGATCAAAGCACTTTTATTGTATAATTTTAGGTATAAACTAAAAAAAAGTGTTAATAATAGTGTATGATGTAAAACATACTACAATATATTTTACACCATACAACTTTAGTTATTTCGACAAATAGCATAAAAAAATAGTAGCATCCTATAAATATAGTTGCTACTATTTTTTATTTATGAAAAACTCATTTAATTAATAATTATGTTTTATTTAAGTTAAACTTTAAAATAAAATTAATGTTGCTAAGTATTATTTTTTTAAAACTAATCCTTTACTTCTTATACAAGTACACTCTCTTGCTTCTTCAGTATGTAAGCATTGATATTTTACCTTTTTTGGTGCCTCTATTTCTACTTGTTTTTTAACATTTAAATCTTTTTTATTCATTTTTACTAACTCCTTCATATAAGTAATCATAAAACTCTTTACTTATAGTTATTTTATTATATAATAATTATTATCTTTTAATATATATTATATAATACTTTTTTTATTAAGTACATATAATAAAGTTAATAAATTATAGACAAGGAGAAAACAAATGATAAGCTTAATTAGTTTAATAATTTCACTTTCCTTAATTATGTTTTTAGCATATAAAGGATATTCAACAATTATAACCGCCCCTATTATAGGATTATTAACTATTTTAATTTCTAATGGACTTAATGCTCATTTAATGGCTAACTATACTGAAGTTTATATGAATGGATTTTCTGGATTTGTAAAAAGTTATTTCCCTTTATTTTTAACTGGTGCAATTTTCGCAAAATTAATGGATGAAGCTGGATATGGTAAATCTATTGCTTCATTTATCACAAACAAATTAGGTAAAGATAAAGCAATACTTGCAATAGTTTTATCTGGTGCCTTTTTAACTTATGGAGGCGTATCACTTTTTGTTGTTGCATTTATTTTATATCCACTTGCAAATATTTTATTTAAGGAAGCTGATATTCCCAAAAGACTTATACCTGGAACTATAGCACTAGGTGCCTTCACCTTTACAATGACTGCTATGCCTGGCTCTCCTGAAATTCAAAATGTAATTCCTATGAGTTACTTTGGAACAGATACATTTGCATCACCTATACTTGGCATTATAGCTAGTATAATAATGTTTACTTTAGGTATGCTATGGCTTACAAGCAGAGCTAAAAAAGCAAATATTAATGGTGAGGGATATGGAAATTATAAAAATACCCATAAAATAAATTCAAATGAAAATTTACCTAATATTGTTTTGTCAATAATGCCTATATTAATTATATTTATAACTAATTTTACATTATCTAAATTTTATTTTCCTAATATTGATGGAAGTTACCTAGATAAATATGGTGTCACTTTAGATAAAGTATCTGGTACATGGAGTGTAATAATTTCAATTGTTTTAGCAATTATATATATAATATTACTTAATTTTAAAAACTTTAAAAATTTAAATGCCTCTCTTAATGAAGGAGTAAAAAATGCCTTTTTACCTTTGCTTAACTCAAGTGCAATAGTTGGATATGGTAGTATAATTAAAGCATTGCCAATTTTTACAGCTATCCAAACAAGTATAATGAATATTTCTGCTAATCCAATTATTTCTGAAGCAATATCTGTTAATATTATTTGTGGTCTTACTGCTTCTGCTTCAGGTGGATTAGGTATAAGTTTATCTGCTCTTGCACCAACTTTTATAGAAATGAGTCAGAACTTCTCAATTTCTCCAGAAATATTACATAGAATTGCAGCATTATCATCTGGTGGTTTAGATACCTTACCCCATAATGGTGCTGTTATAACCACTCTTGCAATTTGTGGTTTAACTCATAAGGAAAGTTATAAAGACATATTTATGACTTCTGTTGTAATTCCAATATTAACTACTATAATCATAGTAATATTAGTTTCATTAAAATTTTCTTTTTACTAAAAGGATCTATTTTAAATAATATTAATAATATTTAATTAATTTAAATGACCAGTGATATCTAAATCACTGGTCCTTAATTCATATTAACTTTATCCTTTAACAGCTCCTGCTGCAACACCTTCGATTATATGTTTTTGACATGTTAAATAGAAAATTATAATTGGTATAATAGCAAGAACTAAAACAGCCATCATTGCTCCCATATCTACAGCACCATAGCCACCACGTAAATATTGTACTGCAATTGGAATAGTTTTATAATTTGTTCCTAAAAGTAAATATGGTAATAAATAGTCATTCCATATCCACATTACATTTAATATGGAAACTGTAATTGCTATTGGCTTTAGCAATGGTAAAACAATCAAAAAGAATGTTTTTACTGGTGTACATCCATCTATCATTGCTGCTTCTTCTATATCAATTGGAATAGATTTAACAAAACCACTAAACATAAAAACAGACAATCCAGAACCAAATCCAAGATATATTACTATTATTCCTATTGGATTATCTAAACTTAATATATTTGCAACTTTACTCATTGGAAACATAACCATTTGAAATGGTACTATCATTGATAATACAAATAAATAATATAATGCACTTGTAAATTTGGATTTAATCCTTGTAATATACCATGCAGTCATTGATGTAAATAATACTATAACTGCAGTTGAGCAAACTGTTATAAAAACAGAATATCCAAAGGCTGCTAAAAATCCTGTTTTTTCAATTCCTCCTATATAATTTTGTAATCCTGAAAATGTAACTTTATTTGGTAAAGCAAATGGTGCTCTACTTATATATAACTTTCCTTTAAAGGAATTATATAAAACTATAAAAATAGGAGCTAAAAACGCTATGCTTAAAATAGTTAATATAATGTATATAAGTTCGTTATTCTTTTTCTTTGGTTTATATTTTAATTCAACTTCTACTTTATTATCTAATTTAGCTTCCATTAATTTTCAACCTCCTTTTTCCTAGTCATATTTAATTGAAGTAACATTATAGCTGCTACAATTAGGAAGAAAATTACCGCCTTAGCTTGACCTACACCTTCCCAACCTACTCTTCCATAAAATGTCTTATAAATATCTAATGCAAGCATTGCTGTTTTATTTCCTGGTGCACCATCAGTTAATGCTAAGTTTTGATCGAATAATTTAAATGCATTTGACATTGTTAAGAAAAGACAAATTGTTATTGATGGCATAACTAATGGAATTATAACCTTTTTTAATGTCATCCACTTTGATGCTCCATCTATTTTAGCACTTTCAATAAGCTCTCCAGGTATATTTTGTATACCTGCAATATATATTATCATCATATATCCAATTTGTTGCCAATTAAGTAATATAACTAATCCCCAAAATCCATACTTAGGGTCCATAGTTAAATTTACTCCAAAATAATTTAATACCCCATTAATAATTATTAGCCAAATATATCCTAAGACAATACCACCTATAAGATTTGGCATAAAAAATACAGTTCTAAATATATTAGTTCCTTTTAATTTTCTTGTTAAAAGATATGCTAAAGCAAAAGCACAAATATTTACTGTAATAACAGATACAATAACAAATTTTGTTGTAAATATTAACGCATTTGTAAACTCTGGAGTTACAAATACCTTTTTATAATTATCTAATCCAACAAAAGTTGCATTAGTAACTGTAGTAAACTTAGTAAAAGATAAATAAATACCCATTACAAATGGTACTAAAAATGCTATAGCAAAAGCTATTAATGTTGGTAATGCAAATAACCAAAAATATTTTTTTAATCCTTTTTGCATAGTATTTCACCCCTAACTTTTATAATTATAGTAATTTTAAACTAAAAGCAGCACATATTATACATGCTGCTAGTAGTTTAAATTATTATTGAGCCTTTTCAGCCTTCCAAGAATCCTTTACTGTATTCACAACATAATTCCAATCTTGAGTTCCTTGTACATATTCAAGTAAAGCACTTGCAAAAGTATCTTTAAAATTTTGACTTGGGAATGCTTGGAATACCCATGGAACAGTATTAATATTATCTTTACTCATCCAATTAATAACTTCTTTAGATAATGGATCTGCTGGTTTTTCATCATCATTAAATGTATCAAATGGAGCAATAAATCCTAAATCACCAGAAACATAAGCTTTTCCTGTATCACTTGTAAATAACCAATTTATAAAATCAATTGATGCTTGTTGTTTTTCTTCAGATACTTGACTATTGATAGCTAAATAATTTTCAGTACCAATACAAATACCTTGGTTTTCTTCACCTTTAATACCTGTATATATTGACATAAATTTAATATTTTCTGCTTTAACAGTATTACCATTAATATCATTAATTTGTGACCAAGCCCAATTACCATTTTGAACCATAGCACAATCACCTAATGCAAATTCAGCCATTGAATCATCTACACTCTTATTTCCTAATATACCTTTTTCTGAAACAGAGTTGTCAGTATATAAGTCATATATATTTTTATAGTTTTCATTATATTTAAAATCAATTTCCTTAGCATCTATTCCTGTTTGAATAACATCTCCATTTTCACCTGCATCATCTTTAAATTCATAATATAATGGTAAATTAGCTAAGTGAGTTTCCCATCTCCACGCATTACCTGATGCCATTGAAGTTGAAGCAAATACACCTTGAATTCCTAAAGCATCCTTATTTGCCTCCATATCTTCTACAACAGCTTTTAATTTTTCAAAATTATTAATTTCATCTGCAGAGTTTACATCTGTCTTTTTATTAGATAAAGCAAAATATTTTTGCATTATTTCATCATTATATATTATTCCATATCCTTCAACAGCATATGGAACTCCATATACTCCATCACCACTTGTAACAGCTAAACTCTTATCAAGTAAATGATTATAAAGTTCAGTATCCTTTAAATCTAAACAATAATCTTTCCATGATTGATATCCAACTGGACCATTAATTTGGAATATTGTTGGAGCATCTTTTTTGGCAATTTCTGATTTTAATGTTTGCTCATAAGTACCACTTGCTGCAGTTTCAACCTTAACCTTAACTCCAGTTTCAGCTTCATAATCTTTAGCAATCTTTTTATATACATCAGCAATTTCTGGCTTGAAATTTAAGAAATAAATTTCCTGTGTTGATTTAGATGTAGAATCACTATTTGCTTCTCCATTAGTTGAATTGTTACTTCCACATCCTACAAAAGCACTTGCAACTAAACTTGTTGCTACTGCAATAGCTAATAATTTTTTAATCCTCATAAAATCTCACTCCCCTAAATATTAATATATATAAATTTACTTACAGTTTTCTGTAAATATTTACATATCCAATAAAAAAATATATTTTTTTACTAAAATCATTTCACTACTCGGAAACGATTCCTATTTAAAATAAATTTTTATTTCTTAAATTTATTATCTTTATAATTATTATTTTATATTAATAACTTTACACTTTCAACCATATTTTAACTTTTATTAAAAATTTATCAAATTAATATTTGCTTATACTTAAAATATTTTTATTAATAAAATATTTTAAAAAAAATTAGCAGTTTATTTCATTATTTTATAAACTGCTAATTTTTTTACTTATTAAATATTCTATTTAAATCTATATTTTCTTCAAAAAGTTTTGTTAACTCATCATATTGAGTTAATTTATATTTTTTATAATTCATTAATTCTTTATCTAAAATATTAATTCCCTTATTAATCATTAACTTATTAATAAAGCTATTTAGAAAATTATTATCATCAAAAATACCATGTAAATACGTTCCAATAACATTTTTATTAAATGTCCCCAATATATCCCCATTTTCATTTTCAATAAATATTTGCTCTTTATTTTTTATTGTTGTTGTTCCATTATGTATTTCATATCCAAATACTTTTATTCCAATACACTCATTTAATGAATCACTAATATTCTTAATATAACCCTTTGTTTGTCTTGTAATCTTTTCTTTAGAAAATCTAGTATCAATACTTAAAAATCCAAATCCCTTTTCACTTGTGATTTCGCCTTCTATCCCCCCTGAATCAATAATATCATCTCCTAACATTTGATATCCACCACAAATGCCTAATATTATTTTCCCCTTATTTTTCAGCTCATTAATCTTATCAAAAATTCCATTTTGTTTAATAACTCTTAAATCATTTATTGTATTTTTAGTTCCTGGTATTATTATTAAATCTGGATTATTAACCTCATCCACATTTTCAATATATCTAACACTAACCTCATCAATTCTTTCTAAGTTACTAAAATCAGTAAAATTAGACATATGAGGAAGTCTTATTACTGCTATATCTAAATTACTAACACTATTATTTTTAATCCTTTCAGTAACACTATCTTCCTCTTCAATATCTAATTTAAAATATGGTAAAACCCCTAATACTGGTATATTTATTATTTCTTCTAACTGCTTCATCGCCTCTTTAAAATAATCAACATTTCCTCTAAACTTATTAATAATAACTCCCTTTACTCTACTTCTTTCTTCCTCTTCAAGTAACATTAATGTTCCAACTACAGATGCAAATACCCCTCCCCTATCTATATCTGCTACTAAAATTACATCTGCATCTGCTGCTTTTGCCATTGACATATTAGCTATATCAGTTTCTTTTAAATTAATTTCTGCACAACTTCCCGATCCCTCTAATATAATTACTTCAAAATTTTTTGAAAAATTATCAAATGTTTCTTTTACTATTTTTTTTAATTCTTTATTTAATTCTTTATATTTGTATGAATCCATCATACAATGAACCTTACCATTAACAATAACTTGCGTTTTATTATTTCCACTAGGCTTTAATAAAATAGGATTCATGTATGCCATTGGCTTTAATTCACAAGCTTCTGATTGAACAACTTGTGCTCTTCCCATTTCTAATCCATCTTCTGTAACATATGAATTTAATGATATATTCATTGCTTTAAATGGTGCTACTTTAAATCCCCTATTTTTATAATACCTACATAAAGCCGTTGCTATGGTACTTTTTCCTACTCCTGAGGCTGTTCCTAGAACCATTATTTTATTCATGTACAATTTCCTCTATCTCTAAAAATCCATGTGTTTCATTTTTTATAACATTTAAAATTTTAAAATTAATAGGATATTTAAATAGCGGTCCATCATAAACAAAAGTATGATATTCTCCATTTTCTCCACATGCATCTGAGCCTGTTTCTTTTATATCTTTAACTACATCTTTAGTTAAAACTTTTCCTAGAAACTCTTCTCCCATACACTGCAGCTTTACATTTTTTATAATTGTCTTAAATCCGCTATCAATAAATTCATAAACAAGCTCTTCTCTATCTTCTTCCCACAAAGGAAATATAGCCTTTATATTAGCTTCATCACATCTACTAGTACACCATTTTCTATGTTCTTTTAAATCTATATCTCCAAAAGCACAAGAATCTGCTCCAAACTTTTCCTTTATATAAATTAATGCTTGTGTAAACTTTTCTGTATAATCATTTCCTGCAACTTCTATTAATACTACAGGAATATCTAATGACTTTGAAATTTCATATATTAAGTTTACTGAAACTCCATGAAAGCAAGACTTTTTTTTATATTTATTAATTGTTGTAATTAAAGCTACTGGAATATTTCCCTTGTTTATCATTCTATATAATGCTAAAGTACTATCCTTACCACAACTATATGACATTATAAATTTATTCATTTGTTTAACTCCTTTCTAATATTGTAAAATTTTATTTAAAGTAATCTTAAACTTTAATTCCATTTTTCTAAAGCTTCTATCATAAATGTTTTTACATCAATTCCATAAACTTCTTTAAGCTTATCTCCATTTAATACTTCCCTTGCATTTCCAGCAGTAGCTATTTTCCCATATTTCATCATTACTACCTTTTCTCCAAATGTTTGTACTAAATTTAAATCATGTAATACAGCTATTACTATTTTATTATTTTCTTTACTCCACTTATTTAAATACTCTAACATTTCTATTTGATATTTTAAATCCAAATGATTTGTTGGTTCATCTAAAAGAATTACATTTGGGTCTTGTGCAAATGCTCTTGCTAAATATACCCTTTGTAATTGTCCACCCGATAATTCACTTATTAATTTATCCTTTAAATCTAATAATCCTACATTTTCTATACTTTTAATTATTATTTCTTCATCACTTTTGCTCATTCTTGAAAACACACCTTTTAAATGTGCATATCTTCCTAATGATACTGTTTCATAAACTGTATAAGGAAAATATATAGAACTTGCTTGACTCATTAAAGCTATATTTTTAGCTAAGTCTTTTCTATTAAATTTACTTATTTCTTTTCCATTTAATAATATACTTCCCTTATAATTCAAAAGATTAGCTATAGATTTTAATAATGTGCTTTTCCCACAACCATTTGGACCAACTATACATAAGTTACTTCCTGGTTCAACATTAAAGCTTACACCCTTTATTATTTCATTATTGTCATATCCACACCTAACATTTTTAACTTCTAACATTAAGCCACCACCTACTTTGACTTTTTAAAATATATATAAGCAAAAAAAGGAGCTCCAATTAATGCAGTTATTGCACCAACTGGTAATTCTGATGGTGCTACTATAGTTCTTGCAACTAAATCAGTAAGTATCATCATACATCCACCAAACACTGCTGACATAGGTACAACATAAGAATGTTTTGAACCAAATATTTTTCTAACAACATGTGGAGCAATTAAATCTACAAATCCAATAGTTCCACTTAATGCAATAGCACTTCCAGTAAGAATTGCTACATATAAAAATAATCTTCTTTTAACTTTATTAGTATCAACTCCAATTGTTTTAGCTTGATCTTCTCCAAAAGTTAATACATCCATTTCTTTAAAATAAAAAGATACACCTAAAATTCCAATAATGAAAAATGGTATACCTGCCTTTACATAACTCCAACCCTTCATTGAAAATGATCCCATAGACCACATTGTTATACTTTGTATCTTATCGCTTGCTAATGCTGAAATAGTAGTTAATGCCGCGCTAAAAAATAATGATATTACCATACCAGCTAATATTATAGTTGTATTAGACATTCCTCTATCAACTTTTTCAGAAAACTTTAATACTATTACCATAGTAATTAAACTACATAAAAAACCTACTACAGGCATAGTTAGTCTTCCTAATACAGATATTGATGCTCCTGTTATAATTAATATTCCTACCCCTAATGAGGCACCTGAAGATATTCCTAATGTATATGGTGATGCCAATTGATTTTTTAAAACAGATTGAACTATAGCTCCACTTGCTGCAAGGGATCCTCCTACCATAAATGCAAGTAAAACCCTTGGTAATCTTAAATTCCAAATGATAGCTACTTGCTTTGGATCAATTCCATTTGTTAATGGGACGTTAAAAAATTTATTGCCTAATATAGAAAAAGTATCTAATACGCTAATATTGGAACTTCCAAGGGAAGTTCCAATACCTATAACTAACAATATCAATGGAATTGATAATATTAATAATATTTTATTTTTATAGTTCTTTATATTCATCTGGATAAATAGCTTTTGCTATTTCCTTTAATGCTTTTATTACATTTTGTGAAGGTCTTGAAGAAGCATTATTATCTATCGAATAAACAGCTCCATTTTGTACTGCAGTTATTGTGTCCCATCCATCTCTACTTTCTACATCTTCAATTGCAGTTAAACCAGCTTCATTAGTTCCTGGTGTATTTACTAAAATAACATCTGGATTAGCATCTATAACAGCTTCTGGTGTTACTGTTATCCATGAACTTTCATTTCCAAATATATTTTTTGCTCCAACTGTTTCAATAAGTTCATTTAAAAATGTTCCATTCCCAAATGTATATAATCCTGAACCAGCTCCAATTTCAAAATAAACATTTTTCTTATCTGCAATTTTATCGCCTATAGCTTTTACTTTTTCTACTTCTTTTTTCATTGAATCTACTAATTCTTTACCTTTTTTCTCTGTATTAGTTAAACTAGCTATAAATTCAATATCTCCATATATTTCATCAATGCTATAGCTACTTGGTATATATGCAACTGGAATTCCAGCTTCCTTTATTAATGCAAAAGGATCTTCATCCCCAATTTTATTATGGCCAGATGCTATTACTATATCAGGCTTTAAAGATATTATTTTTTCTGCATCTGGATTTCTAAAATCTATTTTAGTTATATCTGAACTTACTCCTTCAACATCAACCGAATATTTATCTACAGCAACTAACTTATCTGCTAGCCCTAAAGCAACTAAAACTTCTGTATTAGATGGTGCAGTAGATATTATAGTATTTACTTGTTTAGGAACATTAAATTCATTTCCTTCCCTATCCTTCATTGTTGTAGGTTTGCTTGAGCATCCTACAAACATCATCATTGCTACTATAAAAGTAAGCATTAATGATAAAACTTTGTTTGTCTTTTTCATTATTATTCCTCCTAAATTTACATCTTAGAGTGGTTACTTAGTTAATTTAAAAAATTTAACTAAAAAAGAGTGCTATCATATTAAGAGCACTCTAAAATACATAATAACTTTAGATAATATTATTAATACACCTTATTTTAAGTATTTAAATAATTATTGTAAACTCATTATAATAACTATTTAAAACCTATGTAAATAAAGTACATTAATTACACTATCTTTTATTTGTATCTATTATCTCACCCTCAGAAGATAATATTTTCATCATAATAGGCAGGTCTCCCGGCTTAACTTCATTCTACTATTCAAACCTTCCCATAAATTTTACAGTGGTATAAAAATGAATTTCGTCAGTTTTACGGTTACTGGGGTAGCTTAGGATTTTAACCTAATTCCCTTTTAAGTTTATAATCACCTAATATGGTTTTAAATTCATATTGATTATATATTTGAATAATTTATTTGTCAAATAAAATATTCCTTATTTCATTAATAATAATTTTATTTTCTTCTGAAGTTCTTACTGCTATTCTATAAAAATTTTCATTTAATCCTATATAGTTACTACAGCTTCTAATTAATATTTTTCTTTTAATTAATTCACCTTTTAAATCTAAATCAATTAATAATTTAAACATTATAAAATTAACACTTGGTTTTAATACCTTTAACACTTGTATTTCTTTTAGTGCTCTATATAAATATTCTTTCTCATCTTTTACATATTTTATACTATTATTAATATAATCTTTTTCCTTTAATCCTTGAATTATAGCATCAGCTGCTATTATGTTTATGCTCCAAGGCACCGTAACTTTATTAATTTCATTTATTAATACATTGTTCTTACATAATCCATATCCAATTCTAGCCCCTGGAATTGCAAAAAACTTAGTTAGTGATTTAACAACTATAAGATTATCATAATAATTTAATAAACCCTTACTTGAATACTCATTATTTGTTTCCATAAAATCTAAAAATGATTCATCTATAACGATTATAGTATTTGTAATTAACGCCTTTTTTAGCACTTTTATTATAAATTGATTTGTTGTTAAAACCCCTGTAGGATTATTAGGATTACAAATAAAAACTACATCTATATCATCTTTTATATTGTCAATAAATTCATTATCTATTTCAAAATTATTTTTTTCTTTTAACTTGTAATATTTTATTTCACCATTAACACTTAAAATAGCTTCTTCATATTCTGAAAATGTTGGTGCTGGTAATAATGCTTTTTTAGGCTTTAAAGCTCGTACTATATTGAATATTGCTTCAGCAGCACCATTACCTAAAATGATATTTTGGGAATTTATATCCTCAAAGTTAGAAATAGAATTTTTCAAATCAAAATAAGTTATATCTGGATACTTAATAACTTTATCAATTGAGTTTATCATTGCTTTTTTAACATTTTCACTTAACCCCATTGGATTAATATTGGCTGAAAAATCTACTATTTCTTCTGGATTAAATTTATACATTCTTGCAACTTCTTCTATATTCCCACCATGAACACTCAATTTTCCATCCTCCTTATTAAAAACTTATATTTTATCAACATTATCTAACTAACTATAAATTTAATTATAAGTGACATTATACATCCTAAAATAGCACTACAATATAATATATTATTTACATCATTAACTTTATCAATGCTTACTTTCTCTTTACAATCACCTATAGTTGGCTTTTCCACAAGCTTTCCAAAATAATAATTTGCTCCTCCTAACTGAATATTTAATGCACCTGCAACTGCGGCTTCTGGATGTGCACTATTAGGACTACTATGATTATTTTTATCTCTCTTATATATTTTTAAACTATTTTTATAATCTAACCCTAAAATAAAAGAAGCTATTGTAATTAAATAACCACTTAATCTTGCTGGAATATAATTAAATACATCATCTAATTTTGCTGGAAAATATCCAAACTCAATATATTTTTCATTTTTATATCCAAACATTGAATCCATTGTATTTACAGCCTTATATAAAAATGCTAATGGTGCTCCTCCAAGCCCTGCATAAAAAAATGGAGCAATGACTCCATCAGACATATTTTCAGCTACAGTTTCTATAACTGCTTTTAATATTGCTTCCTTATCTAAATTTTCAGTATCTCTTCCAACTATATATGATAATTGTTTTCTTGCACCTTTAATATCATCTTTAATAAGATACTTAATTACTTTTAACCCTTCAATTTTAAGAGCTTTTGCTGATATACAAAAATAAATCATCACTGCACCTAATATAATTGATATAATTGGATTAATTAAATATGTAATTTTAATTAATAAATAATTAAATGTAAAAACTATAGAAACTACTATTATCCAAGTTACTAATCCTACAACTTTTAAATGTTGCTTTAATATTTTTCTAAATAAATTTTCTACAAATTTACATAATGAGCCTATTATCCTAATTGGATGAATTGGATTTTGTGGATCACCTATTATTAAATCTAATAAAAATCCTAATATTATTTGTATCATTTTATCCTTCCTCTAATTAAATATTATCTATATTTATAATTTCTAATTTATTATTTATTTGTTCTAAATTAATTTTATATCCTCTTCCACAAGTTGGTTGATGTTCATAAAAATTCTTGCTATCATCATAAAATATTTCCAATATTGTTCCTATTGTTCCTCCATGACAAACTAAAATTGCTTCATTTCTATTTTCAGTAAAACATTTTTTAATAAACATATTAAATGTATTTTTTATTCTTTTTCTATATTCAATTTTACTTTCTCCATTAGGACATGATACTTTTCCTTCATTATCAGTAATCCATTTAATATATTCTTCATTTTCCTTAAGCATATCATAACTTTTCATTTCAAAATCACCAAAATCATATTCCCAAAATTCATTAATTTTTTCATACTTTTTTCCTGGATATAATATTTCTAATGTTTCATTTGCCCTTTTAGCTCCACTACTAAATAATATTTCACACTTAGGATATTTTATTTTCTTTTTAAATTCCTCTAATTCTTCTATTCCCTTTTTACTTAATTCTATATCACTTTTTCCACAATAAAGATGATTTTCATTTGCTTTTGTTTTTCCATGCCTTATTAAATATACTACAAGTTGTTTCATACATTAACTTACCTATTCTATTCTTTTCTATTCTTTTCTTTTAATTTATTATTCTTTGATAACTGATGGTATTCCACAAAACACCCTATATACTTTAGAGGATTCCTTTGATAAATATTGAAGGCACTTTCCTGTTTCCTCTCTCCAAATCCTATCTTCTTTTTTTAACGGAACTATTCCACTTGATATATCATCACAAATTATTATTTTATTTTTAAATAATTTTATATTATTTTTTATAAATTCAATTGAACTTTTTTCCTTTGTTACATTAAAATATGTAAACTTATGTAATCCACATATAACCTTTTTAGAAAAATTAATTTTATCTTCATTACAATAAAATATATCTTCTTCACTAACTTCAAATTCTTCTTTAACAAAGCCCAATTTTCCATTAAATGCTCCACCAAAAACTAAAATCATAATTTTCTCCTCTACTCACATTGCCATATACTATATAAAGCTTAAAATTAAAATACCAACTGTTTCTGCAATAACAAGTCCATATCCAGCACTATCTCCAGACATTCCATCAAATTCTTTAATTGCATTGTTAACAAAATATAAACTTATTAAATTCATTCCTAAGCTTATTATTAATCCATATATTCCAAAAATAAATATTAAAATCAAACTTGATATTAACAAGCTTGTTAACAATATAACCTTATCTACATCTCCTGTACCCCTTTTAAAAAATGCTCCTAATGAACTTCCCTTCATAGATTCCTTTGATATTAATAAATATCCCATTAAGCTTCTTGATATTATAGGTATTAATATTAATCCCAATGCACTATTATAATTTAATATAATAGTATTGCTTATTATTATATTAATTGCAGAAAAATTTACTATAAATAACATTACTACTGAAATAACTGCAAATGCTCCTGTATGAGGATCCTTTAATATTCTTAATTTTTCCTGTTTATCCCTTCTAGAAAGAAGTGCATCACAAACATCCATATATCCATCTAAATGAAGCATGCCCGTTAATATAAAAGGGGTAATTAAAGTAATTGCAGATGTTACCATTATACTTGCATTTAATAAATTAAATAATTTAAATACTCCATACCAAATCAATCCAATAATTAATCCTATTAAAGGATAAAATTTCAATATATTTTTTCCCCCTTCATCATCCCATTCATACCTAGGCAATGGAATAATAGTAAACATACTTATTGCCATCAAAAAACTTTTAAAATACTTATTCATTTTTCCTCCTTACAATAAATAGATGTGCCTCCAGTCTTAATCTAAAATTTAGATTGATCCCAGAGGCTCTTCTATTATATAGTTTTATCTTTATGATAAATTATATTTCCATAGGCACATTCAACTACTGTATCTGAAATTTTAGCTAATCTTCTATTTATAATTCCTAATTCTTTTCTAAAATTTTCAGTATAACAATCATATTTAATACTATCGCTAAATAAGTAATCTGATACCATAACTACATTTTCAACTGAATTAATAATTTCTAATATTCCATTTAAAATATCATTGCTAACATATCTATAAAATTCTTTTCCTTTAAACATAGAATTTGTAACAATAGAAGTTATACTATCTATTAAAACAGTATCATTTTTCTCTATAAGTTTTACAACTTTGCTCATATTAGTATGTTCTTCAATTGTATTAAATCCATATCCTACTCTTTCATTTAAATGGTTTTCTATTCTTTTTAAATCTTCCAAATCATATGGCTTCATAGTTGCAATATAATATAATTTTCCACTTTTATTTTCTAAAGATTTTGCTAAATTTTGAGCAAACATAGATTTTCCACTCTTAGCCCCACCTATAACTAATGCAATCATACTTTCTCCTAAACTATATAATTTTCCTCTTCCCTAACATCATCTAAGTAATCATCATTTATCCCTGCTTCATCAAAGGTTGCCATGTTATTCATCATAGCACAACTAAATTCAACTATTGAAAATGCTATAGGACATCCACTACCTTCTCCTAATCTCATATCTAAATTTAGCATTGGCTCTAGTCCAATTTCTTTCATTGCAATCTTATATCCAATTTCCTTAGAATAATGAGAGGCTATTAAATATTCTTTAACTAATGGATTTAATTTTATTGCTGATAACGCTGCAACTGCAGATATAAATCCATCTATAACTACAGGAATTTTATAATATGCAGCTCCCAAAAACACTCCTGTCATACCAGCTATATCAAAACCTCCAACATTAGAAAGTACATCAATAATATCATTTTTATTAGGACTATTAATTTTTATAGCTTTTGATACTACCCACTTTTTCTTTTCAAAGGCTTCCTTAGTTATTCCTGCTCCTTTTCCAACAGCTTCTTCAATTTCACACCCAGTTAAGCTTACAAGAACAGAACTACTAGTTGTTGTATTTCCTATACCCATTTCCCCAATTCCTAATATATCATATCCATTTTCATAAGCTTTCTTAGCCATTTCTATACCTATATTAATAGCTCTTATAGCTTCATCATAACTCATTGCTGGTCCATTTATTATATTAGAAGTCCCTCTTCTAATTTTTCTATCAATTGCTCCTAATATTTTTTTATTTGTATTAACTCCAATATCAACTACCATTAAATCAGTATTATTTTCTTTTGATAATGCTGCTACTCCTGTAATTCCTCTTGAAAAATTTATAGTTTGAGCTAATGTAACACTTTGTGGTGCTGATGCCACTCCTTCTTCTACTACTCCATTATCTGCAGCCATAATTATTATACATTTCTTCTTTATTTTATTTTTAACTTTCCCAGTAATTCCAGCTAATTTTAATGCTATATCTTCTAATTTCCCTAAACTTCCTAATGGTTTTGCAAGAGAATCTACTCTTTTCTTAGCTTCATTTATTATATTTTTATCAAGTTCAGTTATTCCACTAATAACACTATATAAATTATCTTTTTCATTTTCCATACTATGCCACCAATTGTTTATTTAAAACACCTTCTTTTTTTGTTATAATACTTTATTATTTGTTTAAATGTCAATAAACATATATTATATACTTTTACATTAGGAGATTGCTATGAAAACCACTTTAATTAAATTTTTACAAACTGAAATGAATTGGAATCCTATAAATATATCATTTATTGAAAAATTAGGAGGTCTTAGTAGTGAAAATTATAAGGTTTCTTACAATAACAATGATTATTTTGTTAAAATTTGCATAGCTGATTACTTACATACTGATAGAATAAATGAATTATCAATATTAAATAAGGTATCTAAAATAAACTTAGCCCCTAATATATATTATTTTTCTAATAAAAGTGGTAATATGATTACTTCTTGGATTGATGGAAGTATGCCATCACTAGATGATTTTAATTCATCTAACTTTTTAAATATGCTTTCAAATTCATTAAAGAGTCTTCACAATTTAAAATGTGAAAAACAATTTAATCCATTTAATGATATACGAAAAAGAATAGAAATATGTAAAGATTTAAATTTACCCTTGCCTAAATCTATAAACATACTATTGGAATTTTTAACTTACATTGAATATAAGCTTAATAAAAGCCCTTTAATTGGACTTTGCCATAATGATTTAAATGCATCTAATATTATTTTAACTTCTAATAAATTATACTTTGTAGATTATGAATATTCTTCAATGGGTGATATTTTTTTTGACCTAGCCACTATTTCTTGGTTCTTTTCTGAAAAATCTAGAAAAGATTTATTAAAATTTTACTTTGGTGAATATAACCCAAAAGATTATGAAAAATTATTAGATTTTATTTTTATAGTTAAATTTTATAATGCTTCTTGGTCATTATTAAAATCTACAGATCTTAATATAAATTATGATTATTTATCTGGAGCTAAAATGATTTTTAAGGATTTACTTAAGAATGATTCCATAAGAAATTTTTAAAATAAGGGGGTTAATAATTTAACTCTCTTATTTTAATGCAACTTTAAAAATTATGTCATATTCAAAATTAATCTTATTTTAAAACATATATTTTAAAATCTATATACCATAGTGAATCAAGTGTTTATTGTCCCTAATAGCAATATTAATTTTATTAATTAAATTTTCAAGTTCACTTGATTTAAATTGCTTGTTTGCCCTAGCAATAATTTTTTTAAATTCTTTTAATGATCTTGGAGGAATAATTGTAATTCCACAATAATCTAAACCTAATCCTGGATGCTTTTTCATTTGAAAATATGTTTTTAACTTTCCTAATTCTTCTAAATGTTCCTTCACTATACCTTCTATTAAATCATCACTAACTGAAATACAGTTATATTTTTTAGGTTCATAATCACTATACCATTTATCTTCTTCAAATTTTTCAATTACTCCAAAATTGTGCTTCATCAAATTCTCACCCCATATAATTTAGTTTTTTATCTTTTATTATCTAACTATTTTAAAACTATCTTTTTTTATTATATATAATCAAAAATTCAAATTTAAATTACACTAATATTTTAAACTTATCAAATATATTTAAATTTATTTCAATTATAATGAAAAAAGCTTCTAATGTTGCAACCAATTTGCAGTATTACTTTTAAATCTTAAAATCTATTGATATCACTAACTTTATATATTCTTAAATATAAATAAAAAACCCACCGTTTAAAACCAGTGAGCTTTTCAGAAAATTTCAAAAAATATTTTTTATAATTATTTATTCTTACCGCTACAATTATTTTCTAAGCATTGATTTAATAAATCACTTATAGCATTAGTTAATTGACAGTTTGAATTCATAAAATAGCAATTTGTCATTTGGTTATTCCAAGCATATAAAAATATTAAGAATAATACTAATTTCATAAATTGCATTCCATAACATTGTAGTAAATTTAATAATTGACAAGCTAGAAATTCATTTGCCGCTTCAGTATTACTATTACTGTAATTTTCACAAAAATCTTGTAAATCATCTAAATTTACATCACTTAAATTCAAATTATTTAAAATATCATTTAAATTTGCTGTTGAAGTACATGTACTCAATTCTCTTATCCTCTCAAAAGTTATCTAACACTTTATTTTATGGTGAAAATATAAACATTGATACATCTTTATATAAAAAATGATATAAAACAACTTAAAATCATTTTATATCATCTCATTTTTATATTTTAAACTTTTATAGTTCCATGCTTTAATAAGTGTTTTATTCTTTTGAAATAAGTAATTCCTAATGGAATTGATGCTGCAAGCCAAGCTACTGGATCTGCTAAACATATTCCAAAAAAGCCTATATATTGTGGTAATGTAAATGCAACTATTGCTCTTGCAATAAGTTCATATGCTCCAGCCATCATTGGAACAAATGAATCACCAATTCCTTGAAGTGCATTTCTATAAATAAATATTAATCCAAGAGGTATAAAGAATATTGCTGATATATCAAGTACTTGTTGAGCATATTTTAATATTTCCACATCTGGATTACTTATAAACATCATAACAAAATACTTACCAAGGAATATTAATACTGCTCCAGCAATAATACTAGTAATAATAGATATTTTAGTACAAGCTTTTACTCCTTCTTTTATACGATTATATTCTTTAGCTCCCAGATTTTGTCCACAATACGTAGCCATAGTTACACCAAAAGTAATTGCTGGTTGCATAACAAGTTGTAATGCTTTTGAAGCTGCTGTATAAGCCGCAATAATAGTAGAACCAAATACGTTTAATGCACCTTGTACTGTCATTATTCCAATTGCTGTTATTGAAAATTGAAGTGCCATTGGAATTCCTATTTTTAAATGCTTATGATAATATCTTTTTTTGACATTAAAATCTTCTCTTTTTAATCTTAAAATAGTAAATTTCTTATATGTGTATATTAAGCAAAGTATTGCTGAAACAGCTTGAGAAATAATAGTTGCATAAGCTGCTCCTGCAACTCCCATATTGAAGTTAATTATAAATACTAAATCTAAAATTACATTTAATACAGAAGAAATTATTAAGAAATATAAAGGTGTTTTACTATCACCTAAAGCTCTTAATATACTTGCAATTAAATTATATGCAACTGTTGCTATAACACCAGCATAAATTATTTTTATATATAAATATGCATCATTTATAATATTTTCAGGTGTATTCATTAACTTTAATAAAGGCATGGCCCCTAATAAACTAACTATTGTAATTATAACTACTGAAATTATCGTTAATGTAATTGCACTTGCAACTGCCTTACGTAACCCTTTTTCATCTTTTGCCCCAAACCTTTGTGAAACTAATACTGCAAATCCACTAGATAATCCTGTTGCAAATCCATTAACTAAAAATACCATAGAACTAGTTGCTCCAACAGCTGCTAATGCATCTACTCCAACAAATCTACCAACTATTATAGTATCAACCATATTATAAAATTGCTGGAATATATTCCCTATGAGTAATGGTATTGAAAATAATAAAATTAACTTTACTGGATTACCATTAGTCATATCATTTGTCATATTGTTTTTCATCTCCTCATCTCCCCCTAATATTTTATTTCACAATTAAATACAATATCATCTTTACTGTAATTTTGCAAAACAAATTTTTAAAAAGTAAGAATAAGTTTTACTACCCCCTATAACTAAATAAAAATAAGTTACTTTTCTAATTTTTTCTTTACTTCTCCTATTATTTTAATACCTTCTTCTATTTGATTTAAATTTAATCTTGATAATCCTAACCTTAACGTACTTTTACACCTATCATCTATTGAAAATATATCTCCTGGTGTAAATATAACCCCTTTTTCATAACATTTTTCTAATAATTCCCTAGCATTTATACCTTCTATTCCAACATAAATATGAAGTCCGCCTTCTCCCCATATAAATGTTGATTTAATATATTTATTAATACAATTTAATGCAAACTCATACTTTTCTTTATATACTTTTCTAACTTTTTTTATCTGCTTTTCAAATGCCCCAGAATTTAAATATTCATATAATATTCCCTGATCTAAAAAAGAAGTATGAATATTTTTACATCTCTTTACACTTTCTAAAACATCTATAACATCCTTATCAGCAAGTATCCATCCTATTCTTATTCCAGGAAATAATATTTTAGAAAAACTTCCTATATAAATAACTCCACTGCCACCATTGTCAAGAGCCGCCATAGGTGATACATGAACACTGTTATATAATAATTCTTCATTAAACCCATCTTCAATAATAGGAACATTATATTTTTTAAACAAATTATAAACTTTATATCTTTTTTCTCCCTTCATTACAATTCCAGTTGGATTATGATATGAAGGAATTAAGTACCCAAACTTTATATAATTATTTTTTAATTTTTTTTCTAATTCATCAACATCTATTCCATCTTCTGTCATAGAAACTCCTACAACATCTAATCCATGAACTTTCATAATTTTAATAGCGGTATTATGAGTTGGATTTTCACATATAATTTTATCACCTGTATTGGTATATGCAGTAAAAATCATTTCTAATCCTTCTGTAAAACCATTTGTAATTATAATATCTTTTCCCTTTATATCTACTCCTTTTGTTTTCATATAATTAAATAAATATTCCATAAGAGGCTTATATCCTTTTGCATATCCATAATTTAAAATCTTATGACCCTCAATTGAAATTCTATTTAAAAATGCCTTTTTAAACTCATCCATATCAAATAATTTACCATCTGGAGATATACTTTTAAAAGAAATTAAATTTTTTTCCCAAGGTATCTCATTTTTTACTATATCTAATTCATTAGCAAGCTTTCCATAATTATTAACCTTATCATTCCATATAACCTTCCATCCCCCTTCATTTATGGATTTAACTTCTGATACAAAAGTTCCCTTTCCCTTTACTGTATATAATATTCCTTCTTCCTCTAAATTTTCATATGCTGTTATTACAGAATTTCTACTTACACCAAGTAACTTAGAAAGCTCCCTTGTAGCAGGGAGCTTTCCATCTGAAACAAGAAGATTACTAGTAATCATGCTTTTTATATAGTTTTCTATTTGTAGATATAATGGCTCTTCATCATTAAATTCTATTTTAGAAAATATCATTAACCTTCAACTCCTAAAATAGTGAATACTCTATTATATTATCTAATAGTTCACTAAATTCTAATCCCCGTACCTTTAAACTCTTAGGAATAAAAATTTGTGTTGTTATTCCTAGAAGAGTATTTACCTTTAGTAAATAAGGTACTTCACTATTATTATCATATCAACTCGCACATAACTATTGCAACCTAAAATCCCCCAAAACATCTTTGATATATTATTAATTTTTTTCTAATAAAAATACCTCTTATTTTCATCCATTTTTTGTATTTAGAATTATACTCCATTTATACTTTCATTTTATATTCAGTAAAATGAAGGATTAACCTTATTCATTATTCATTATTCATTAAATATCCTTTTAATATTATCTTAAAAATTTCCTATTTCACTTATAAAAGCATATTGTATGATTTTATTTTATACAGTAAAATTTATTAAAAATACAATTTTTAAATAAAATTACTCATTTTTTTCTAAACGAAAAAAATGGGGCTAATATGAAAACAAAATTAGGTTTAACAATAAAAATTTTTATTGGACTAATACTCGGCTCAATTTGTGGCATAATTCTTTACGGTATAGTTCTATCTAGCATGATAAAGGATGACATATTAATTGATTGTATCTTTATATAGAACCTTAAATTATATTCTAAAACTATATTTTAAAACAGTTCCTATTATTTAAATAAATCTTTTATTTTTTGAATTAATGATTTATCAGTTTTACTTAATTTTGAATTATTTTCAGTATCTATTTCATTTGTAGTTTTACTTGCTTCAACAGAATCACTTCTCATAATAAATTTAACTGATCCTGTCATATTACTAGATAATCCTGAATAAACTCCATAATCCTTTGTCATTTGGACTAATTCATCCTTAACTTCACTAAATCCATCAATACTATCTAGTAATTCTCCACCTTTATCATTAATCTTATCTAATCCTTCGCTTTTTAACTTTTCAACACCATCATATAATTGTGAAGTTCCATCCTTAAGTTCCTTTGTTCCATTTAATATCTTTTCTGAATTATATTTTAATGTTCCTGTACCTTCAGCTAATGTATTAGCACCTGTTGATAATACACTAACACCATCACTTAATGTCTTACCCCCTGCTGCTAATTGACTTGTTCCATTATATATTGATCCTATTCCATTGTTTATTAATTTTGAATTAGTACTTAATTCACTTGCTCCACTTGCTAATTGATTACTTCCTTCTAATAAAGATTTAGTACCATTTGCTAATGTTCCTGTTCCATCAGCCAATTCCTTGCTTCCCTTTGAAAGTTCTCCCATTGCATTATTTATTAATTTTGAATTCTCATTTAAAGAATTTGCTCCATTTAATAAGGTACTACTTCCTTCTTGTAAACTTCCAACTCCATCCTGTAAATTTTTTGTTCCACTTAATATAGATTTACTTCCATCCTTTGCTGAAGTTATTCCATTTCCTATTTCAGTTGCAGCATTACTTAATTTATTACCATTTGATGATAATTGTGATAATCCATCTGCAAATTGTTCAGACCCACCAGACAAATCTTTTAATCCAGCTTGTAATTTACTAGCTCCGGTATTAGAAGTTTCAATAGCTTGTGCTATTTCATTTAAACCTCCACTTTGTCCTTGAGATATTTTTAATATTTCTTGACTATAATTTTTAAGAGCTGTTGCTTGCTCTGGATCTACTTCATTAAGTTTATCTGCAATTTGAAAAATTTGATTAGCAATATCACTTAATTGTGATGTTGTTCCTTGAATATTTTTAATTCCACCACCAATTTCCTTTAATCCATTGTTTAAATTAGTAGCTCCTTCTAAGCTAGATTCTATTCCATTGTTTATAGTTTTATAATTATTATTTAAGTTATTTGATCCATCTAAAAGTTGATTAATTCCTGGCAAAAACTCATTTTGATATTTATCATTTAAATTGCTAAGTCCTTGATTTAATTCTACTGTACCATTATTTAATTGACTTGAACCATCTTTTAAACTATTAACTCCTGAATTTAAAGAATTTGCACCTAAAGCCAAATTTGATATTCCCTTGTCAAACTCCGTATAATTTCCTTGTAATTTATTTACTCCTGAATTTAATTTCTCTGCTCCATTATTTAATTGAGGAACTTTTTCATTTAAATTATTAACACCTTCATTTAGGCTATTTGCTCCTGTTGCTAATGTTGATACACCTTCATCAAATTTTGAATAACTACTCTTTAATTCTCCTGCACCACTATTTAATGTATTTACTCCATTTATTAATGTTGGAACCTTACTACTTAATGTATTTATACCATTTTTAAGTTCAATGGCTCCACTATTTAAAGTGCTTACACCATTATTAAAAATTGAATAATTATTTGATAATTCAGTTTGTCCATTTAATAATTCTTTTGAACCACTTAATAAATCTTCTCCACCTTTTTGTAATTCATTTAATGAATTTCTTAAATCATCAAAACTATCTATGCCTTCTATATCATCTATTTCTCCACTTGTTGTAGATGCAAATAACATTATTGCAGGTATTTCAAAATTATCAGTATCTCCTGTAATTTCAAATGAACTACTTAAATCAACAGTACTTCCATCAAGTAAATCATCTAATAAATCACCTATTTTAAGAGATTCCTTAAGTCCCGGTATTGTTACAAAAGTTACTAAAGAATTATTTCCATCATCCATAACTTTACCTGAAGTTACTTTTAAATTACTAAACTTAGTATTTGATAATGTAATTTCTGCTGCTGTTAAAATTGGTAAGTATAATGTTCTTTTTTCTCCTTTTATAAAAGTTGTCTTACTTTCATTATTAGTAATATTAACTGAAATTTTAAAATTCCCCTTTTGCCCTAATACCTCATTTGGGTTAACTTTTTTCCCATTAAATTCATAATCAACCCATACTGTTATTGGTAATTTATTGTTGCTTTTCCCTTGATAATATAATTCCTTTGAATTAACTTCCCATGTTAATTCATCACCATTTTTTACTGGTTCCTCTTCTCCCTTTACATTTTTAATATCACTTAATGTTGATTTATCTGAAAATTTTCCTAAGTTTTCACTTCCTTTAATCCAATCGCTTACAATTTGTTCTGTTGGATTTCCATTTTCATCTAATATTACATAAACTGTTTCATCTTTATTTATATCTTGAGCAAAAGCTATTGTGTTGCTAGTTACTGTTATTAATGTTACTAAACACGCTAATTTTTTTGATAATCCCTTTTTCATATCTATTTTACCCCCTCAGTAGATTTAACAAATGATTTACTTGTCTTAATTATTAGTTTTTCACAAAGTAATAGTATTCCTGGCAATACAAATAAAATTACAAACATACTTATAATTGCCCCTCTAGACATTAAAATACATAATGAACTTATCATTTCTATATCCGATATAATTCCTACCCCTGCAGTTGCTGCAAAAAAAGTTAATGCACTAGTTACAATAGATCTAGAAGATGTTTTAAGTGCAATTGTCATTGCTTTTACTTTGTCATTTGTTAAAGCTAACTCTTCTTGAAATCTAGATGTTAATAAAATTGCATAATCAACTGTTGCTCCTAATTGAATTGTTCCTATTACTATTGAAGATACAAATGGTATTACACTTCCTGTATAATATGGAATTCCTAAGTTTATAAATATTGCCAATTCAATTGCTAAAACTAATAATATTGGCACTGATATTGATTTAAATACAAATAATATTATTATGAAAATAGCTAAAATTGATGCTGTATTAACCTTTTTAAAGTCATTATCAGCTATTGTAATTAAATCTTCAGTTAAAGGAGCTTCTCCTCCAACTAATCCTTCTTTATCATATTTTTTTACTACTTTATTTATTTCTTTTAATTGAACTGCTACTTCATCAGATGCTGATTTATATTCAGAATTAAGCATAATTTCTTCATATCCACCATTTTTAATCTTTTTCAATAGTTCCTTTGGAATAAAACTTTCTGGTATTCTTGCTCCTAATATATCTTCAAGTCCAACTACTGAGGTTACTCCATCTATATTTTTTAATTCTTCTATCATTTGATTAATCTTGTAACCTTCAAGATCATCTCTTACTAAAATTATGTTAGTAGACATCATATTATATTCTGTTTTTAACTTATCATTAGCTACTATAGATAGTAAATCCTTAGGAAGAGATTCATCTAAATTATAATAAACTTTAGTGTTGTTATTTCCAATAATAGCTGGTATTAATATAATTGCACCAATTGCAACTAAAACTTTATGATGTTTTATTATAAATTCTGAACTCTTTTCAAACTTAGGTAATAAAACCTTATGTTGATATTTATGAATAAGCTTATCAAATACTAATATCATTGATGGCAATACTGTTACTGTACATATAACTCCAAATAAAACACCTTTTGCCATTACTAATCCAATATCCTTACCTAATGCTAAATCCATAATACATAATGCTAAAAATCCTGCTATTGTAGTTAATGAACTACCAGTAATAGATGATATTGTCTTTTCAATTGCAACTGACATTGCATCAATTTTATTAAGCTGATTTTTTCTTTCTTCATCATATCGATGTAAAAGGAATATTGAATAATCCATTGTTACCCCAAGTTGTAATACAGCTGATAATGCTTTTGTTATATAAGAAATATTGCCAAATACAATATTTGTCCCCATATTATAAATAATTGCAACTCCAATACTTAACATAAAAATAATTGGGATAATAAATGATTCCATAGTTAAACTTAAAACAATAATTGATAATATTACAGCTATTAAAACATAAATTGGAGTTTCCTTATCAGCTAAATCTTTAGTATCTTTTATAACTCCTGCAACCCCACTTAAAAAGGCCTGTTTTCCTGTTATTTTCCTTATTTCTTCTATTGCCTTTTCTGTACTTTCACTTGCATCAGTATCTCTTAACTTAACAATCATCATTGTTGAGTTATCAGAAAAAAATATGTTTTTAACTAAATCAGGTAATATTTCTTTTGGAACTGAAATATCTAATGCATCATTAATCCATATAACTTCTGATACACCATCAACAACTTCTACTTTTTCTTTTAGCTTAGCTACATCTTTATTATCCATACCTTCTACTATAAGCATAGCTAATGATCCACAATCAAATTCATCTTTTAATATCTTTTGAGCTTCTCTTGTTTCTAAATCATTTGGTAAATAACTTAAAATATCATAATTAACTTTAGTATTAAAATAACCTATTGCAGATGGTATTAATAAAATAATTGCTATTATTAAAATTAAAACTCTGTTTTTGGCTATTAACTGTGATATTTTTTTCATAGCTTCTCCCCCTATCATCCTCTTGCTTTAAACTTTATACTTTTTGAACTATTTTTTCAATTTCAGTTTTATTTCCATCTTTATCCATTTAAGTTTGTTTATTTTATTTTATAACGTATTCATACTATTTTCCCCTTAAATTGTTTCGTTTTTCTTTATCTCTTATTTTTTATTACCTCCCATCCCCTTATTTTCCCAGTATTAAATTTTCACTTTAAATTTTATTAATTAAAATTTAATATTTTATTTAAAATTTAATCAAAAAAAATAATACTAATTATTAACTTACAGTTACTAACATTAGTATTATTTTTAATATAATTTTATTCTTTAAATTTTAAATTTTATTATATTACTATCTTTTATTTTTTCAATATAATATCTGCAATTAATGGATAATGATCTGATGGATATTTTCCATTTTCATTATCTTTAATAATATCAACATCAACAATTTCTAAATCTTCACTTACAAATATATAATCTATATGTAGCCCTTTCTCTATACCTTTAAATCCACTCATTGTTGATTTTTTATACAATTCTTTTTTTACTTCTTGGACTGCAACAAATCTATCTGTATTATATTCTCCTGCTGCAAATTTTTTAATAACTTTGCTATTAGGATTAGCATTAAAATCCCCCATTACTATTACAGGTAATTTTTCTTTCTTACGATTTTTATCAATAAATTGAGCTAATTTTTTTAACCCAAAATCTCTTGCTTGTGGTAAAAAGCAATCTAAATGGGTATTATAAACTCTTACTTTATCTCCATTTTCAAGTTCTACTATAGCAGTTGTACATATTCTTGGATACAAGGAATACCATAATTGACTTCCTACCTTTTCAGGGTTTTTAGATAACCAAAATGTGTTGTGATTTATTATTTTATTTCTATTTTTAATAAATAAATTATTTCTTTCAGAAAAATATTTTTTACTTCTAGGCTTTCCTACAATTGTATAATCATCAAAATTTTCTTTTATATCATTAAACATTTTATTTGTTACTTCTTGTACGCCTATAATATCACAATCATATTTATCTATAATTTCATATACTATATGTTTTCTCTTATCCCATCTGTTTTTAAAATCTAAAATAAAATCACTTCTTAAATTAAAAGACATTACTTTCATTATTTCCTAACCCGCCTTTATTTTTATTAATATCATTATACCTCTTATAGTTAATTCTTCAAATTATTAAGTTTTTATTAACATCTTGTGAAAATATTTACATATTGTATAATAATAATAGAGGTATCATTGTATAAATTTTTATTAAAGATATTACTTTAAAATTCATTTTTACAATGTAATGGAGGGGTATATGAAAACAACTTTAAACAAAACAAATATTATTTTAATAAGTATAATTTTATTATCATTAATTTCATCTACATTTTTTGGAATGAAATTAGCTATTTTATTATGCTTATTATTATTTTTAATTTATTTAATAATAACAAAACATTATTTTATAAAAGTATATAAGGGGATGAAAGCTTATAAAATTGAAAACTATTCTAATGCATTAGAAAATTATAGAGATGCAGCTTTGTCTAAATATTGTAGCGGTCCTATAATAAGTAATTATTTAATATGTGAATTAAAATATGGAAAGCCTTCTATAGCAAGAGAATATATTGATGAAAATTTAATTTCTAAAAATATAAAATCCAATGAAAAATTAAATTTAGAAGTTACTAAAGCAATTGTTTTATGGAAAACTAACTCTCAAGAGGAAGCTATTAATTTATTAAAACATTTAATTGAAAATAATAAAAACACATATATTTATGAAACTTTAACCTCATTACTTTTAGCATCTGGTAAATTTAATGAAGCAAAGAAATATATTTCTGAAGCAATGGAATTTAATTCTGATAATAACATAATAAAATCAAATTATGCTGAACTTTGTTTTAAATTTGAACAATTTGATGAAGCAGAAAAAACTTTTGATTACTTAATTAATGAAAATGTTAAATTCATAGAACCTTATTATTATTCAGCTTTATTAGAAAGAAAAAAGGGTAATTGCGATAAAGCATTTGAACTTTTAAGAATAGCAGAAAGCTTTAATGAATCTCTTGCAAGTTTAATCACTCATAAAGATATTGAGCAAGCTCTTAATTCAGTATTGATAAAATCTTTAAATATGAATTAAATTTTATATTACAAATTATAATATAATCTATATATTAAAAGGAGCTGTATCCAGATTGAATTAAAAAATTCAATCTAATACAACTCCTTAAGAAACATACTATATAATTATCTTCTATTATTTTGTTGTTTCTTTGCTTTTCTACAAGCAGGACATCTTGTTGGTTCATTTTCGAATCCTTTTTCCTTGTAAAATTCTTGTTCTCCTTCTGTGAAAACAAATTCATTTCCACAATCTCTGCATGTTAAAGTTTTGTCTGCCATTTAAAATTCCTCCATATATGAAAGGTTTAAACAAAAATAACAACAAAATAATAAATTATTAGTTAATGTTTATATACCTTCCTTTTCTTTACATTATAATAGTATAAACATTTTTTAAGTTTTTATACATTTTTTTATTTATATTCCTCTGTTTCTACTGGCAACCCTTTTTTTCTCAATTTATCTTCTACTACTTCTTTTATTATTGAGTAAATTATTGCAAATAAAGGTACACCTATTATCATTCCAACAACTCCCATAAATTTAGCTGCTACTAATAAAGAAAATAATATCCAAAATGCTGATATTCCTATAGAGTCTCCTAATATTTTTGGTCCTATTATATTACCATCAATTTGTTGAATAACTATAATTATAATAATAAACCATAAGGCTTGTATTGGAGAAGCAAAAAGAATTATTATTGCTGATGGAATTCCACCAATAAATGGTCCAAAGAAAGGTATTATATTAGTTACTCCAATTATAACTGAAATTAATAATACATATGGCATTTTAAAAATAGTTAATATAATAAAAGTTAATATTCCTATAATAACTGAGTCTAATATTTTCCCACCAATAAACTTACTAAATGTCATATTACTTTTATTTGCTAAATTTAATACAAATTTTGCTCTTTCTTTTGAACATAATGCATAAGTAACTTTTTTACTTAATGCTATAAACTTTTCTTTATCAATTAATATGTAAATTGATACTATTATACCTATTATAATATTTAAAACACTTGAAGTTGTACTAATAACAAAGTTAGCAATTACCGGTAATAAATTACTTATTGTAGTTATAATATAATTAATAGCTTCACCTAACTTTTCATTAATTAAATCTATATATTCTGGCTGTAAATTTACATTTCCTATTAATTCATTTGTATATTTAGAAACATCATTAACATATTGAGGTATATTATTAACAAGCCCAACTACACTATCAATAAGTTGTGGAAGTACAAATTGAATAAATAAGTATGTTATTAATATTGCTGTTATATAAGTAAATACTATTCCTACTGCTCTTTTTGCTGTTTTATTTAAATTATTAAACCATTTATATGATAATATATTTTTTTCATAAAATTTCAAAATAAAATTTAGTAAGTATGCTAGTGCAGTCCCTATAATAAATGGTTGCAATGTTCCAATAAAATCATTTATTCCACTTTTTATTTCAGTAAATCGTGCTATACCCAAATATAAAAGAATACTTCCACAAATGACTAAAAAAGCATACATTGCAATAGTTGCATATTTGTTATTCCAATTAATTTTCATTATTCATCCTCCCGGTCCAAATCTTAATAGTATTCTATCATACTTTATTAAAATATTTTAGTATTAGTTATTAAATAAATTGTTACTTTTGCATATATTATATAAAAAACAGTAGAATTAATCAAAATTCTACTGACTAAATATTTCTTTTATTAATTTAATTTATTTTTATAATGGTTATATACATAAATAGGAATTCCTAAAAGCATAAGTATAAATCCCCACATTACAGTTTCTGCTCCTGATCCATAAATCGTCCATATTACATATATAAATGCTAATAATGTCATTAAAGACTTTTTCATAAATATTTTAAAATTAAATTCTTTTTCTTCTCTAAAAATTAACATCATTTCAGCCGAAATACTCAATATATACACAGGTAAATATGAAAGTGTTGCAAGTATAGTTATAAATGTAAATGCATCAACCATGCCTTTTTGAAAATTCATAATTAATAATATATTAACTAAAATAGAACCAACTATAAGTGAATTTACTGGGGTTCCAGTTTTACAATTTATTTTACCCAAAAATTTAGGGAATACTCCATCAACTCCTGCTGCATAAGAAACCCTTGCTGTTGATAATAGCCATCCTATAATAGTTCCTAATATGCAAATAACAACGGAAATAGTTAATATTCTTCCAAGCCCACTTCCTAATGCATTTGTTAATATATCTGTTAATGGTGCTGCACTATTCGCTAATTCTTCATTACTCATAGCACCCATACTAGCAATACTAATTGCTAAATATATAATAGCTGCAATTAGTAATCCATAAATTGTACTCTTTCTTACATTTTTTTCAGGCTCTTTCATTTCTCCAGCAGCTATTGTAGCACTTTCTAATCCTATAAATGCCCATAATGTTGATGTAGCTGCCAATGGAACTGTACTTAATCCATTTCCTTCTGGAAATAAAGGTATAATATTTTGACTATCAAAATTTAAAAATGCTACTATTATAAATAATGTAAAAAATCCTATTTTAAACACAGTAACAAAAGCTTGTAACTTTCCTGCTACTTTTACACTTAAAATATTAATACTTGTAAATATCCATAAAATAGCACTAGAAAATATTATTGAAACTAATGAATTATTTAAACTTGGAAACACTGCTGATGCATAACTTGTTATTGCAACTATAATTGCTGCATTTCCTATCCATGATCCATTCCAATATAACCAAGCACTCAAGAATCCAGCAAAGTCACCAAAAGCTTCCTTTGTATATTGATATGCTCCACCTGTAGATGGATATTTAGTTCCTAAATTTGCAAATGATATTGCTATTAATATTGACCCAATTGTTGTTATAATCCAGGCAATTATTGTTGCTCCCGGACCTGATACCTGTGCTAATGTTGAAGGAAGCATAAATACTCCTGAACCTATCATATTACCACAAACAAGCATTGTAGCCATAAAAAGGCTGATTTCTTTTTTTAGATGTTTATCTTCCATTTCTCCTCCTTAGTACACTATGCAAATTTAATTAATCCCCCTATTTAATGCATTTAAAATAAAAAAATTATTTCTTAAATCTTGTTGCATAACCACATTTTTTACAAAGCTCTTCTACTGCCATTCTTTTTGAAAAACCATTATATATATCTGATGCTCTTTTTCCTTCTATAATATTTGTAAATGATGTATTAAAAATATTTCCTAATTCTATTGTTCCTTCACTATCTAAGCAACAAGGAACAACAGTACCATCTACTAAAATCCCTACTTGATTTCTTAATCCATAACAAAATACTTTTTCTTGTGAAGAATCTAAATTAATATTAGGCCATTCAAATTTTTCTGCCATATTTAAATAAACTTTATCTTTAAGTTTAATTCTATGTGTTTCCTGCAGCTTTTCACTTAATGAAAAATCCAAATTAAGATTTTTTTCTAGCATCCTTAATATTTCTATATTTAAGTTATTTTCCCCTTTTAATTCTTTATTATCCATATTCCATAATCTTATTGCACATATAATGTTACTTTTTTCTGTTGCATTATTTATAAAATCAGTTACATTATTTATGTATTCATGAAGCTCAATTTTACTTTCATTAGCTTCAAAGCTATGTAATGAAATATTTATTTGCCTTAAAGCTTTTGCTTTAATAAGCTTTTCTCCAACTTTATTAAGCAATGTTCCATTTGTCGTTAAATTTACCATTAGCTCATTTTCATAACTATCTTCTAAAAATGCTTCAATATTTTCATTTAATAAAGGTTCTCCCATTAAATGAAAATATATATGATTAGTAAATGGCTTTACTTCTTTAAGTATATAATTAAATTCTTCCCTATTCATAAATTTATATTTTCTTTTTGTCTTTGGACAAAAATTACAACTTAAATTGCATATATTAGTTATTTCTATATATACTTTTTTAAATTTCCTCATTAGTTAATCTCCTATATTTAATTATTTAATAGTTTTTTATTTTTAATACTCTTCATATATTATTCTTTAAAATTATTTAATAATTTTAACATCCCCTAATGATAATTACAACTTGCATTCTTTATAAACCTTATATATCTTAATATAAATCAATTTAATAATAACTTTTATATACTTTAAAATTTTTAATTGTTCCACTTTTTTACCTATTAAAATATAATAAATAATATCAATTTTATGGAGAATAAAATGACTAAACCTATTATTGGAATCGTTGGCTCATTATATAAAGAATCTAGAGAATCATTTTTGGGAAATTACTTTGATTTTAACAATAATAACTATTCACAATGTATAGCTAGAGCTAATGGAATTCCTATCTATCTTCCTATAATAAAAAATGAGGATATAATTGAAAAACAATTATCAATTTGTAATGGATTATTATTACCTGGTGGTTCAGATATTAATCCATTATTATATAATGAATATCCAAAAAAACTTCTTGGAAAATGTAATGATTTAATAGATTGGTATCAACTTTCTATAACTAAAAAGGCATTGATATTAAATATGCCTATATTAGGTATTTGTAGGGGTATTCAAATTTTAAATGTAGCTGCAGGAGGTACCCTTTATCAAGATATATCTTACTCAATACAATCACCTATTTTACACAATCAAAATAGCCATTTATCAGATACTTGTCATCCAATAAAAATAACATTAAATACTATCATTTATAACATATTAGGTAAAAAATATATTGTTAATAGTGCTCATCATCAAGCTGTTAAGAATTTAGGAAATAACTTTATAATTTCTTCAATTTCACCTGATGGAATAATTGAATCAATTGAAATGCAAAATAAAAATTTTGTTGTTGGAGTTCAATGGCATCCTGAAATGTTAGCTTTGAAAGATGATACTATGCTTAACCTATTTATAAAATTTATAAATAGTTGTAATACAAAGTAATCTTTCATAAAAAATAACAGATTAACATCTGCTAATCTGTTATTTTATTTACATTAATAGCCTTCGTAACTTGCTATTGCTCTTACTAAACTAGATTCACTTTCTATTTTTAATGGTTGAGCAAATAATTTAATTTTTTCATTATATAATAACTTATTTAAATTAGTTAAATTTTCTAATAAAAATATATCATTTTCAAATAATGCATTATGAATTTCATAATTATTTCTATCAGGAGATGGCATATCCATGCCAACCATTTTAACCTTTTTCTTAATTAAAAGTTCTGCTAGTTCCATACTAACTATTGGATGTTTGGTATAATATTCTTCTTTTCCATAAAAATTATCCCATCCAGTAAATAATATAACTATATCATTTTCCTTTATATTTTTATAATATTCATCCTTAAGCTCTATAATTTTTTCTCCACGAACATCTAATAATGCAACATTACCTATAAATTTTTCAATAGGATATTCTGAAATAAACTTCTTATTATCTTTCATATGTAATGGTGAATCTATATGTGTTCCTGCATGCATTTCTGTATATAAAGAATACATATTATATCCATCTTTATTGAAATCTTTTTCTTTTGTTAAATTAACATCTATATCTCCTGGATAAACAGGCATATTGTTTTTAATTTCATGTGATAAATCAATGTATTTCATATTTTCCCACTTGCTCCCTTTAACTAACTTCTCATAACTTATATTAACATATTTTACATTTAATTACAATCACACTTTTCTCAACCCTTTTCTAACTAGTATTTTAAACAAAAAAAGCCAGTTTTATGCTGGCTCTTTATATTAATTTACACCTGTAGTACCAAATCCTCCACGATCATCATTTCCAAAGACTTCAACCTCTTCAAATTCAATTTCAGGCATTACTTCCATTATTCTAAATTGCCCTATTTTATCTCCAGACTTTATCCAACTTCCATTTTCATTTTTTGCTTCTAAACAATAAACTGGCATATGCCATTGATCATTATCTCCTATATATGTATCATCTACAACTCCAACTGAATTTGTTTGAATTATTCCCCATGTTTTAAATGTTGAACTTCTAGGTGCTAAATGCCCTTCCCATCCTGTTGGTAATTCTAATGCAAACCCTAAAGGTACCATTGCTCTCTCATTTAAAGGTACAAAAATATCTTTACATGCATAAACATCTATCCAGTTTCCTTTACTTATTTTTTTAAGCTTAGTTGCACCTTCAAAATATTTTATCCTTATTTTCATAGTTTATATCATCCTTTCAAATATTATAAGTAATTTTATCATATAAAAGGATTATAATAAAAGTAAAATAGACTTATTTATCATTTTACCTTTACATAATCCTTTTCTTTTATCTTGAATGGCGCTTTACTCTATTAACAACTATTATATTCTCTTCTTGCAACTCATCATTAATAGTTACTTCATTCCATTGAATATATGTTGGCTTTTCAAAATATTTTCTATTAACTATTTCTATTACTCTATAGCTACCTTCAGATAAATTATCAAAAATAACAACTCCATTTTTATCTGTAACTTTAGAACTAATAAACTTAGGTGATAATCCATTTAAAGCATATAAATTTATTTTTGCATCGGAAATGTTGCTTCCATTTCTATCACCTAACTTTGACACAACTCTAATTTTTCCTTTTATTTCTACATTTCTTTTTTTCTTCATATAGTAACTTTTATTATATGATATATTTTCATTTAAATATTCTTTTAGATTATTTTTATCTTCCTCATTTGATTTATTTTTGACTAGCTTACTTTCACTTAATTTATTTTCACTTGATTCATTTTCATTTGCATCATAAGTATCACCTACAATTCTTGCTCCTTGAAGCTCTAAACTAAATCCATTATCTAAATTATAAGTTTTACTTTCCTTTTTATCTTTATTTTCTGAAACATTAGCTTCTTCATTAGTATATTCAAAGTTATCATTTATATTGTTTTCATCTATATTGCTTTCATCAACTTTAGTAGCATTTACTTCAATTATTGTTTTGTTTGAATTTGATAATGCTCCATTTCCTATTATAGAATCATCATCTATTGATTTATATTCTGATTCTAATTCATTATCAAAATCATCCTCTATCTTGATACGCATAAAAACCTCCTTAAAGCATATATTTACATAATACGCATTAGAATGTTATTTTGTGAATGAAATTTATAATTTTTTAATATAATTTTACCTTTGCCTCTAATAAAAAAGACACTAAGCAATATAACCTTAGTGCCTAAAAATAATTATTTATTTTTAACCTTACTTAATTTCGTTAATATAATATTTAAAACTACACCTACTATTGCAGCAAGACTTAATCCAGATATACTAACTGTTTCAGTAATTTGAATACTAATTGCATTAGGTAAAAAATTACCTGATAAACCTACTATTAATATTGATGCCATTACTATGATATTAAATATATTAAACTCAACTTTTTCTCTTTTTATTGTTTTAAATCCAACAATTGCAATCATAGAAAATAATATTAAGCTTATTCCTCCCATTACAGGTTGTGGAATTGTTCTTATTACAGCTCCAAACTTAGCTATAAAACTTAATAATATTGCAAATACTGCAGTTAATCTTAATATTGCAGGATTGTAATTTTTAGTCATAGCTAATACTCCTGTATTTTCACCATATGTTGTATTTGCTGGACCACCTATTAATCCTGCCACTAGTGTAGCAACTCCATCACCTAATAATGTTCTATTTAATCCTGGCTCTTCAATAAAATTCTTTCCAACAACTTCTCCATTTGTTGTTATATCACCTACATGTTCCATAAAAACTGCTAAAATTACTGGTGCTATTATAGCAATTGCTCCCATATCAAATTTAGGTAATGTGAAACTTGGTATAGCTATTAAACTTGCATTTTGAATTTCAGTTGTAGATACCTGTCCTAAAGCCAAACTAATTACATATCCAATTACTACTGCTATTAAAATAGCTACTTGAGATAAAAAACCTTTATTAAACTTTTTTATTGCTAAAACTATTGTTAATGTTATAGTTGCTATTATTACACTTACTATAGTATTTTTATCACCAGAAGCAATTTGTGTTACTCCTGTCATATCTAATGCTGTTGGAATTAAGTTTAATCCTATTACTATTATCATAGGTCCTACTACTTGAGCTGGTAATATCTTTTTAATTTTATCTAATCCAAATTTTTTTATTAAAAAAGATATTGCTATGTAAATCAATCCTACTACTATAATTCCACCTTGCGCATATCTTAAATCACCATTATATTTTTCTGAAACTGCTACTATTACTGGTATAAATGCAAATGATGATCCTAAAAATACTGGAACTTTCCCCTTAGTACATAAATGAAACATTAGTGTTCCGACACCTGCTGAAAATAAAGCTACTGATGGATCAAGGCCAGTTAAAATTGGTACTAAAACCGTTGCACCAAACATTGCAATTAAATGTTGCATTGCAAGAATAATTTTCATTACTCCATCCTTAATACTTTTCTTTTCCTGTAATAATTCACCTGTATATTGTGCCATTATAACACCCTCCCTATTTCTTTTTAAGGAGAATAAAAATTCCCCCTTGCAGCCTCTCTGGACTGTTATTAAAGGTAAAAAAATACTTCTTACATTCAGTAAGAAGTTATAGTTATCCTATAAAAATTAATACTACAAACTTTTGAAACTTACCGAACTCTCTGTTTCGACTTAAAGCTTTTTTGTTATTATATACCCTTTTAATAAAAATATCAAGAAATATATTTTTGTAATTTGTACATACTAAAAATGATTTAATAAAAAATTAATTATAAGAAATATCTATAGGAAAGGGTGATTTATGTATGTCAAAAAAATTTTTTTATTTAATGCCATTTATATTATTATTTTTATTAACTTTTCAAAATGTAAATGCTTATTGTAAAGATGATAATAAGGATAACTCTAATAAAAAAGTTGTTTATTTAACATTTGATGATGCTCCTGGTGGAGATGTTACACGAAAAACATTAGATATACTAAAAGATGAAAATGTCCCAGCAACATTTTTTATAATAGGAAATCAAATAAAAGGACAAGAAGATATAATAATACGTATGAAAGATGAAGGCCATAGCATAGGCTTACATAGTTTTACTCATGAAAGAAATAAACTTTATGGAAGTTGTGAAGGCTTTATTAATGAAATGACTCAAGTTCAAAAAGCTCTTTATGATGTTACTGGTGAAAATTACTATATTTTAAGATTTCCTTTTGGAACTAATAATAGTACTTATAAAATAAGTACTGAAATGGCTAATACCGTTCATTCCCATGGTTTTAAAATATATGATTGGACCCAAGATACATTAGATGGTGCAAATCCAACTTCATCTCCAGATACAATTTTAAAGAGAGCTATTTCTACAAATGACAATGTTGTTGTATTAATGCATAATGCCCCAGCAAATAAAACTACCGCTCAAGCTATTAGAGGGATAATTAAATATTATAAAAGTCAGGGATATACCTTTAAAAAAATAACTATGGATACACCTGAAATTTATCATGTAATAAAAAGATAATAAAAATATATTGCAGACTACATTAAAAATTAATCTGCAATATATTTATTTAAATATTAAAATTCTAAAGCTATTTCTTTTCTTAATGGTCTTACTACCATAATTGTAAATAATGTTATAAGTAAAATTCCTTTTATTATACTTGAACTACTAATGCTCCACCATATTCCATTTATACCTAATAATTCTATATTAAATAAAAACATTGCTAAAGGTACTCTTAATCCAGTAAAAATAATACCTATTATTGATGGAGTAATTGTTTTTCCCATTCCATAAAAAGCTCCATTAGTTGTTATTTCAATACACATAAATAATTGTGAATACCCTAAAATTCTTAAATAATCTGCTCCTTGCTTAATAGCTTCAGTCTCATTTATAAATATTGAAAAAAGCTTTTCTCCAAAAACTATTAAAACTATTGTTGTGAATAAACCTAGTATACAAGAAATTAAAAGAGTGCTCTTATATCCCTTTAAAACTCTATCCATTCTTTTAGCTCCATAATTTTGTCCAACAAATGCTGTTAATGCACTTGCAAATCCACCTGCTGTCATCCATGAAATAGACTCTATTTGTGATCCAACTTTTTGAACTGCAATTGCTACTGGTCCTGCAACAGCTACTATTCTGCCTATTAGCATAGCAAAGAATGTAAATAAACAATTTTGAATTGCTGTTGGTCCACCATATTTACATATATTTTTAATATATTTTAAATTAATAAATTTCTTATTATACAAATTGAAATTATACCCATTTTTTATAAATACATATATAAATATAATAGTAACCAACAATTGTGATAATACTGTAGCTAATGCTGCTCCTTTTACCCCTAGTGGACTAACCTTACCTATTCCAAATATTAAAATTGGATCTAGAACTATATTAACTATTAATCCTATTGTATTTACTATAAATGGAGTTTTACTATTGCCTGATGCTGTAAATATTCCAGTAAACTGTGGATTTAAAAATGCACATATCATACCTAATGCAATAATAATTAAATAATCTAATGACATTTTTATTATTTCTACATCACCTAAATTAAAAAATCCAATAAGCTCTTTCTTAAATAAAATTAATATAACTGTATATACTATAGCCATTATTAAAGCTAAGGTTATACTACTATATATATATGAATTCCTTTCACATTCATCATTTTTTCCTATAGATTGAGATACTCCAACTTCTGCCCCTGTTTTAGTAATTAATACTAATGAATTACCGAACCATGAGAAAAATCCTGCTGTTCCTATTGCTGCAACTGCTGCACTTCCAGCCTTTCCTATCCATATCATATCAACAAGATTATATGCCATTTGAATAAATGAAGTTCCTAATATAGGTAACGATAATGTTATTAATGTTCCTATAATGTTTCCTGATACTAAATCAACTCTTTTTTTCATTTATAATTGCCCCACCCTCAATTTTAGCAATAAAATAGAAGCAATAAAAACTTATCACTTCTATTTTATTAATTAATAATTAACTTTATTTTAATATGTAAAAGCAATATTTTATTCATTACTTTCTTTATTTTCCTTTTTATCTTTTATTAAAGTTGCTGTTAACGCAGTAGAAGCTGCTAATAAAATAACTAATTTGCTTAATTTTTTTAAATTCATAAAACTTCCCCTTTTTATAAACAATAATTTTATTAATTTACTTAAATTGATTAATATTGCTATTATATTTATATCCTGCTGATTCTAATCTTCCTATAATTTCTTCTTTAGTTATACCAAAATCATCACAAAGTAAATCTATATTACTATAAAAATCCCTTAATTTCATATTAATCATACTAACTAATATATTAGGATCCATTTTTAATAATGCTTCTCTATCCATTTCTTCCTCCTTATTTGTATTTTAAATACATTTTCCATATTTTCCTCATAATTATATTGTATATAAAAATAAACTAAAGTACATACTTTTTTAGTACTTTAGTTTATTTTATTTATATATTAAATATATTTTTTACTTTCCATTTCCAACTGGATTCATTTCTGTAACTTTTGCTGCCTTTGTTTTTTTTTCATTTTGAAAATTATCATTTTCCCAAGTAGCTTTTTGACCTTTCTTAGCCATAATAACACCTCCACTAAATATTTATATATTTAGTATTAACAGCATATACTATTTTATTCTATTTCTTACTTTTTGGAGTTTCTGGATCTAAAAATGAATATTTTTCTCCGTCCTTTTCCCATCCTAAAATTGAATTCATATTAACATTTGCTGCAGCCTTAAAGATTGACTTATCAACATCATTAAAGTTTTTCTTTAATTCAGCTATCATATGTTTTATTTCATGTCTCTTGTTTCCTATTTTTTCAGCAGCAACCATACATGCACAGTTAAGAGGCCATAATCCTGTATATTTTATAAATCTCTTTATAGCTTCTTCTTCTACATAATAAAGTGGTCTTATTAATTCTATTCCTTCAAAATTATCTGCTTTTAGCTTTGGCAACATTGTTTTAAAGTTTCCAGCATAAAGTACATTTAACATTGTTGTTTCTATAACATCATTATAATGATGACCTAATGCTAATTTATTGCACCCTAACTCCCTAGCCTTATTGTAAAGTGAACCTCTTCTCATTCTTGCACAAAGATAACAAGGATAATCTTTAGCTTTTTCATCAATTATTTCAAATATCTTAGATTCATAAATATGTACTGGAATGTTTAAATGCTCACAATTTTCTATTAATAAATCTTTTATTTGTGGATGATATCCAGGATCCATAGCAATGAATTCAACATCAAAATTTACTTGACCATGCTTCTTTAATTCTTGAAATAACTTAGCCATTAATAATGAATCTTTTCCACCTGATATTGCAACAGCTATTTTATCTCCTTCTTCTATTAATTGATAATCCTTAACAGCCTTTATAAATTTAGACCATATTGGCTTTCTATATCTTTTAACAATACTTCTTTCTATTTCTTCAAGAGTTTTTTTAGCTTCTTCTGGAATTATTCTCTCACATCCACTACCTGCTATACTACTCATATCTATCACCTCGTATTTTTAATAACAAAACTTATTGTACTTAAATTATCTAATAAAAGCAATAATGTGAACTACTTTGATTTTAGTCTAAAAAAGGTTGTATTAAAAATAATACAGCCTAAAAATTAGTTTCTCCTAACTCTGGAACATGATCAAATTCTATTTTTTTCCCTTTGTAAGTAAATTTTACTCCATCAATCCAATCACCAGAATAATTTTTTTGAAGTAAATTGTTTATTAATGTATATTGAGTTATATCTCCTCCCGTAGAGCCAGCAAAATAATTATTATACCAATTTACTCCTTTATAATTTGCTATTGGTGTATCTCCTGCATTATTTCCAATTTCATTTAAGTCAAAAACAGCTATTTTCTTTCCATTTACCTCTTTAATTTCAGTAAGTGTTATTGGCAAGCCACTAAATGCTTTTTCACTTAATGTATTTGCTAATATTGTTAATTTATTCTTTAATGAATCATTTTTATTTATTTCAACTTCTCCAAGATAAATTTCTTGCCCTTCATTTGCATCTTTAGAATATAATTTAAATACTTCTGTTTTAACTTGTGTATTTGTTTCTTCCTCTTTATTGTTAGTATCTTTTTTATTAACTTCTTCACTACTATTTTCTATATCATCTTTTTTATCATCTTTTTTATCATCTTTTTTATCATCTTTTAATTCACTTTTTGATTCATCTTTTACTTCATTACTCTTATTTGTTTCTTCAACTTCAGTATTATTTTTATTATTAGATATGTTTGATTTTTCACATCCATAAATAGATGTACTCATAATGCATATCATAGCCATAGCTATTATATTTTTTAATTTTAAATTTCTCATATCTTTTCCTCCAACTATATTGTTTTATTTGAAGTTAAAACCTACATCCTTAGCTTCATGGGAATCAGAGCCATAAACCATATTTATATTATTTTTAATTGCTAATTCATATAATAATCCGCTTGGGTAAATTTCTCCACAAAACTTTTTTCTTAATCCTGCAGTATTATAATCAAATTCATAACCTTTATCCTTAACATTTCTTATTATTTCTTTAAATATTTCATAATTTTTATAATCTATAGGATATATTTTATTAAATATTCTAATTAAAGTAGGATGGCCTATTCTCTTAGGTTTATATTTTCCTAAATTAGTTTTTATTCCCTTTAATAAGGTATTATAATACAAATTATATATTTTTTCTACACTTCCAATATCACTTAATAAAGCTTCAAATGATTCAAGACAATCAAAAGCATAATACTTTCCATTATACCTTCCAATATGAACAGATAAAATTGCATCATCTAAATATTGGCCATACTCATTAAGCATATTAGTAGTAAATTCTTCTCTACCATCTAAATAATCTACTTCTAACCCTACATTTATTTTAATTTTATTTTTATATTTTTCTTTATAATAATTTGCTTCTTTAAAATATTCATCTATTTCTTCTATTCCTGGAGATGATGTTTCTAAAAAATCTGAACTTGCACCTTCTAATACTATTCCCTTTGGCATAGGCATATGTTCAGTAAATGTAATTTCTTCTATTCCTTCTTCTATTGCCTTTTTTATATAACTCTCAAAACTGTCATTACTTCCATGAGGACAATAATGGCTGTGTATATGACCATCCCTTTTTACATTCATTTTTATTTTCCCCGCTATCTATTTAAATTTATTTAACTCATAATCATTTTATTAAAAATTCCTAAACTCATTACTTTTATGTTTTCTTTTTTAGCTTTTTCTAAAATTTCATTAATTTTAGAATGTGGTTGATATACTATTAAATCAACACTTTCTTCTTCAATGTTATTTAAAATATTTCCACCATTAAGTTTTATCTTTCTAATTGCTCTTTCCTTAATTACATCATTATGTATAAGTAATACTATATTTTTTTTAAAAATATTTATTGATTCACTACTATTTTTACTTACATTTATATTTAATATATCTTCATCTATAAAATTCTCTTTATTTTTTCTCTTACATTCTAATATTTCTTTAAAATCATTTGTTGTAATTATTTCACACCCTAAAATTTTAGCTTTTCTTAATTTGCTACCTGGCTTTTCACCAACAATTAAAATATCACATTTTTTAGTTACTACACTTTCCACATTAGCTCCTGCTTGTCTTGCAAGCCTCATAAGTTCACTTCTTACTAAAAATCCTCTTCCTGTAAATACTATATTTTTACCCTCCAAAACTTCGCTTGCTGCCTTAAAATCCAACGTTCTATAATCTATTATCGACATCTTTATCATTCCTTAATTCAAACTAAACACTTTTTCCTTTATGCCTTTTAATCATTTAAATTATATTATATCATTTTTCTAATATAAAAATATTAAAAAATTATATAAACATTATCAATAATCCTATAAATAACAAAAACAGCAGAATTTTTCTGTAAACTGACCCCTGTCTACTTAACAGGGTGCAGCTCACTATTAATTCTACTGATTTATTTTTCAAATATATTTATTTTAAATGTTATTCTACAAGAAAATCATAAAATAATTTTCTTTCTATTCTAATATCTTGTTCAAAATTAAAGAAATCATCTTTATCATATTTTTCCTTTATTAATTTAAGAACATTTGTATTTCCACCATAATATTCTTGTTCATAAGTTTGTGATTTATCATTTATTTCAAAGCAAGGAAAATTAATAAAAGCTCCTTCTGTTATTGTTTTTATGTATTTTAATTTTTCTACTAACCATCTTCTATTAACTAAAGTAAATCTGGCATCTTCCCAAACTGATTGGAAACCTAATATAAAATTAGCATTTCTATGATAAAATGCAGTATTATCATTTTTAACTTCTTTTATTACTCCTCCTAAACCATAAAGTGTAATTGCTGCGTATTTTGAGCCTTCTGCTCTTTCTTTAATTATTTCTAATAATTCTGCAATTTCTTCCCTATTATAATCTTTATAAACAAATCTACCAGCGCTTTTATATTTTTCGAATTCTGGATGACTATCTTGTATTATTCTATTTGCTTCTAATATACTTATATATTCTAATTTATAAATCCCCTCTGATACAATATCCTTTATAGGTCTTAATATATCATTAGCTAATTTTTTATCTCCATAAATTAGCCCTACTATTTTAGCTCCTCTTCCTCTTTCTAAACAATTATAAGATACTAACTTAAAATTAGCTCTTTTATCTAATGTTTTATATAATTCTTGCCACTTTTCTATTAAATCAATATTTTCTTCAATATCTATATTAGTAAAATCAATATTTACTAATGTAACATTTTCTACTTTAGATGGCAAATTAAATGTCATAGAAGTAACTATACCAAAATTTCCACCGCCACAACCTCTTAGCGCCCAAAATAAATCTTCATTTTCCTCCTTATTACAAATTACAAGTTCTCCATTACAGTTTATTAGCTCAACTTCAACAAGTCTATCACAACCAAGTCCTAATAACCTAGATGAATATCCCCATCCGCCTCCTAATGTAAATCCAACTACACCTACTGTTGGGCATCCTCCACCTGGAAATGGATATCCTCTTTTTCCTGTAACTTCATATAATTCTCTATTTTTAACTCCACCTTGAATCTTTATTTTTGAATTTTCCTCATCAATATATATCTTGTTCATCTTACTTACATCAATTACTACTATATCGTTTCCTGTAGAATATCCTTCATAATGATGACGTCCACTTCTTATTCTTACTGAAAGTGAATTTGTTTTTGCAAATATAATTGCATTTCTAATATCTTCTTCATATTCACAATATACAATGACTAATGGATACTTTTCTATAGCCCTATTCCAACCTTTTCTTTCCTCTTCATATTCAAAATCTTCTCTTGTAATAACTTCACCAGTTAATTCTCTATAATCATAGTTAATCATTATTTCACCTCATTATTGTTCATCAAAAAAATTACCATGCTATTGTTGTTTTATTTTTTGAATTTTTACACGGAAGCTTAAATTCAAAAAATCTTAAGTTTTTGCCTCTAGGTGAAAACCTATCACATACTATATGCAATATATATCCCATTGAAAATCCTAATGCTAAATAAGTATCACCTATAAAATATACACAACTACAAAAAGCAAGTGTCCCAAGCCATTTATGAGTAAACATTCTATGTGGTGATAACTTACCTAATATAGTTAAAACACAAAATATAATAGCAGCAAAATAATTTTTAAAATTATTTTCTAAAAACCTAATAATATCTGTTACATTTAACGCAACGCCTAAAATATAACCAATAACTATTGCTATTATTAAAAATGTTAATATCTTATTAAAGACTTGTCTAGCCTTTGAATTATGAGAATCAATATCCGGCATATACGAACCTATAAATCCCCCAATAATTAATGGAATTAAATAAATAAAACTATCAAAAGTTTTAGTAACTAAAAATCCAATTCCCATAGTTGCTGTAGCTGTAGTTCCTACTATCATATGCTCTTTTCCACTCATTTAACTATCCCTTCATCCTTTGCAAAAATATACTATGTTCTATTATTAATTTTACTATATTTTTATATTATGTGAAAGCATGTTCTTATTTTTCCTTAATTTACTTATTAACTATATTTAATATATCTATAACTTAATATAAAAATAAGTAGAGCAAAACTAAAAATTACTCTACTAAAAAAAACAGTTATAATTGCATAAAGTTACATTGCATATCTTTTTAATATTTCAATTATTATATTGGTTGCAATTTCCATACCTTCAACAGTAATATGTTCATATTCACCATGAAATGCAAATCCACCAGTTCCTAAGTTAGGGCAAGGTAATCCCATATAACTAAGTGTTGCTCCATCAGTTCCTCCTCTTATTGGTTCAATTACAGGAATAACATTTAAGCTTTTCATTGCATCTATTGCATTATCAATTAAATGTATACAAGGTTTAACATGTTCCGCCATATTTTTATATTGGTCTGTAATAGTTAATTTTACTGTTTCTTCTCCATACTTTTCATTTAATAATTTTTCAATTAATTTTAAAGTTGCTTTCTTAGATTCAAGCTTATTTTCATCATGATCTCTTAATATATATCCTAATACAGCATGATCAGTATTTCCCTTAAAACTTTCTAAATAATAAAATCCTTCATATCCCTCTGTATGTTCTGGCTTCTCACCTTGAGGTAGCATTTTATCAAATTCAATTCCTACATTTGTAGCATTTATCATAGTATTTTTAGCTGAACCTGGATGAACAGATACTCCATTTATTTCAACAGTTGCAGCAGCTGCATTGAAATTTTCATAAGAAATTTCACCTTCAACTCCTCCATCCATTGTATAAGCAAATTGTGCTCCAAAGTTTTTAACATCAAACTTATTGGCCCCTCTTCCAATTTCCTCATCTGGAGTAAATCCTATGCATATCTTTCCATGAGGTATATTTTCATTTATTATTCTTTCACAAGCTGTTAATATTTCAGCTATACCTGCTTTATCATCAGCTCCTAAAAGAGTTGTTCCATCTGTAGTAATTAATGTTCTTCCCTTTAAATTTTTTAAATGTGGGAATTTTTCTACAGATAAAATAGTTCCATTTAAAAGTGTTATATCCTTCCCATCATAATTTTCAACTAATTGAGGATTAACATTTTCCCCTGGTGCTGCAGGTGCAGTATCCATATGCGCAATAAATCCAATGCTATATTTATCTTCATATCCTTTAGTTGCTGGAATAACTCCATAAACATAACAATTTTCATCTACTCTAACATCTTGAATTCCTATTTCTTTCATTTCGTCAACTAAAATATGTGCTAAATCAAATTGTCTTTTAGTTGATGGTACTGTTTCTGATGTTGGATCAGATGTTGTATATATTTTTGCGTATTTAATTAACCTTTCATATGCTTTCATAACTCTTATCTCCTTTTATATAAATATTTTTTTATAAGTTTTAATTATTTCCTATTTTAATTTATCATTAAGTAAGTATGTTTACAAATAAAGTTATTACTGCTGAATTAACAAAGTCTACAAATAAAGCTCCTACTATAGGCACTACCAAATAAGGAGTTGGTGCAAAACCATATTTATTACTAAGAGCATCCATATTAGCTACTGCATTAGGAGTTGCTCCCATTCCAAACCCACAGCTTGCTGATGCAAATACTGCAGCATCATAATCTTTTCCCATAAAACTAAAAATAATAAAATATGCAAATATAGCCATAAGTATAGATTGCGCTAAAAGCATTACTATTAATGGCAATGCTAAATCAAATAATTCCCATAATTTTAATCCCATTAATGCTATACATAAGAAATATCCTAAACTTATGTTACCTATTACTTCAATTTCCTTTTCTTTTATTTCAATTTTTCTTATATCACAAAAATTTCTTATAATTGCAGCTGCAATCATTGCTCCTATATAAGATGGAAAAGTTAATCCTGTTCCTTGAATTAATCCTGAAATTATTGACCCTATTCCCATTGATAAAAAAAGAAAACTTGACCCCTTCATCAATCTATTTTGACAAAGAACAACTTGATTATCTTCATGAAAATCACTTAATGGAATAGAATTATCATTTGACTCCTTAGGAGTTTTTAATTTTTTATTATCTATTAAGGTTTTTGCTACAAATCCTCCAATAAAACTTCCCATAACTAATCCAAATGTAGCTGCTGCAAAAGAAACAGTTGTAGCTCCACTTATACCCATATCTTCTAGTAATGGCCCAAATGAACCTGCTGTTCCATGTCCTCCAATCATTGATATTGACCCTGTACACAATCCTAAAAGTGGATTTAAATCAAATAACTTTGCAAGACTAGCTCCTACTATATCTTGAAAAACTATTAAAAGCATCGCTAACCCTAAGAACATTATAACCTTAATTCCACCATTTTTTAAAATCTTAAAACTAGCTGTAAATCCAACACTAGCAAAAAACATTGTCATAAATAAATTTTGTAATGTTGTGTCTAAAGTTATAGTTGCTAAATTAGTTAATTTTAATATTAATGTAATTATTGCAAAAACAAGCCCTCCAACAACAGGAGCTGGTATACAATACTTTGATAAAAAATTTACTTTTCTTCTTAAAAACTTTCCTAAATAATATATTGCTGTTACTAATGCCATAGTTTCAAAAATATTTAACGTTATTTGCATCTTCATATCTCACTCCTTATTTAATTTATTTTTTAACTTATATTTTACACTTTTTTCACTCTTTTGCAAATAAAGTCGTTTATTGTTATTTAATTATTTATATATTTATTTTTCTTCATACTTGAAATTTTAAATATACTATATAATAATTACTTTAAAAATTTAATTAAAAGGAGACTATTTATGAACAAAAAAATTAAAACTAAAGAACTAACTCTTAATTGTCCTATTTGTGGAGAAGTTATGCATGAATTTAAATATGGATATGATAATCATGTTCATGGAAAAATCTATTTCAAATGTGATTGTTGTGGGCATAAAGAAAGTAAAATTATTTAATTCGACATTCTTTTATCACATTATTTAATTTTATACATAAAGTGTATTGTAGATAAATTTACGAAAGGATATACTTTTATGTACTATGAAAGAATGGATAAATGTATAAACTGCAATGATTGTATAGATGATACTTCTGATGTTTCTTGCAATATTGCTTGTTCTGATACAAAAAAGAACTGTTATGAATCATATAAGGTTTTTGCTCCTAAAACTTATGCTAAATCATGCATTGTTTTACAACCATATCAAAATTTATTTGATATGAATGCTGCTTTTTATGCAGGAACAATATTTAAGGATTTATATAGTCCTTATTGCGCAATTAAGTATTCTAAGGAGGAAAAACATGACTAAGAATGAACATTTAAACGCAATTAGAAAATTACAATTTTTTGCTGTAGATTTAAATTTATATTTAGATAATTTTCCAAATTGCAAAGATGCAATTGATGATTATAAACTAATTTCTTCTAAATTAAGCAAATTAGTTTGGGATTATGAACAAAACTATGGTCCTTTAACTAACTTTGGCTCATCTTATATTCAAAATCCTGATAAATGGATTGATGGCGCTTGGCCTTGGGAAAAAGAAAATAATAGGGAGGAATAGTTTATGTGGTATTATGTTAAAACATTAGAGTATCCAGTTAATTTGAAATCTTCTGATTTAAAAATGGCAAAGCTTTTAATAACCCAATATGGTGGTCCTGATGGTGAATTGGGTGCTGCTCTTAGATATTTAAATCAAAGATATTCAATGCCAACAAACAAAGCAAAAGGTCTATTAACTGACATAGGAACTGAAGAATTTGAACATTTATGTTGTAAATATACTTCTACTATATAAATAATTAGGATGTCGCTACTTACAATATATTGTATTAATTTTTAATTATAAAAACAATATATCGTGTATAGTTTTTAGTGCGACATCCTTTTTTATTTTATTATATAATATATTTTATTTTATCATCTATAATTCTTAATGTATTTTCTACTGATAATAAATCTATTTTACCTTCTTCCATAATAATTTTTAATATTTTTAAAAGCCCTGTAATATATACAAAAAATATTGTTTCTTCATCATATATAACATTATTATTTTTTTCAAATTCTTCTTTTGATATCCCAGCTATTCCATTCCAATCCCTTCCTATGAAAATATTATTACTTTTACTTAATTTTTTCATATCTATATCTATTCCGATTATTTCTTTTATATCTTTAATAGTTACTACTATTCTTCCCTTATATTTTTTAGTAAAGCAATATTGCTTATTTTTTAACACTTCTATACTACTATACTCTCTACTCATTTTTTCTCCATTCAAAAATCAATAATTAGTTATTATTAACTCTTTATATCTTCCTCTTCCTTCCGTTGCTCTAGAAACAGAATAATTAACTTCAACCTCTCTTATATTAAATCCTTCGTACCAATCTCTCACTTTTGCATGATCATTTATTGTTAATAAAAATTTACCCTTTAAATTTTTAAGCTTATCTCTTAAAATAATATGTTCCTCTTCCCCAAACTTATTGTCATATCCTGATGTTTCAAAGTATGGTGGATCACAAAAGAAAAAGCTATGTTCTCTATCATATTTATCAATAATTTTTTCAAAACTTAAATTCTCTACGTATGTATTTTTTAATCTATCTTTTATATCAATTAACATATTCTTATAAAATATTTTTTGACTAGGCTTAGTTGTAGTTCCATATCCATATGTCTTCCCCTTACCAGCAAAACTTTGATTTATTAAATATAAAAATCTAATAGCTCTATGTATTTCTGTTAAATAATTTATATTATAATTTTTATACTCTTCAAAAATATCTCTTCCTGAAAACTCATACTCTAATAACCTTTCTATTTCAGGTGAATGATATTTTATCATTTTAAATAAATTTATTAACTCCTTATCTATATCATTTATAACTTCTATCTTACTAGGCTCTTTTCCAAAGTATACCCATCCAGCTCCGAAAAATAACTCTACATAACACATATGCTCTGGAATTAAATCTATAATATTTTTTCTTAGCTTTGATTTTCCTCCAACTCTACAAATAGGTGGTTTTAACAAAATATCACATCCTTTTTCCATAATTTATATCAATTATACCAAACACTCGTTCTATTTGCAAACATTTGTTCGTCGATTGCATAAAAAAACTAGATATATAAATTATATATACCTAGTCCTTTTTTAAATTTATTCTTTATTTTTCTATATTATTTTATAATTCTACATTTCTTCTTATTTTTAATTTTTAATAGTTCTTTTGAAAATAATTTTGTTATTTTGCTACTATATATCTAATAAGTTGATTAAAGCTTCAAATTCTAGATATCAATCAGTTAATGCTCTATGCCTGTTTACTGATATTTCTATATTTAATTCTCTTAATATACTATCTAAACTTATCTTTCCTTCAATATTCTTTACAATAGCCAATTGGATAATATCTAAACTTCTGTAACTGACTACTTACCTATATTCTTTTATTTTATAATTTCTTAAGAACATTTCTTCTAAAAATTATATAAAATTTCTATTTTTTAATTCTATTTTTCTTTCTCCTATATCTAAAATAATTAATCTATTTTAACTAAATAGCTCCATTAATAGAATTCCAATTCTTAAAATCTACTGCTCTTTCATAAGTCCAAATATTTTTATTTCCTTTAAATTTTAAATACCAATCTCTAGCAGCTCTTTTTAAAGATTCTTCTGTAAAAATATTAGACATACTTCTTTTATCATCTTTAGCTATTTTTAAAGCAATTTTTTGAAATTTATTCATTGTTAAGCCTCCAAATATAATTAATTTTTCTTTTTTATTTACTAATAACAATAATCAACGCTTATTTGCTCTATATTTTGGAACTTTAGTCCCTTTCTTAATAAATTCAACATTCCTTGCGAAAATTTTATTCCCTCTTTATAATATTCATCTACTAACATTTGAATTAAAAATGTTGCATTTCTTCCTCTTCTCTTCTTAAAGTTTCTTATAGCTTCTCTTAATAACTCTTCATCTGCTAGAGTTAATACCTTTTTAGCAAAATTACTATTATCTATATTGGTAACCGCTCTAGCCATTCTAACATTATTATGATTATCTATAGAATTTTGTTTACTTTGAACTCTTGGCTCTTCTTTAATATTTTGTAAAGCTTCTTCAACTGAAATTTGTCCATCTAATGGTTTATTACCATTACTATCAACTCCAACTTTAGGTGCTTTATCTTTTTTATTAATCACTTTAGCAGTTATAATATGTTTTAATTTCTTATATATATTAAAGTTACCTGCTAGTCCTTTTCTTTTTTCTATAGAAATATACTTAAGATCTTCAAGCCTTTTTATACTTCTCTTTACTGTAGAGATAGATATATTAAGTCTTTCAGAAATAACATCAATTGAAGGATAACTACAGTCTTTCTCTTCATTGTATAAACTTAAAAGATAAGTATATACTCTAAATTCATTAGATGTGATATTTTTATCTGTTATTAATTCATGTGATAATTTTAAGAATTGCATTTGTAGTTCCCTCCTTCCTCTTTAGTTACATATCGTTACGTAACTTTATGTTATAATAATAGCATTAGTTACGTAACTTGTAAAGTGTTTTTGTAAAAAAGTTGTGCAACTCTACGTAACATAGTATAATTAATATAAGATTATACATTTAGGAGGCTTGTTATGGCTTTAGTTCATAGAAAAAGAATCAATTCAACATTGACTTCTGATAACTTTGACTTCATTTCTAATCTATCAAAAGAAACTGGCTTAAACCAAAGTAAGCTATTTGATTTATCTGTAGATCTGTTAAAAAGAGAATTGAATAATAAAGATTTTTTATCGTTATTTAATGAATTTAATAATAATTCCAAAGAGTAGAAATTCTACTCTTTTTTTATTTCTATTTTATATATAAGCAAATCACGAAGTGCATTAGCTAATTATATAGCTAATATATAATAAATATAGATAAGTAAGTATAGATTGTGGTTCTTTATGAACCTTTTAAAAGGTTCAATTTGATACTTTTATTGTTTTTATAAAATTATTATGATATATTTAATTTGAGTTTAAACAACTCCAAGTTAAAATTCCAACTTCCAATGTTTAGTTATAAAATAGAGGCTTAAAAATAGTCTCTATTTTTTATATTTTTATAAACTATACACTCTACAACATAATATGTTAATATTTATTTTTTGATTTTAATATTATTTTATGATATATTTAAATAGAGTTATGTGCAAAACTTCTTCTATGTACGTGAAATAAGAAAACAAGAAAAGTTAGTTATCTATTGATTAAGATATCTAACTTTTTTTATATCCTCAAATTACTGTACAAATAAATATTAAATAAATTATGCTAAATTCATATTTATATTATTATTTACATAAAATATTTTCTGTGATATTATAATCTACCAAGGATATTAATCCTCAAATACTTTACTTAATAAAAGTAAGCTAATAAATTTATTTTTTACTACTTTTAATTTTTAAAATTAAATCATCTCTAAAACCAAAAAAGGCTAGTAAGTAAGATTTATATATCCTACCTACTAGCTTTATAAAATATATTATAAATTATTTTTTCTTTCGAGAATTAATTGTTCTAACCCTTTTAAATCCTTTAGTGTTGTTTTATTTCTTATAAAACTTCTTGCTGATGATCTGCTTCTTAAATAACTTGAATATTCTCTATTATTTTCTGCCTATTTTTTATTTGCTTTTGTTTGTGATTCACTTGTTTTTTCTCCATAGATATTTACTCCTTACTTTATTATTAATATTATAAGAGTTATTATACTTATTACTAACGCTAATAAACTTATAAATAAAGTTACCTTATCTATTTTTCTCATTTTCTTTTACCTCTTTAACTAATATGATATAATATAGTTAAGAAGAAGATTTAAGGAACGGAAGGGATAGTGTTCCCTTCCTTTAAGATTACTTGTTTAATGTAAGTATTAGATTTATTATAGCCATTATCAAGGTAGCAATTGATGTTATTATCTATATTAAATCTTTACGTTCTATTCCTTTTTTTCTTCTTTTTATTTGCCAATCTCTTAACTTCCTTATAATCATATCATCCTACACATATTATATAAATTCAATATTTTTTTATTAATTTTATTCTATAATGATTATCTTTCTTTTTATTGACTGTAATTAATATCCCTTTATATAATATAAATCATTATATAGCTATCTCTTGTAGATAGCTATTTCACTTATAAACTTTATGAAGATAGAAAAATAAAAGAGTAGGTTGTCCTACTCTTTTATACTATTATATTACCATTTTCTATTTTCATCATATCCATAAGTTAAATAATGAGCTAATCCTGAAGTATAACCAGCATTTTTAACATCTGAATTTAATTTTAAATAATTTGCATCATTAAATCCTGATGGAACATCTGGCAATGCTTTTCTCCCCTCTTTTTTACCATATTGTAAATAATGTGAATATCCACTTACAAAACTCCCCTTGCTAACAGCATTTGCAACATCCGGATTATTTGCTAAATAATATTTCTCTGAGAATATAGGTGCTCTATCTTTTGGTATTGGATAAGATATCTTAGTATTATTTACTCCAACAACCAAATTATTTGGAACCCATGTATCATTTATAGCAAGCTCATGTGACCCACTATGTATAGCTTGATATTTAACTTGGAAAGTAGTTGGGAAGTACCAACTTGCTGGAAATGGTTTTCTTGGTGAATGACTTCCAAGCCCTTGTATAGCATTATCTTTTAACCCTATTATAGATCCATCAACTATTCCTATTTCATTGTTCCATAAGCTTGTATCAAAACTATCTTTAAGTATTCTTCTAGCCGAATAAAAACTCCATATATTAGATATTTTTACAACATCACCTGTTTGAGGAGCATGAATAATTTGATTATTACCAACATATATTCCAACATGTCCAGCACTAGTAAAAACTAAATCTCCAATAGCTAAATTGTTTTGCGATACTTCTTTACCTTGATTTATTTGAGTGTATGTTGTTCTAGTAATATCAATTCCAAATTGCTTATATACATATTGTGTAAGTCCAGAGCAGTCAAATGTATTTGGTCCAGTTGCTCCCCAAACATAAGATTTTCCAAGATGCTTTTTTGCTTCGTTTACTATGTCTTTACCTGTAATAGTAGTTCTAGCACTAAGTCTACTTTCAATACCAGCTGTTCTTCCTAAGCTAATAGCTGTATCTGCACTAACCTGACTAGCTCCTAATTGCGTTATCGTAACAAGTCCCAACATAATACAAATTATTTTTTTCTTCATATTTTTTCCCCCTTATACATTTATATCTAAATTATATATATTTTTTACAATTTATGCAATAAAAATATATTTTAGTAAATAAATTAAATAAAAAATATATTCTATAGGCTATGTATTTGTGCCATGTTTTGAAGTTCTCTAGAAGTCTTTATTAAGCATAATTTTCTAAATACAACAAAAAAGCTAGTAAGATTTTTATAACCTACCTACTAGCCTAAAATAATTATACTAATTTTATTTCTATTGCTTCTATATAAAGACTTTCTCCAACCGTACCAGCTACTTCAAAATTATTTACCCACGGCAACCAACCTTTATTTTTAACATGTGCTCTGTATTGTAATTTTTGATTAGATCCTTCTATCCATATCTTAAATGCTTCTAGTCTAAGAGATATTCCTATAGTTCCTAAAACCTCTCCATTAAGTCTTTCACTTGTCCATCCATAGTTTTGTATATGTGCTTGATATTTAATTTTACCTGGACCAAAATAATTAATTGCAAAGGCTTCTAATCTTAATCCTTTACCAGTAGTACCAGCTATAGCTCCATTTTTAACTTCATTCATCCATCCAATATCTTGGACATGCGCTTGATATTCTATACTATTAGAGTTTGCTTCTACTGTATTCATTGTTGAATTGGTTATAGGCTCAAATGATATTCTACTATCTATTGCATTTCCAATAGCATGGGCAATTCTTTTTGCTCCTAATTTTTTATAAAGTTCAACATCCTTGGTTGCTTCTAAGAAAAATAATTCTATTATCATTGATGTACTTTTAATAGAATTACACTCAGCAAGACTATCTCTTTCTTTAACTCCTCTATTTTTAAATCCTAACTTAGATAAATTTCCACAAACTTTATTCCCTATTTCTTTACCTTTTATAGAAGTTGAATGAACACATACTTCTACTCCTAATTCTCCATCATATTTATCATACGCTGTATTGGCATGTAATGAGAAAAATATATCTGGATTAACTTCATTAGCTTTTTTAATTCCATAACTTAATTCTGCAGGATATGAAACATTTTCGCCAGGATGACAATTTATAACCTCATTATGTAAAGCTAATAGACTATTTAATTCTGCCAAAACCTCTCTAGTAACTATATTTTCTTGAACTAATTTTGATGCTCCTGGTGAAACTTGTGTATGCCCTGCTCTATCTGCTATCTTCATTTAATATTCCTTCTTTCTAAATATATTTTTATAAACTAAAAAGGACACACTATTGTGCATCCTTATTTATTTCTTTTTTATTTCCTGATTTAAGTTGTATTAACGCTTCTTGAAGTTGTGATGGGATAGTTAGCCCCATACCTGCAGCATTTTCTAATAAACTTATAGCTTCATTTGCTATATAAAAGTAACATACAACTGTTCTAAAAAGCCATGTTTCATTATTAATTAATCTATCTAATAATACTGCTACAATCAAAACAATTAATATCAAAGACTTTCTTGCAATACCTCTAAGCCCAATATCTGAACTAATTTCCTTTTTCATAAATGCTTTTATTACCCCTGTTATATAGTCTAACATCATAAAAACAATTAAAATTGTTAGTGAATTATCCCATGTGCCAAATAACCATGCAATTGTTGTCCCTAGTATCGGCAGTAATAACTTAATTTTTTCCATTTCTATCTCCTTGCATCTACATTTTTATTACTATTTTGCTCTAAAGCATCTAATCTTTTAAACACATTCTCTATAAAACTTTCTTCTGCTTCTATATATGTGTGAATAGTATAATTATATCTATTTGTTTCAAAACTATCAGATGAAACCATTCCATTTGAATTAAATGTTGTACCAGCAGTAGTCAAGAAGTTATCATTTTGTTCTACATCTCTGGCATTAAATCTGAAATTCGTCCTTACAGGTGTTTTAAATACAAAGAAAACCTCTTTATCGAAAGATTTATTCACTGGGATTTTTAAAAACCTCCTGCCATCTTCACCTATTATTACTGAAAATTCTTCTCCACTTCTATATAGATGCTGCATCATTACATCTTGATGTTTAGCTTCTTTTTTCTCTACTGCATATACATCTAAACTATTAAAAGTTGTGATCGTCTGATCATCTGCTAATCTTATATATACATTTTTTATATAATCATTTGCATTTGCTCTGACAGCTCTACACCCTAATAATATATTTGCTAATTGAGCATTTCCTCTATCAGTTTTGCTATCATTTGATATGTTTTTTTCTATATTTAAATCAAACTTATAATCTTTTTCATAAACTATGAAAGAATTAATGTTCAATTCTTCAGTTGAATTCCTAGAAATAATATCTTCTGCTGCGTCTTTATCAGCAGTTGGGTTATTATTCATAAAAGGATTTACTACTGTGCCAATAGCCACACCATCATTTGGAACCTCTACAGATACTTTGCTTAAAGTCGTATTTCTATATAAAGCCATTCCAGCAGTTACATTTCCACTAACTCTTTGATTACAAGCAACCAACAAATACACTGCTTCAGTAAAACTTTTCTGTATTTCGACTTCCACTATCTTTGTATTTGTATTAAAATAAGTCCCATCATGATCTTTAACTACGCCTTTTCCATTTAGAATCACATTTTCAAATATAGTATTATCAGCATTTTTTACTGCAATCACCTGTATACCCTCAATAATTTCCCCATGTTCAAATCCTGTAACTTCAAACGCTATCCTAGACACTAATTTACCAGCAGGTATTAAACATTCTTTAACACCAAATGCTTGTCTAGTATTTGCTATAACGCTATTACCATATCCTTTATAACGACTTACATAAGACTTAGATTTTACATGTATTGTTTCCACTACAACATCATCATGTAGCACCATCTTTTCAGTTTTATTTACAAATACATCTGATATTTTTTTACTAAGATTATCACCAAATCTTTTTAAACCTTCTTTCGTTAAAAACATAATTTCCTCCAAAATTAAATAGACTGCCAAAAGACAGCCTATATTATTAAAATTGTATTTTATCTGTTATTTCATCAATCTCCTCTAACGTTACCTTGGGAATTAAATCGCCATTAATTAATTTTATCAATGTTTTTTCTACGTTTATATCTATACCAAAAATTTCATAAATCATCATAAATTTCTTTGTTGAAGTATTTGTTCCACTTAAACTACCATTAGTTTCATGTATGTTTATTAGATTATTTGCTAAATGAACACTATTTGGATCAGAATAATTCCCATCACTAGGATTAATATGTGTAGTTCTTATAGGTCTAGTATCAACACTATTTCCCATATTAACTTTAAATAATAAATACCCTCGCCTACTTATCTTTTTATTTACTGAAATTTCAATGTATTTTGCATAAAAACCAGTTCCAGTTTTAACAGTATAATTAACTCCTTCTTCAACTAAGATTTCATATGGTTTATCAGTAGCCATACTGTCTCCTAACTCTACAGCTACAATACTTAATTTAGAAACTTCACTTCTATTAAAATCTGGATGTATTGCTATTTTGATATTTCCTATATAGTCATCAGTTTCAAGTATATGAGTTCTATACCCCATATAATAATTATCATCTAATCGTGCTGTACTAAGTGCCACAGTTCCATTTCCAGTAATAGCATTATTTGATCTATTGAATTCTACACTTCCAGTAAATTCATTTCTTCCATCTAAAGAAACATCTCCACCACTTTTAAGGCATAGCTTATCTATTTCAGTTAATAAATAAGTTATATCTTTGAATGTAATACTTCCTAAATCTTCATAAATAATACCAAGTGTTTTCTTGCCATCTTTATTTTCTGCATAACACATAGAAGAATATCCAGCACCATCTGGGTTACCCTCCTGTGGATATGGTACTAATAATTCAACTATTCCCATTGAAGGTCTAGTAAAGTTATACATATAAATAGTTATATTATCTCTTTTCCATGTTTCTGTATTATTCTTAGGATGTGATAATAGTCCTATTTCATCACCATTTATAGAATCATACTTAATCCAAGAACCTTGGCATCCTGAACTTCTATCAGCTCCACCATGGGTAAACTTGCCATGTAACGGAGTATAAACATTCCAAGTCTCCCCACCGTCCGTAGATATATATGCTCCTCTAGCTTTTACACTACTATCTCTTCTAGCTGTCATAATTAAAGAACCATCATTAAGTTCTAAAATCATATTTTCAGAAGTATTTGAATCAGCAAATTGACTACACATAGTCCATGAATCACCATTATTATCTGAATAAATACATCCAGAACGGACTTCATTATTTCCAAATGATACCTGTATAGGCATAATGATTCTATTTCTATGACTAGAATGTTTCATTACTATACCAGTACCAACTCCACCTATCCATCCCCTTATACCTCCATATCCTTGACTCACAGAATTAGGAAGTATAACCTTATTGCCAGTATGTATTTCTACTTGTCTCCATGTTTCTCCCTCATCATCTGAAATAGCCTGTACAACTCTCCAATCAGCTTTTGGAATAGCACTTGTATTTAAAGTCCACTTTTCATTTGTATTCCATGCCCCTAATATATTAATTATTCTACCAGTATGAGTAACAACAGAAGTAGAATCCATTACTCTTGAATAAACTTTACTAACATTATCATTTTCAGCGGATATTTTATAACTCCATGTTTTACCCCCGTCCACACTTTTTGCACAGCCATTCTCAATATAGGCATGATCTGAACCAGTATTATGTCTAATATCTGCAAATGCCAACCAAGAACCATTTTTTGTTTTTAGCAAAGAAGGTATTCTAAAATAAATAGAATCCCATACATTATCATCAACATCAAAAACTTTTACACCTAACACTGTGTCAGCCTTAGATTTATTGTTTATTTCATCTAAAGCATCTTGTACAGTAGTTGAAGATAGGTCTTTTCTTGATTTAAACCCTAAATTAACATCATTACCAATATTAATTCCACCTTTTTTATGTTTTACATATTCAGTAGGTTCAACACTTTCTGCAACGTCCCATATCATTAACTCTTCTCTCTCATTATAATCAGATGCAATTCTTAAATTGCAAGAACCATATACTACTCTAGTATCAATATCACTAGGTATGGTTATTTCAGCATATTTTCTTCCGTTATAAATTGTATCAGTGCTCTTAGTCCAATTAGCACTTGATACATATACATCATTAGCAGCAAAGAATTGACAAACCAAAGGTTCACTAGCAAAATCAGTACCTATTCTCGCCGAACTAACTATTCTATAAGTATGTCCAGCTTTAACCTTAAATCTAATATTGACCCAATCTCTATTAGTGGATTCATAAGTACCATTACTATTTAGTATTCCTGGCATAAACTTTCCTTCTGATACTAAATTAAAGAAGTAATCAGAAACATTGGTATGATTTAATTTATCCCATTCAGTTTTTAACTCACTTAAATCTACTGTTTTTTTACTTCCATCACTATTTGTTATTGTCAAGTTATTAGTAACCTTATCAAATTCCATACTTGTTATAGTTCCACCAGAGTTTCCACCAGTTCCATTATTGTAAGCCAAATATTCTAAAAACTCTTCAATTCTTGAACCTGGATCTGGTAAACTATTTAAATCTTTAGCCATTGCGCTCCCTCCTTAATCAAAAAATTATATAAAAAGAACTGTATAAAAATACAGTCATAAATTAAGCTACTAACATATCAATTTTCTTTTCTAATAATTTTATTTTTTCTTCTAAGCTTTCTATTTTATTTATAGACATACTCAATACACCTTGTAACATAGCAATTTGTGAACTTGATATTACCATTCTTTCACCAGTTTCAGCTACAATTCCAATTTTATTATAAATATTGTCTGGAATTTCATTTGCTATAATACCGACTATATTTTCTTCAGTCCCTTTATAATTAAAAGTTTTTATAGATGTATCTTTAACATAGTTATACATATCTTCTATAGTTACTTCTGTTTCAATCTTATTTTTAGTTGTTAAGTTTATTCTATCTATATTAACCTCTTTTATATTTTCTTTTAAACTTATATCAGAACCATTTATAGCCCCTCTTTTTAAATAAGCATCTCCAAATCCAGAATCAACTCCATGTCCTAAATTTACCCATCCACCAGAAGTAATTAAATGAGAGCCAACAATAACATTCCCGTTTCTTGCAGATATGCTTGATACCTTCATTGCGTCAACCCAAGCTTCTTTAAAAGCAACTCCTCCATCACCTAAAGTAGCATTTGGGTTTATAGGAATTAAGCTTCCATTTTTGTGAAATGCAATTATAGTTGAATTGTTATAAGTTATAACTAAAATATCATGCTCACTAGAATGTGTAAATTTATAAAAATTTGAGCCATACCCACTTAATGTTAATCCTGCATTACTTTTATTTATTATTAGATCACTGCTTAATGTTCCTCCACTTAAAGGAAGATAGCTTTTAAATTTATTTTCCAATAGCGTTAAAAATGCACTAAGTGTACTGCTTCCATGCTTAACAACATCTGAAGAAGTGTGTGGATAATAAATATCGCCGATAGAATTTTGTATTTCAATTTTGTTTATAGCCATAAACCTTACCCCTTTTAACTTACTACTTTGAAAAATAATTTAACTTGCTGAGCCGTATTGTAATTAGTACCAACTCTTACTGTTTCTCCAGTATCACCTTTCGGTCCTTGCGGTCCAGTTGGTCCTGTTGCTCCTGTCGCACCAGTATCTCCTTTAGGTCCTTTAATGTTAACATTAGCTGGATTAGATAAATTTCCATTGTTACTCCAAGATAACACGCCTGCAGAACTAACTGTAGGAGTAAATGTTGTTCCATTTGCACCTTTCGCACCTGTTGCCCCCGTTGCTCCTGTTGCTCCTGCAGGTCCAGTTTGCCCTCTTAATTTTCCAGCGTCATATTTCTGCTGAAATGTTTCGCCGTCATTAAATGTAACTGCATCTGCTGAAGTTAACGGATTTACATCTTCTATAACCGCCCCTGTATTTTCATTTAATAATTGTATTTGAACTTTTTTCTTTGCCATTCTTCTATCTCCTTTTCACTTAAACTTTTATTCCTAAATTTGGACTAACCCTTATTGTTACATTGCCACCAGTATCACTATTGACTTTATCTGTTATTTTACAATATATAGTATTTAATTTTCTTTGTGATATATCTGGTAGTGTCTCGGATACTACGATTTCTAATTTATCCTGAAGTTTAGCTAAAATATTAAATACTGTTCTATCTAAAGCTTCTATATTGTATTGAGTTTTTGTTGTAAATCTTAAATCTTCAACGTTACTTTGTTGTATACTAAGCACTTGTGATCCAACTAAAATTTTAGCTAATAGAATTTGATTTCTATTAGCTGTTGGAATTGTTGGATTTGCACTTGGTTGTCCTCTTAATGCTTTAATTTCTCCAGTGCTCATATCAGCAACAATTAAATCATATCTATTAAATGTTGTTGTATTAGCAGTTATTTTTATATTTTCAGTAGCATCAGAAGCTAAAAATTTTCCTTCAAAACTACATTGACCAGTACTAACATTTACACTTAGATCTGGACTATCCAATGCTGAAACTTTAAAGCTATCAGCATAAATAGTTTTTTCAATATGAGTTTTTGAATCCATTTTTATAACATCTTCTACATAATATCTAGTTGCTTCTTCATTATCTATATTAAATTCAACTGGATATAACTTTACCATTCTCTCCCTCCTTTAAAACCTATATACCATTGGTGATTCTTCTCTAAACATACAGTTTCCAAGTTCTATATTCATAGTTTCAGTTTTACAATCAATTGTAAACTCTATTATTTTTATCTCTGTACTCAATGATATTTCTTTTAAAATTAAGCTAATATTATCACCAACTTCAACATCAAAAATATTAAAAGTATCGCAATTAGACACATTTAAAGAAATTGATATTAAAGGATTTTTACACTTATTTAATTCATCTTCTACATATTTATCTAATGTACTTTGTAGCCTTATATCATTTACAACTAATTCCTTAGAAAAAACTCCATATTTATATATAGAATTTAAGTCTTTAGCTTCAGATATTATACTATGCTCTATATCTGAATCATCTGTATATGTATTTTTAGCTACTATATAATTATAAATTTCACCACTACTGGTAATAGATAGAGTTTTATTTACATTAACATCTGAATTTATTTCATAATATGTTTTATCATTTCCTAATGATGTATATAAATTTAACTTTCTATTTTTATCAATTTGCCAAAAATAATTTGCATCTGTAGTAAATTCATCAAGTTTATCATAAAAATTATCATTCCAATTAATAATCCTAGTAGTTTGAAGAGTATTTTTATGTGCAATACCTTGTGAAATACCTGTATTATACATATTATTTATATCTTTTAACATATTATATAAAACTTTATCATATTCACCTGTAAAAACATTACTATCCTGTCTAATATACATAGTAAATAATTTATCTTGTATAAGCCTACCATAACCAAAGCAATCAATAGTAAAAAAAGAACCATGAGGATTAGAGTTATATATAACTCCCCACCATAGTAATTCTTCTTTTGTAGAAATATATTGCTTATAAACATTCATCTCATTTATTCTTCTATAGATCTCTATATGATTATTATTTTGTAATATCTCTTCAGTTGTTTTAATACTTCTTGGTAAAGTCATATTAGCTTTCCATATACCATTTAAAGTTTTTGTATAAGTAAGTTCACTTATCTCATATATTTCTTCTAAAATTATATGCTCTTTATTAAAAATCTTTATATAATAATCATTACTAGTTAAACCCATACTTCTCGCCACTTAACAGTTGCTACTGCTTTACTTCCTGTATATATTATTTCTAAATTATTTTCTCCTGCTAATAAACTTATCCATGTACCTGTTTTATTTTTTATAACGGATTTTTGTACCCCTATTTCATCTATTTTATAAATACCTCTACTACTTAACCTACAATCAACTATTAATTTTTCATTAACAGATAAATCAATATTAACTGTTAAACTTTCAGCACTTGTCTTATTTTTGATAGTTACAGATGTTACTTCATCACCTTTTAATTCAATAAGTGGAAATACTGTATAATAACAATTATTTAAAGCTATACCATTATTCCCGATTTCTTTTTCATTAAAAGAAAATCCTTTTGATGAAAAATTAAACCCACTAGAATAAAAAATAAATCCTCCATCTTTTCTTTTTCCTAAGCTTAATTCTTTAAAATCCCTTTTAAGAACATAAGGATTGGGAGATATTAGAACAGCTTGTATAACATTAAAATCTTGATATGAAATACTTTCTTTTATACACTCTATATAAAAATAATCTTCTTCACCTTCATATTTAAATTCTATTTTTATACTCTTTTGGTTAAGTAAAAAATTTAAATGCTTATAGTGTTTTATTTGTTCTATAAGTCCTATTGAATCTTGAACTGCTATCTGCATATTAATTGATTTAGAATTGATTTTTGTAGTGCCAACTGTACTCCCATCACTTATTAAATCATTTAAGTTATTGCTATTAGTACTATTAAATAATCCCTCTATATTAGCTATAAAAATTGATGAAGGTATTAATTGAATTCCATTTAGAATTAAACTTTCTAATACCATAATCCTCCTTTCTTATTTTGCTGAATTAAATATGCTTCTTAAATAACTTTTATTAGCATCTTCAGAACCTTTATCAACAAAATTAGAATTATACATATTTATAATTATATTTTTTTCATTTTCAATCCCTTTAAAAGCTTCAGTTATTGCTTTATTAACATTATTGGCATATATACTCATAGATGAAGATAACTTAGAATCTATCATATTACTCATTTTTCTAGTAGTCATTGTAGCATTTGTTACATATGAATTAGCAGGTATATACGCTAACTCTCCTCTAGTAACTTCCCCTAAATTGATTGCTCTTGAATTACTTGGAGTATCAATAAGTTCTACACCAGCTTCATTTATATTATATAAACCAGATTCCAATACACTTCCTCCAGTTTCTCTGCTTCCTGTTATAAAATCTCCAACACTTCCTATAGCATTAGATATCTTACTACCAACACTTGAAACAAAATTCTTTACAGACATACTTAAACTATCTAACTTGCTTATTGCTCCACTAGTATCAATATCAACAGAATACTTTTTATTACCTATTTCCATTAATGCAGATTTAGTTCCATCAGCATTTTCACTAACTTCTTGTAAATTACCTATAATCTCTCCATTCTTATTCATTATATTATTACTTGCATCTACCCAAACCTTAGAAGCGTTATTTATTGAACTTTTAATTGTATCCTCTTTAATTTGTATTTCTTTTGCCATACTTCCAACATTATTAGCTATTTCCTTAGAATATCCGCCAACAGTTCCATTCATAGTATTAAATACACCTATTACTTCTTTAGTATTTTTATCAACTTCTACATACATTTCAGTAGTTTTTCCAGTAACAGTATTCTCGATATTATACCAACCACTTTCTGTTATTGTGCTCATTCCAGAATACTGTTCTTCTAAGTTTTTAAGTATCTTTTGTTTTTTGATATCTTGATTTGTCAACTCTTCACCAGTAAATTTATTTATCTTTTCCATTAATGAAGAATAATTATTTTCAGCCATGGAAATTTTATCTTGCCATAACGTTTCTTCTATATTTATTTCAGCATCTCTTTGTTTAATTACATTCTGTAACTTCTCTTTAGCAAATGCTAATTCTTCTCCAGAAAGTGTGCTCATTCCAATTTCAGCAGCTTCAATCATTGCATTATATTTTTCGTTTATAGCTTCTATATTTTTTTCTTTAGCTTCATATTCTGCTTTTAATATATTACTTAATCCCTCTGTTGTATTAACTTGATATCTATCCCAAAACCCTTGTTGAGCTTGTAATTTTTCTTCAGCTTCTAAATTCAATCTATCAATTAGTGTTTGTCCCATTTCTTGCTCTAATCTTAAAATTTCAGAATATTCTTCTTCAGTTAATCCAACATTATTATTTTTAGCATTAGTTAATATTTCATTAATTCTATTTGCTCTTTCTTGAATTCCTTGTATAGCTTCAGTAGTTCCTTTTTTCATGCTATCTAATACAGCTTGCTCTTGTTCATCTATAATTCCATCTATATTGAACATATTTTTCATAGCTTCATAAGCTGGATCTTGATTATTCTCTATAGAACTTATTATATTTTCACAGAATGTATTAACTTTTTCTGTTATAGCTGACAATTCATTATCATCTATAATTCCATTAAAATTTGCTCCTTGAATAGCTAAATTAATATCATTTACTCCTGTTGTTATGGTTTCTAAGATTTCTGTAGTTGTTTCAGAAACTTTATCTCCCCACTCTCTATATACATCACCACTTGATATTAATTCTTCTTTTGTTTTTAAAGTTATTCCATTTAATGATGCTAACGCTCTCTCCATTAAGCCATAATCTTCTTTTGCCTTTGTAACAGTCGAATCCATAACATCATTATATTCATGCCATGCATATACTCCTACCCCTAAAGTTGTTCCAACACCTACTATTCCAGCTACTAATGCACTCATAGAAATTCCACTCATTAATCCTAATCCAGTTTTTAAAACAGTTGTAGATTTTGCAGCTGTATTCATAGCTGTTGTTGCGGCACTTGTAGATGTTGTATATTTTGATATCCATGATAATGCTTTACTACCTGCACCAACTAAGCCACTTAATCCAGTTGTTAAACTACCTATAACCTTTAAAGCCCCTCCAGTTGCTACTGAAAGAAGTCCTATATTTACTATTAATTGTTGATTTTCATCAGACAAGTTTCCAAACCAATCAACTAGATCCTTTGCTTTATCAATAAATTTATTTACAAATGGCAAAATTTTATCACTAAAAGATATACCCAAAGCTTCAAGTTTGGATTTTAACTCTTCTATATTACCTTTAGTATTTGCACTCATTGTTTCATACATCTTATCTAATGCACCATCTGCATTTGATACAGCATTATATAAGTTGTCATATCCATCACCTAAACCATTTAATAATTGATTTAAAGCAGTTAATTGAGTTTTTCCACCAAGTTGTGCTGCTATCATATCTCTTTGTTCTTCTGTACAATTTGCCATAGCAACTTTTATATCTTGTAATACAGTTGTTAATCCTCTAAACTTTCCAGTGCTATCATACGTTTGCACTCCTAATTTTTTAAGTGCTCCTTCAGTAGTTGATGTTGTACCCATTAAATTTACTAATATAGAATTAAGAGCATTACCAGCTTCTGACCCCTTTGTTCCTTGGTCTGCCATTCTTCCTAATAATGTTGCTGATTCCTCTATTGGAACATTCATATTTGCAAGAGTTCCACCACAAGCTATATACGCTTCCATAAGTTGAGTTGCTGTTGTATTAGATTTATTTTGTGCTTTAGTTAATACATTTAAATAATAAGATGTTTTTTCTGTTTCTAATATTAAAGCACTCATTGAATCAGTACCTAAATCTGTTACTCTTTTTTGATCTTCTCCATAAGCAATAGCTGCTTTAGTATACGGCTCTATAGTTTGATACATTTCTCCAACACTTTGCCCAGCTAATGCCAAGTATTGATAACTTGCTGCTATATCAGTAGCATTTGCTCCTCGTATATCTTCTCCTAGTTGTTTAGCTCTTTCAGATAGATACTTAACATCATCAGAAGCAAGTCCAGCTGTTGCTGATACTTGAGACATATTTTTTTCAAATGTAATTCCTGCATTACTAGCATATGTACCAAATAATAATAAAGGACTTGATAGCATCGCTATCTTTCCACCAATATCAGACATTCCAGAACCTACTTTTTCTAATGTTGATGATGCTTCAGAAAATCTTTTACTAGCATTTAGAAATTTATTTGATTGCTCTTCTATTTCTTTATTTACACTTTTCAAATCATTTTCAAGAGTTAATAACGTTCCACGTTGCTTTTCCATTTGAGCTGTATGCTTAACTATATTATCTTTATTAGTTGCAATTCTAGTATTCATATTTCTATACTCTTCTGTAACTGCATCTAATTGCTCTTTTAATGATTTAGCTTGTGAACTTTCCTCTCCATATAATTTAACAGCCTCTTTATATTGAGCATTCACTTCTTTTTTTCTTGTTGATAACTTTGTTAATTGCTCTTGATTATTTACCAGTGATACTTTATTTTTTTCAATAGATGTATTATATGTATCTATTATTTTCTTGGTTTGATTTATTGCATCATTTAAAGCACTTTGTTTTGAACCTAATGTTTTAAGATTATCTCCATATAAATTTATTTCTTTAGCACTGTTTTTAACCTCTGTTTGTAATAACCCTAAATTCATCTTCATTTGCGATATTTTAGAGTTAAATTCACTATTATTAACAACATAACTTACTGCTATTTTTCCTTCACTCATTAACTCACTCCCTATATCGCATCAAAGAAAGCATTAGCATCTTTGGCTATAATAACTTCATTTTGTTTTGTATTTTTACTATCTTTAAAGATAGCTGATACTATATCAGCTGCAACACTAAGCAATAAATTCTTTTTATTATCATTATTTATATTTATTATTTGTTTTAACTTAGCTGGAGTTAAATTATAAAATTCTTCTAAGCTATAATTTAATGTTCTTGTAGCTGTTATATAGAAGTAATTAAAATAATCTTCAAAGCTATATTCACTATCTTTTATTTTTGATTTTTTATTTGCTTTTTCTGATTTTTCTATAAATAATAATTGATTTATCATTGTTATTTTTAAAATTTTAACTAATTCTTTAAATTCATTTTCTTCAAACTCTAAAAAAGCTTCTTTTATATCTGAAAATGATATTTTCCCACCAGCCATACAAAATATTAGTACACTAACATAATTCAATACATCAATTTCATTTTCATTATCTATCATTTCTATAAACTTAAAAGGATCATTGCAATCTATTGCAATAACCCTTTTTAAATAATCATCTTTCAAAAAATGATATAAATTCTCTAAAGTTTTAAAATTTATAATAACATTAACATCAATATTATTTATTTTTAATATAATTGAATTTACATCTGTTAAAAGCATAATATTCTCTTTTAAGCTTTAGAATCATCTAAGATTTTAGTTACTTCTTCAGAATCTTCACTAGAACGACCAGGTTTAGGATTAAACAACTCTTTTGTTATTGTTGCAGGAGTAGCTCCAAACCCTTTTAATTTATATGTCTTATTAGCATTATCTAATGCCATTGCGGAAAATGATAAAGACTTGGCATTTATCACTTCATTACCATCAGCATCTTTTGTTGCATAATCATCTGATAATTCACCTAGTGATACTTTAGGGAAAATAATAAATCCATCTTCTTCAACATTTGTTGCTGGGTTAACTGCTGTAACTTCAATTATTAATGCAACTAATTTCTTTTCATCTTTCATTCCATATAATAAATTTCCTGAAGTATTTTCTTTAGCTCCAAATAATGTTTTTTCTGCATCTCCCTCTAAAGCATAAAGCCCTAAACTTCCAGTGGTTAATCCTTTATTTTTCTTACTATATATAACATAATTTCCTGCTGCTAATTTAGTTTCACCTTCTGCCGTTTCAGCTGTTATTTGTGTTAAATCAGCAACAGTTATTATAGCTTCATAACTTCCATCTGATTTTATTTGAGCAGCTTTTAATTTTCTTAATCCATTTGTTAATTTAATTGTTGTCATGCTTTCCTCCTTATTCATATGTATATTTTGTATATTTAAACCTAAGCACTTTATGATAAAGTAATGAGCCATCACCTAACTCTTCTACTAAATCTTTTTGTTCATAAATTAAGTATCTTTTCTCTTTCAAGGTATTTTTTATAACTTTAGCTAAATTTTCATAGTTTCCAGTACTAAATATATCTATTTGTATAAAGTATATTTCTGCAAAGTTTTTATTACCTGCACATAAAGCTTGTCTTTGATCTATAAAAATCCATCTTATATACGTATCAGCACTTATATTTTCAGGCTTTCTATAATAAAAAATTTTATTGCAAATATCAACAATCCTTTTATCATTCAAATCACTTATTACTTTACTTCTCATTTTTTAACCAATCTTTCTAAAGCTTTTATTACTTGAGCATCTTTTCCCCTTAAAGCTTTTGAAAGTCTTCCTATATTGCTTGGATCTGCTTTACTACTTCCATACTCTTGATTTATATAATATCGCTCTCCAACTCTAACAGTTAATTTGATGCCTTCAGCAGTTTTTCTAACTCTTTTTTTTATACTTTTTTGAGCTGTAGATGTATCTATTGCTATATTATTTTTCATAACATTTTCTATATCATCACCAGCTTTATTTAAAACTTTTCTTACATCTGAATCACTAATTTCTTCAAATAATTTTATTACATTTTCAAATCCTGTTACTGTACTTGTAGCCATTTACTTAACCACCACACATCTTATATCAATCCACTCATGTTCATTGTTAAAGTCACTTATATCTACTATGTTATATACATTATCTCTATTTTTAATTTTAAATTTATTAGGAACCAAAGATCTTGTAAATTTACAACCTCTTACTGTAAATGTAATTATCTTTTCATAATTAGTTTGATAATTAGATGTAAATTCCTTTCCACTTATATCTTTTCTTGCTGCCCAAAAAGTAGCAACATCATTAATAGTTTTATTCTCAAAGCCTTCATTTTGAGTAATAACCTCTTCTATAAATGTAATTCTCTCTGTTAGTCTACATTTTGCCATTGTATTCACCTCTATTTAAGTATATTTCAGTTGTAATGCAATACTTTGCAAAGTGTATTTGGTTTTATCAGAAACAGTTTTATCCCCCATAACCCCTTTATATCTAAACCATTCATAAACTAGACATTTACAATAAAGTTTTGCCAAAGGATTGGTGGAATCAAACTCTTTTCCAGTTGCTTGTTTTAAATATATTTCTGATGCTTGTATTAAATCTTTGATTTCTTCATCTTCATCATCATAATCTACTTTTAAATATTTTTTAGTTTCTTCAAGTGTTAATATCATTTTGCACCTACTAAAAAATGTGCCCAAATTGGACACATTTTAATTATTTGAATTTATAAGTTCTATTATTTCAGCTTTTTTCATATTAGAAGTTATATTTATATCTCTTTCTTCAGCCAAAACTTTCAATTCTTTAACTGTCATTTCTTCATAATTTAAATTCTCCATTTCTAATGGAGTACTATTAGGGAGCTGATATATCTATATAACCATTAACAAAGGCTTGTTCATCTTTCTTTGTAACAACTTCTCTCTCTATTGCTCTAAATAAAGTTAAATCTTCTTCAAATGCATTTAAATCTCCAATTGACGCTATATCAGACATTTTAATGCTCATTAATTGTCTATCCCAAAATACTATACCTTCTTTTAAATCTCCAATTATAAAAGGAGCTTTATTTCCTGTTGATGGCATATCTGAATTAGGAATTACTTCAACTGGAACTTTAGTTGCTCCTGCACATAACCACATTGACATTGGTGTTATTGGATCTGCTTGTAATATATATCTTCCATTTCCATCTTTAAGCGTATCTAAGTACTGTAACCCATCATCATTAGTAATTATTTTACTTGTAGCCTTAAACGCAGAACCTAACGTAACATTTAAAACCTTTTTAATACCATTTAACCCTTCTAATTTTGTTTCAGCTTTAGTTTTTATAACATTTAATATTAATTTATTTGCTGTTACTCTTGATTCATCACCAATCCATTGAATTAATGTATTTGTAATATTTGCATCTGAATCTGCTAATAATTCATTTGTAACAGGGAAATAACCAGCATATTTCTCTATTTCATAGTTTAATCTTTCAAATTGTGGTGTAGCACCTTTTCCTATTTTTCCACCTTCTCCAACTTTAGTGAATCCAGTTTGTTGAGCTCTCTTCTTAAAAGTTCTTGCTCCTTTACTAGTTGTTACTTTCTCAACTGTTACCAAGTCTTTTAAAGATTTTTTAGACTCTCTATAAGTATTAATAGCTGTTAAAATATCTTCAGGTACTGTGTATCCACCATCTGGCTTTGAACCTATTGTCATTTTATTATTTACTCTAAATCCATTTCTTGCAGCATTAGCAAACTCTGCAATTGAATTTTCTTTATTATTTTCTTTAGCTTTATTTTTTATAGCTTCTTCATTATTTTCTTTTTCCTCTTCATATAAATCATAAAGCACATCAAACTTATCTTGTAAACTTTTTAACTCTTCCTTAGAAGCTTTTGCTTCCTCAATTTTATTTTCTGCAACAAAATTTTTAACCTCCGTTTTCTTTGCATTAATTTGATCTAATAATTCTCTTAACTCTTTTGGCATTACTAATATCCACCTTTCATAATTAAATTTTTAAAATAAAAAAAGACTTAGATTAAGTCTAAATCTTCCAATATAGCTCTCTTTTCAGCTTCAATATTAAATTTTGGCTCTTTATTTTCTATAGTATCATTAACTTTTTCATTAACTTTTGCTTGTGTTAACACATAACTCACTGGAGTATTTTTATAATTACCCAATGTATTGAGGTCATACTTAGCAGCTACATTTTTATTTTCTCCTACTTGATCACATAAACCATAATCATAGCACTCTTGAGCTGTTAACCATGTTTCTTTGTCCATAAGAGTTGTTAATATTTCTTCATCAAGTTTATCTCCAGCCTTATCTAAATAAGTTTGCCTAATTGATGTATTAACTTTATCTAAATCATCAGCTAACTTTCTTAATTCATGTGAGTTACCAGCTGCATATGTCCATGCATTATGTATCATCATCATTGAATTACTTGGCATTATTATTTTATCTCCAGCCATAGCAATAACACTTGCAATACTAGCTGCTAAACCATCTATGTAAACATTCTTAGTACATTTCTTACGCTTTAGCATGTTCATTATTGTATTACCTTCAAATACATCTCCACCAGGACTATTTATATAAATATTAAGAGTATCTACATTTCCTAAATTATCTAGTTCCTGTTTAAAACTTTGTGCTGAATGTGCTGCATATCCTCCACCCCAATTAGCAATTTCAATATATAAATATAAATCTGCTTCTGTTGATGTTTTATTCTTAAATTCCCAGTATTTCTTACTCATCTACTCACTCCCTTTCTCATACTGATTTCCTACAATATCAATAGGTATATAATTACCATTAACTATAAGCTTGTCTGCTCCATCAATTTTATGCATATCTAAGTGCTCTCTTGCTTCATTAGGTGTATAAATACCATTATTAACGTATTTACTAATTATTTCAGCTTGAGTTTGGCTATCAGTTCTTAGAATTACTTTTTCATTAAACTTGTAATAATATCCTTGTAATCTTTCACCTTCAGATAACATTTTAAAATTGATTTCCTCTTCATAATGCTTAATAATAAAAAGTTCTGTATCTATATAGAAAGATAATTGTTGCATCTCACTATTTGAATAAGAACTTTTTTCATAATTATTTATTTGATTAGGCTTGATTCCAAATGCTCCTGCTATTTGTAATGCTGTAAATTTCTTTAGTTCAAAAAATTGACTATCAGTAAGCTTTATATTTAATGGTACTAACTGCATACCTATAGGCACTGGCACTATCTTTCCAGCATTATTTGCACCAGTTGCATATTTTTCAAATCTTTCAAGTAGCTTTTGTTCTAATGTTCCATCTAAATCACCACTATATTGAAGTGCCATTCTTGCAGTTAATCCAGTTTTATATAAATTATTCATAAATTTTTGACTTTCCAGACCACCTTCTACAGTACTTTGAAGTATTTCTCTTACTGGTCTTCCTATAATACCATCAAATGTCATAGATGTTTTAAAGTGCATTACATCTTCACTAGGATATACATAAATTTCTCCAGTAGTTCTATCAGAATAAACATAATATATTGCTCCACTATTTCCAAATATACCTTTATTATCATAAATCACTTGTACATCTTGTGATGGCATTATCCATAAATCTTTTATTTCATATTCTCCACCATATCTTTGCTTGTTGAACTCTCTTCTTATCCAAACATATGCATTTCCATAGTGGTTTCTATTATTTTCTACTGTTGCCCAAAATAACGATGATGTTGTATATTCATTTGGTCTTAGTTTAAGTAATTCATATCCTTTATCTTTTTTTGCTTTAACTATTCCATTCGAAGTTTCTTTATAAAACTTTATAGGCATTTTCCCTAATGTTTCACTTAGCATTTTCAAACATGTAAAATATGTTACTTCTGATATTAATTTTTTAGGAGTGTTAGTTATGCCAAGCCATTCTAATAACTCTTCATCATCTAGACTTGCTACAGGTCTTTGAGGAGTTATAAAGTTTTTAATTGCATTTAACCATTTCAATCTCTCACCCCTTTCCAGTTAAATATCTTTAAACATTTCTAAATATTTTTCAACACTTTTATTTATATCAGTTCTTCTGATTTCTACTTTAAACATTAATTTATATCCATTGATTACAGCATCAACTGGATCTATTCTTTTAGTTCTTCTATCTTTATCAATTTTAATTTCTCCATATGAATTAGAAACTGTTTTAGCATTTGTAATTGACCATGCAAGTAATTCATTCTTTTCATCATATTCAACATTTCCAGCTTCAACTTCTAATCTAAAATCATCAGTAGCATCATTTAAATATTTATGGCTTTGATAAATCTCTACACATTCAGGACAAATATTTTCTAAATCACTTAAAAAAGCATCTGCATTATGTGGATCATAACCTATTTTCTCATAAGTAATATTATATTTTTCTCTTAAATCTTCTAAGAATTTTATAATATACTTATAATCTGTTTTTACTCCACCTAATGTTTCTGTTGTTGTTAATAATCCCTCTTTAATCCATATATCATAAGGCACATCATCACTTTTTATATGTTCTGCAACTCTTTTAGCTGGTATAAAACTATGTGAATATACATAATATTTCTTTTTATTTTCATCATTTACTGAAGCAAAGATTAATGCAATTGATGTTAAATCTCCTCCACTTGACAAATCTATTCCAACTACACAGTTTTTTCCTCTCAAGTCTTCTAACGTTAATTTACTTTTACACTTTTTCCATTGCTCTTGAGTTATGTATTGATTATTAGTGAATTGCATCCATATATTAAGCTGCTTAGTTATAAAATCTCTTAAATCTTCTCCACCAACTGCTTTTACTTGCTCTGCAATTGGTATTAAATTCTCAAGTGCTTCAGGATCATATTCAAGTGTTGGATTAGCCTTTATCCAATTTTTAGGCAACCATATATCATCATCTTCATCTAATTGTGCTATAAATATAAATTGAGAATCATTAGTGAAGACTCCTTCTAGCACACCTTTGCAGTATTCATATTGTTTATAACATGGATAACTTAAGTCAAAACCAGCAGTAGTTATTATGCTTATTAGGGCTTGTTTCATTTTTTTAATTCCACCCTCTAATAACTTATACATTTGATTAGTTCTATGTCCATGATATTCATCTACTATTCCAACTAAAGGTCTAAATCCATCAATACGCTTTACATCACTACTTAAAGCTTTTATTTTAGAATTTGTAAGTAAGCACTCAATAACACTTTCATAATCTTTTATCTTAAATAACTCACCAAGTTCTTCATCTGCATTAATAAATTTCACCATTTCATCAAATACAATTCTAGCTTGGTCTTTCTTTGTAGCAGTGCAATATATTTGTCCATATTTATATGAATCAAAATTACCATAATATGTCCCTATTATTCCATTTAAAAACGATTTACCATTTTGTCTTGCTAACTGTATATATGATGTTCTAAATCTCCTATATCCAGTTCCTTTTGTTACCCAACCATTTAAACTTCCTAATATAAATGCTTGAAACGGATATAAGGAAACTTGTATAGGATCTTCACCTTCTGCAATTACTAATGTTTCTGCATAATCAATAATATCTAAGGATTTTTCTACATCAAATTCATATTTAAACGGTGCTAATTTACTCTTTTCTAAATCATCTAAGTGCCTTTTAGCAGCTAACTTTACAAGCCTTCCTGCAACAATTTTTCCATTTAACACATCTTTGCAATATTCAGTTACTCTATCTACCATAACTTATCACTTAGCAAATTTATTAAATTTATTTTTAGTTTTTTCTTCAGTTTTAGGAATAACTAATTTACATCTGCTAGTTATTGTTAACCCAAAATCACTTGCACCTAATCTACATAAAGCAAATTGTTTTTCCTGTTTTCTCATAAGCTTATCATGCTCTGGATTTACAACTTCAAATTCTTTAAATATTGTTTCCCCTTCCAAATTTAAAACTTCCCTAACTTCTTTAATCATCATTTGAGTTTTTCTTAATTGTTCAGTTATTTCTATCCATTGACTTTGATGTTCTAAAAATCTAGCTAAGGCATCACAATCTAAATTTGATAAAATACCGAGTTTTTTTAGCTCATTTGATACGTTTTTGAACTCTTTTTTTTGCTCTTTTGTTAGGTAAGAGGGTGCTCTAATTTTATCAAAATTAGCTTTTATCTGACCTGCTTCACGTTCTGCAATCTCTGATTTTGTCAAGTGTTTGCGTCCTCTTGCTTTTATTACTTCAATAGGTAATTTTTGCTTAGCCATACCATTCTCCTTTCAAAAAATTTCATTGGGGAGTTTTTTCCGCAAAAAAGTGAAACACCGATACGGAAGAAAATAATTAAAACTTTCTTGGTACCCCCTCCCCTTTACTTTTAATCTCCTTATGTGCTTTTATATGACAAGATCTACATAAGCAAATTAAATTATTTAAATCATATGCTTTACTGTAGTCAACTTTAATAGGTATCTTATGATGTACATCATCATAATAACTTATCTTTCCTTTCTTAATGCACTCTTCGCATAATCCATTAGCTTTAGATATAGCTTGTGCTCTTATCCTCTTCCATGTAGCACTCTTATATACTTTTTGTTCTTTTGAATCACTTCTATTTTGCTGATATACTTTATCACTAACACTTCTATAACTACCAATCTTATCAGTACACCTATCACATAATCTGTTTCCATAAAGAATTATGCATTGGCATCTTGAACATAATTTACTTAAAGCCATATATTTCTCCTAATTTTAAATATAAAAAAAAAGAAGCTAGATATAAACTTACTTTTTCTAACTTCTATTAAATATGAGGTACTATCACGCAAATATATAAATATTATTTTGGACAATATCATTATAACATGATAAATTTATCATTAAAATATCAACTTTTTATCACTTTTATATCATTTCAAATTTTTTAGAGTCAATTCCAAATAATATTACACTTAACTCTTCAATCATTTCTTTTATCCACCTTCTTGGAGTTATAACCCCACATTTTAGTTCTTCAGCTATTTCCTCATAACTTTTTTCATCTATATAATACTTCTTTAATGCATTATACTTTTCTAATGAACCTTTATTTATCTGCATATTTTTTAATTGTTGTAGAGCCATATCTATATGAGCAATCATTATTAATGTTTTACTTTTACTTCTTCTTATACTAAGTATATATAATTCATCTTTATCTAAATCATTTATTTCTATTAAGTCTGTTTCTAACTGATTTAATCTATCAACAGCTTCCTCTACATGTATTTTCAAGCTATTATAATGCCTTAATAATAATTTAGTATTATGAAACACCCTTTTCTTATTTTTTTCTTCTTGTTCCTTATTAAATTCTTTTATGGCTTCTTTAGCTGCTATCTTTATAAGTTCTTCTGTACTGTTCATTATTCTCTCTCCTTTAAACATTTGTTATATTATCCTTAAATCTTCTTTAGCTTTTAGCCATACTGATTTACTAACTGTATGTATATGTTTAAGATATATACACATTTCCTCAAGTCTTTCTTTAGTCGCAACCGCTTCTCCTCTTTTTAATTCCTTCTTAATTTCATACTTAATATGAGACCATCTATTGTAAGCCTGTATACTCTCCTTCTGAAGTTCAAATGCTCCTATTATATCTTCCTCTACTAAATTATCAAACTTCCTAGATATATCATTAAATATTTTTACTTCTTCTTTGTACCTTTTTGCATAACTCATACTCTTCACCTATTTTATATAATTTAAAGTTATTATTTATTCATTGATTTTATTTAACATTTTATAAATTTTATCAACTTCTATATCATCTAACTCGAAAACATTTTTAATTCTTTCCTTTACTTTTTCTTGATTAAATATATCAATTCTACCTTCAGTTAAATATTTTATTACTGTATTTATTGTTTCTTCATCTAACATTTACAGATTATCTCCTATTATTTATAAAGTAGTATCTTCATATTTTTTATAGTTTTATTTCTAATATGATACTTGGACCATATCCTCTTAGATATCTTGTTCCATTTTCATTGTTTAGCTTTTCAGTTAGAAATACTACTGATTTAACTGTTTCGCCTTTTTCAATATTCATAGATCTTACTTCTTCTCTTATAAGAAGTTCATTTATTAAATATTTAGTTTCTACATTTCTTAAATTAATCATACTCCAAACACCCTACTAACATTTTCATTTACAGCTTGCATTATTAAACTGGCTTCTAAGAATGTTACTTTATCTCCATCTAATATTTCTTCTAACCTTTTTAAATCTATATTGCATATTCTTCTTAATCTAGCTGTTGAATTATTTCTTATTCTTCTTACTATATCAACATTTTTTAATCCTTTCTTATCTAAAATCACTTTTATTCTTATACTTGCTAAACTTTTGTATTTCATATATTCTCCTAATAAATCTTTCTTCCACACTCTGGGCAATATTTAAATCTAATAAAATTTATTTCTCCAGTATCCTTATTTGTTATTCCTATTTCTCTTGTAGATGAATCAAAATATAATAATATTTTGTTATCCTTATCTACTAAAGTTGAATTTGTATTTTCTCTACAAAAAGTACATATATCCTTATGCTCATTTTTTAATTGTTGAACTTCTATATTTTTATGTATTTCACTTTGAACTTCTCCTTCCTCTTCTGTATTTGTTGAAATTTCTTCAATTCTTTCATCTTCTTCAACATCTTCAGCATACTCATCTTTGTTTTCTTCTATCTCTCCACTATCTTCTATGACTATATTTATTTCTTCATCATGTAAATTATCATCTATTGTAATTTGACCTTCTAATGGTCTTGTATATTCTTCTTTAGCTTTTAATACATCTATATCACTTACTATAAGACTTCCCTCTTCTTGTAACTTTATAAATGCTTTTAACTGATACTCTTTGGTTAATTGCGATGCTTTATATGCTACAGAATAATTTATATTATTATTCTTAAACTCTTCTTTTAATTCATCTATAAGATTATTATTTATAGCTTTATATCTTCCCAGTTGGCTTGATGATATATTTAATATTTCTGATAATAAATCTCTTGTTCTGCCTTTTATGTTATTTTCTTTTTTAAGGCTATTTATTATTTCCTCTACTTCTATAGATTGCTTCATCTTTTCCCAATCGCTTAACTCTCTTGTAGTTGAATTAGTCATTACCATAGTTAATTTATTTAAAAGAGTATTATCTTCACTTTTTGACTTAACCTTACAAGGTAATATTCTAAATTCTTCTTTACCTTCTTCTACTAATGCTTTAGATGCAAAGTATCTTCTATGTCCTGCTACAAGCTTATAATTATCTCTATCTATTCTTTCTACTATAAGATTTTGCTCTATCCCTAACAGCTCTATTGATTGCTTTATATTCTCTATATCATCTACACTATAGAAGTTTTCTTTAGCTGGTACTATATGATCTATATCTATATTCTTTATATTAAAATTTAAAATTTCTATTTTCTCTTCTTCATTTTTAGTTACTTCTCTTGAATTACTATTTAATAATTGCGTTAAATTAAATGCCATTTTTTCTCTTCATCCCTTTTTCTAAAATGTGCCCAACTTGGACACATTTTTTGAATTACTCACAAAAAAATACCGTAATATTCTTTCTGAATAATACGGTATTTATATTAATGATTAGTATTTAAAATTTATAATGCTCTTTTTTAAATTTTCTAAGTCATAATCTATTGATTCTGCATATTCTACTCCTTTTCTGTAACAGTCTTGAGTTAAACTATTAACATGTGATTTAAACATATCCAAATCATTTGGAAATAATTCCTTAACAACAATAAGAGAAGCTGCAGAACAAATCATTTCTTCATCAAAATTAGCTGGCGGTTTATCAAGTCCAAAATATGAATAAAAAACAAAGTGAGTTAATTCATGTCCAAATTGATATGCAATTTCACTTTTGATACTATCACTATAAATACATAATTTTATGATTAAATATTTTCTTAAAATTACCGTTATAATAGGTGAATATCCCGAATCCGCAGTCGCATTATCAATATACATAATCTGTTTATTCATTACTTCTTCTCCAAAGAGTTGATCATATAAATTTTTTACACTAATAATTACTTCTTCAAAATCTTTAATGTTTTTTAATCCATATTGTTCATCATAAAGGTTGCCATTTATCTCCCAATATCTTTCGTTCATTATTACTTCTCCTTAATTAAATATATTTTTACGAAGTAATTATAGCATATATCATAAATACCGTAATATTCTATTTTAAAAGAACAATTTTAATTTCCATCAAATAATTACTTAATTTTAAAATCTATTTCTCTTACTGTATTAATATAATATGGTTTTAATTTCATTCTTTCATCAGAATTATTTTTATAATACTCATACATCTCATTAAACTTTTCCCTTCCAAATGTTATATACTCAAATCCCATTAAACCTGAAATTTTTATAGTTATTTCTGTTATCTCTTCTGATTCTATAGCCATTTCAAATATTTTTAAAAATTTCTTTTTATCCATAACCTTATTTTAATCTCCTTTATTTAAATAAATATTCACTCAAATACTCTTCTACTAATCTTTTATAATCTACTGCTGCTCCACATCTTTTTGAATAAAGATTTATTGGCTTTTTAGCAAATGTACTTTCATCTATCTTTTCAGTTCTTCTTATATGGCTATCAAATACTTTATAATTACTTTCCTTAAGCCACTCTTTACCTTGCCTATTAACTTCATTGTTTACATATGAGGTTACAAAACACCCTCTAAATACTAAATTTTCATTTAAATCAACTTTAGTATTATTTATTTGATCTACAAGTTCTTTAAGTCCATCAAAAGCAAATTCATCTATCTTAATAGGTATCATTACTTCATTTGAAGCTACCAATGCATTTATTGTCGATATATTTATGTCTGGAGCATTATCTATTATGCAGTAGTCATAATACTGCTCTACTTGTTTTATAGCTTGTTTTATTCTTATTTGCTGTGGTCTTACTTGATCTAACATTACTTCTAAATTTGCAGTAAGCAACTTCATATTGGCTGTTATAATATTTAAATTCTTATATTCTGTATTTTGAATTAAATCAAATACATCAACATTTCTATTTGTCATTATCTCTTCCACTCCAGGAAGTTCATAATTATGCCTATTAAATATTTTGCTTAAATTTCCTTGCTTATCATTATCTATTAATAAAACTTTATAATTATGTAATTCAGCCAGTATATAACCTATATTAGCTGATGATATAGTTTTTCCTACTCCACCTTTTAAATTTATTATTGATAATACTTTCATCTTCTTCACTCCAAATCCTATCTATCAAGAATCCCAGCAATCCCCTCAAGAATTACTATAATAATTAGTAATGTTCCTAACCAATGCCAAAAATCTTGAAATATAAATTTTAATATGTCTAACATCATCTGCTCCTACTTATCCCTCTTCTTGAATAACATCTATAATAGATATTTCTGTAGCATTATCTGCTACCCACTTGCCAAATACCTCAAAGCTATCAAATATCTTTCTTTTTATTTTTCCATTCCAATTTTTCTTATATAAACATATTATATTCATGTGATTAGCTCTCCTCTTCACTTTTAGAACTATTTTCTAAATAATTCTTAATATCTTGCCAACACTCACTACAACAAGCCGTCTTACAATCTTCTATAGTGTAATCAAATCCTAAATCCCTAGGACAAAAATACACTTTATTTGTTCTCTTATCTATAGCACTATGTTTATCAATTTTAATTCTATTCTTAAGCTCACTTGTAGTTAATACAACTCTTAAATTACTCATATATTAACTCCTTTCAAATATTCTTCTATAAATTGCTTAGCTTCAATCCACCCATAGCAAACTTCTACAAAGTATCCTTGTTCCTTAAGCATACTTATCCATTCTTTTTGTTTAAGGCTTGTCTTGTTTTTTCCAACTTTAAGTTCTATATATAACCCATGGTATTTTCCCCTCGGAACTGGTAAAACTATATCTGGTACTCCAGCCTTTACCCCCTCTTTTTTTAAGTTTGCTGCTGTTCTTGCATCTCTCTTTCCTCCATTAGGAACATGATGTAATAACTTTAATTCTGGAAACTGTTGCTCTGCATATCCTGCCCACTGAAATAAAAATCTTTGCTCTTGTGCTTCAGTCATAATACTCCTCCTTATCTTAACCATCACTAATATTATTTCCTCTAACTTTATTCTATTTTTCTCATTTTTATGTAAATATAAGTTCCTGCATTTATTTCATTGACTTGAACTTCATGAGTTGTATAAATATATCCTGGATATAAATTTTCAAACTCTTCTCTTGTTCCATTTCTAGATAAATCCCATGTTTTTTTATATGAATATCTATAATCATTAATTTCAGCTTCTGGAATTATAAGATTTCTACTTGGAGAGTATCTCTTTTTTCCCTTAGGATCTTTAGATATGTAATTTGCTAACTCTTCAAATCCTAACTCATTAGGTTGGAGTCTATCAGCATTTGCCCTTCCTTTTCCCCATAACTCTTCTGCTTTATCTCTATCCATTCCACTCATAACAATATGATGATGTATTCTTGTCTTGGTTCTTTTATCTTTAGTTGCTTCTTTATATTCTAAAACAGCTATATATTTTATTTCTGGTAGATTATTTCTTTTTCTATAATTTTTTAATCTTCTTATATAATTTTCTCTATCTCTTATTGCTCTTTCTTCACTATTTGGTAAATTTTCATTATCATATGTTAAGTGTATTATTAAATCTTTATTATCAAAATTTGCATTTAATAATCTTCGTAACTTTTTTCTAGCATTCTTAGCATTAAGATTTTTTTGTTCTTTTCTACTTTCTCTTTTTTTTCTTTTCCTACTCTTCTTTTGTTCTATTTTAGAAATATGATATAACTCTACTTCTAAATATTTTCCACACTTATATTTCTTCTCCCTTATAGCCATCTCTTTCACTCATTCTTATCTTTCTAAATATTTTTATGGTTGTTAAGATAATACCTATTACAAGGGCGTTAAAATCTTGTGCTTAACCTATATTTGACTTTATTATTTTTCTTAGATATAATTAAAAAGTATTCAAGAAAAATTTTTTACCAGAACACATTGATCACCGGTCGCATGGTTATATCAATGTGTTTTTTCTTTTGTAATAGTTATCCTAAATTTATATTTCTGCAATTGTTTCACCAGTTTTAATTAAATAGATTTCTCCATTATCTATATCTGTCTTATCTTTATCTTTTAATACAATTTCTTTTGCTTGATCTATAGCTTCTAACCAGCTAAGTTTTTTATTTTCCTTAATTAAACTCAATGCTTTATCTACTACATCATTTAATTCTTTTATCCTTCCCACTACAACACCCCCAAATATCTACATATATCATCTACTGTACATTTGTATAATTTACTAAGTTTAGCTGCATACTCTAATCTTAAATTGTCATGCCCTCTTTCTATCATTGATAATGATCCTTTTGTAATTCCTAAATAATCAGCTACTACATCTTCAGACTTTCCTGCTTTAACTCTTCTTTTTCTTAATGGTGTTAATTTCATATTTAAAACCTCATTTCTAATTTTGTAATACTTTGTAGACTTTTGTAACAAATCTATGGTAAAATATTCTTACATATACTAATTTAAAAACTAACCTTAAAAATAGAAAGGAGGTGTTATTATGGCTGTAACCGCAGATATAGTTTTAAAGTCTGGCAAAAATATAATAATTAATAACCTTAAGTCTATTGATACGCCAAATTCTTCTATTACTAATTTTTCTGAATTCTATATTTTAAATAATGAATTACTTAATTTTGTTGGAGATTCTTCATGTGTAGCTATAAATGCTATATCTATCGAATATGTAGAGTTTCAAAATTACCAATCAGCAACAGTTTAACTAACTAATTAATAGTTTTATGGGGCAAATTTATTTTGTCCTATTTTTTTAATCAAAGCTTCTTCTGCCTATCGATATATTGAAAGTTATTTCAGTTTCAGCTCTAGAAAGATCTTTATTTTCTGCACAATATTCAATATTTTTTTCTATGATTGTATTTGCATCCTTTATATCTGATACATTTCCACTTATTAATATATTAACTTTTTTTATCATTTTTTCACCCTCCCCTTCTGCTCTTTAACTATTTCCTTATCTAATCTTTGGCTTATCTCTATAGTTTTTTCATGATTGATACCATACTTTTCTATTGACATATGTAATTCTTTTCTTAATTTCTCTATCATATATCCACCTTTTTCTACAGCATTTTTCGACATTGGTAGTTTTAAAAAAGGCTGTTTAGCCTGTCCATCATTAGAAATAAATTTATTATCTCCTATTACTATTTATTACAACTCTTTATTTTGCATTGCTAATAATCTATTCTTTTCTTTTGTTTGCTCTGGTGTATAAAAACATTCTGGATAATCCTTAAATACTCTATTGCATGTATCATAAAGTCTTCTTACATCTTCTTCATTAGGTACTAATGGTCTTCTTACAGTTATGCTTGTCCCATCTATAAGCATTCTTACTATTTTTTCTTCTCCTTCTATTTTTTCTTCAAGTATGGTTACATTTCTTTTTTCTAACATTATCTCACTCCCTTTTTCTTATCTTATGCAATTGCATTGCTCTTTGCTCCTATTTGCTTTCCAAGTTCAAACCCTTTTATAAAAACTGAAAAATCATTTTTTTCATTTTCATTTAAGTTTTTTATAAAAGATAATATTTCATTTGTATTTTCTTTATCTTGTGTGTTTATAATCACTTGCATTATTCATCACCTCTTTGAATTATTCATTATTTATTTTCATTTTATTTGAATTATTCTTATGAGTCAACATTTTTTTTGTTTTTTATTTGAATTATTCATATTTTTGTATTATTATTATGTGTATGGAGGTATATTATGAATGAAAGATTAAAATTAATTAGGGATATTTTAAATCTTAGTCAAAATGAACTTGGACTAAAGCTAGGAGTTACAAGCTCAAGCATATCAAAACTCGAAAAAGGTAGTACTAAATTTACTGAGCGAATGATAAAAACAATTTGTAAAGAACTTAATGTAAACGAAGAATGGTTACGTGATGGTGAAGGTGAGGTTTTTGTTGAACCTGATACTTTTTCTCTTGATGAGTATTTACAGCAACAAGGTGCTACAGAATTGGAAATTGAAATTATTAAAGGTTATTTTAATATTCCACCAGAAATCCGTGGGACAGTTTTAGAATATTTCAAAAATATAATTCTTCCTACAATACAAAAAAAGTAATTTATAAAAGAGTTATGAAGTTCATGACTCTTTTATTTTAAATAAATTATACGAAAGGAAAATTTTAAATGACTATTTCACAAAGAATAAAATACTTAAGAAAAAATATTTTAAATTTAACTCAAGATAATTTTTCTGAAAAAATTGGATTATCTCGCTCTAATATAGCAAATATTGAAGTTTCTAGAATAAAAGTTACTGATAGAACTATAAAAGATATATGCAGAAAATTTAATATTAATAAAGAATGGCTTTGTAATGGAATAGGAGATATTTTTATTAATACTAACTCCAATTTTACTATTAATAAAAGACTTTCATTACTTAGAAAAACTTTAGGTTTAACCACTAGAAATTTTGCTGAAAAACTTAATATTACTGGTGGTGCTATAACTAATATGGAAAAAGGTATTAGAAATATTACTGATAGAACTATTTATGACATATGTAGAAAATTTAATGTTAGTGAAGAATGGTTAAGATATGGTAATGGAGAAATTTTCATTGAAAATGATAGTCCTTTGGAGCAATGTTTAAAAGAAAATAACGCCACTGCTAATGATATTGAATTAATTAAGTGTTATTTGAATTTAGATTTAGAAATTAGAAATAAAATACATGAACATTTTAAATGTTACTTTAGTAATATTAAATGATAACTTAATTGGAGGTTTTTATGAATCAAGAACTTTTTGCAATCTATCTTAGAAAATCAAGAAAAGATTTGGAGTTAAAAGAATATGATGTACTTGAAAGACATAGGAGAATACTTTTAGATTTTGCCAATAGCAGAAATATAAAAATAAATAAAGAAGATATTTATGAGGAAGTTGTTTCTGGTGAAACTATTCAAGATAGACCTGTAGTTCAAGAACTTTTAAAGAAAATTGAAGCTGGTTATTATAAAGCTGTATTAGTTATGGAGATAGAAAGACTTGCTAGAGGTAATACTATAGATCAAGGTATAATTGCTCAAACATTTCAATTAACTAATACATTAATAATAACTCCAAATAAAACATATGATACAAATAATGAATATGATAATGAATTTTTAGAATTTGGATTATTCATGTCTAGACGTGAGTATAAAGCTATTAGTAGAAGAATACAAGCTGGAAGAATACAATCTGTAAAAGAAGGAAACTTCATAGGTTCTGTAACTCCTTATGGATATGATAAAGAAAAACTTAAAGGTACCAAAGGATATAAATTAATTCCTAATCAAGAAGAAGCAGAAAATGTTAAGTTAATTTTTAAACTTTTTATAGAATCTTCATGCGGAACATCAAATTTAGCATATAAACTTAATGATTTAGGGATAAGATCACGTACAAACTCTGTCTGGACTCCTGCAATGGTTAGAAATATATTAAAAAATAGAGTTTATATAGGATTTGTATCTTGGGGTAAAAGAGCCAATGTAAAAAAATTAAATAATAATGAAATTAATAAATCTAGACCTATTAATACTGATTATATTGAAGCAAGAGGAAAACACGAACCTATTATTGATGATATAACATTTTATAAAGTTCAGGAATTATTAAAAAGCACTTCTATTAAAAAAGTTCCTTATGAAAAAGTGTTAAAAAATCCTCTTTCAGGATTAATTAAATGTGGTAAATGTAATTTAAATATGATAAGAAGGCCTTATCCTCAAAATAAACATGAAGATCTGCTTATTTGTAGAAATAAATATTGTGATAATATATCAAGTTCTTTACATCTTGTTGAAAAAAAATTATTAAACTCTTTAGAAGAACAATTAAATGAATTTTATTTTTATATTAACAATTATGAACAAGAATACATTAAAAGCACTAAAAATTATAACTTGCAAATTAAAAAGATAGATAAAGAAATACTAAAATTAAAAAGCCAACTTTCTAAAGCTTGTGAATTTTTAGAACTAGGAGCTTATTCTTTAGAATTATTTAAAGAAAGATCTAACTCTATAAATTTGAAAGTAGAAAACTTAGAAAAAGAAAAATTGAAATTAGAAGAGCTAAGTAAAAATAATATAATAGAGAGAATCACACAATATATTCCTCTACTGGAGAAGTGTTTAAATACCTATTGGACTTTAGATATAGAAGGTAAAAACTCTATATTGAAAGAGATAATTTCTGAAGTATATTATACTAAAAATGTCAAAGGTAGTAGATGGAATTTGGACAATACGGATAAATTTTCTTTAGATATTAAGTTGCGTGTATAACTTACAACATAAATGTTCTAAAGAAATGGCTCATGTAGAAATACTAGGAACCATGGTATATCAACTAATGGATAACGCGTCAATAGCTGATATTAAAGCTGCTGGTTTAGATGGTCACTATGCCGATCATGGAAAGGCTCTTTTCTATACAGATGCAACAGGAAATCCTTGGACTGCAACTTATATTCAAGCAAAAGGTGATGTAATTGCTGATTTACATGAAAATATGGCAGCTGAACAAAAAGCTAGAGCAACTTATGAATGGTTACTAAATTTAACAGATGACTGTGAAATAAGAAAAATATTAGGATTTTTAAGAGAAAGGGAAGTTGTTCATTATCAACGCTTTGGTGAAGCGCTAATGAATGTTCAAGATAATGTAAAGCCTGGTAATTTAAATTGTAGATAACCTATAATATGATAAAAAGGATGTAGTAAATTTATTTTTCATAAATTTTACTAAATCCTTTTTATATTCATAGGATTTCAATCAACTATTATTTAAATTTTATGTTTTTTTCAATTTTGTTCAATATTAATGAAATCCACCTAATCACAAAGAATTCTGCTATTGCACATAATATAACAAGTATAGTTGCTCGTGTTGATATTTCCCTTATAGCAAAAAATCCTGGAATTATATTAATTGTTAAAATAATTCCTAAAATACATAAAGAAATAACACCTATTCTGTATTTATTTATAGGTTTAATAATCTTATATAAAATTAAAAATCCTCCAGTAAAAAATAAATAACTGCAAGCTGTAGCAATTTCTTCTCTATTAACATTAAATAAAACTGACAATTTAACTAGAAATACAATTGCTATAAATGAAGTAATTGCTGCTGGAAGTGAATTCATAAACACTCTCTTTATAAAATTTCCATTTTGTTGCTTCTTTTGATTTTCTTCAAAAGTTAATAAAAATCCTGGAATACCTATTGTAAATGCACTTCCTAAAGATACTTGATTTGGCTGTAATGGATATTGCATTGCAAAAATTATTGAGTATACAGAAAGTAATAATGAAAATATATTTTTATAAGTAAATAATGAAGCTGATCTTGTTATATTGTTAATATTTTTTCTTCCTTCATAAACAATATTGCGCATAGTACCAAAATCAGAATCAAGTAATACAACTTGTGAGGCTTTTCTAGCCGCATCTGACCCAGAACCAACTGAAATTGAACAATCTGCTTCTTTCATTGCTAAAATATCATTTACACCATCACCTGTCATTGCCACTTTTAATCCTAATTCTTTTAAAGCTTTAATTATTTGTCTTTTTTGTTCAGGACTAACTCTACCAAAAATTTTATATTTTTCTACTGCCCTTTGTATACCTTCATAGCTTTTCAACTCTCTACAATCAATATATTTTTCATATTCTTTTATTCCTACTTGCTTTGCAATTGATGATACCGTAACTGGATTATCTCCTGAAATAACTCTGATTTCAACTTTTTTATCATTAAAATACTCAAAAATTTCTTTTGTATTTTTTCTTATTTCATTTTTCAAACTTATAAATAAAATAGGAGTAATTTCATTTTTTTCTTCTTTAACTAAAACAATTACTCTTTCACCATTTTTAGCTCTTTTATTTATTGATTGTTCATATTTTTTATTTAATAAAATTTCAGGAGCTCCTAATTTGTATATTATATTTTCATCTATTTTAATAAAAGAAAATTTATTTTTTGAATTAAAGTTTTCTTTTTGTATATAAGATAATTTTTCTGTAGAAATTTTATTTAAGTGATTTTTTATTGCATCTATGGTTATATTTTTATCTTCTATTGTATTAACATATTTAGCTAGAATTTCTATATTTGCATCTTTTGTATCATTTACAAAACTTTTTTCTTTATCATTAAATATATCTATGACTTTCATTTTGTTGTTTGTAATTGTTCCAGTTTTATCAACACATAAAACATCTACTCTTGCTAAACTTTCAATACTTTTCATATCATGAAGAAGAACCTTCCTTTTAGCAAGCTTCATTGCACTTAAAGCTAAAACAACTGTTGTTAATAAATATAATCCTTCTGGTATCATACCTATTAAAGCTGAAACCACTGAATGAACGCTATCTTTATAGCTACTACCATTTACAACATATGATTGCCAAAATAATAAAACACCAATGGGAATTATTACTACACCTGCAGTCTTAACAATATTATTAATTGCTAAAATCATTTCAGATTTTGTTTCCTTTATTTTTTTAGAATCCTTCATTATCTTAGCAGAATAAGATTCATCTCCTACATTAGTAAGCTTTACTATAGCTTTTCCAGATACAACAAAGCTTCCAGACATAAGATTAGAATTTATATTTTTTTCAATTTCATCTTGTTCTCCAGTTAATAAAGATTCATTTACATACACACTTCCAGAAACCACTATTGCATCAGCTGGAATTTGATTTCCTGATTCTAAAATTACATAATCTCCTTCAACAAGGTTATCAGAATCTACTTTTTCTTCTTTTTCATTTCTAATTGCTATATATTCATTTTTATCTAATAATGATAATTTATCTAATGTAATTTTTGCTTTGATTTGTTGGAAAATTCCAATACAAATATTAATTATAATAACAATCAAAAATGATAAATTTCTATATGACTTTGCTACAATAAGTAAAACTGCTAAAATTAAAAAAATAAAGTTAAAATATGTAAATATATTCTTACATATTATTTTAGAAAAGCTTTCATTTGTTTTTATTTTAATCTTGTTTATTTTTCCCTGTTTTATTTTTTCTTCTACTTCTTTTTGTGTTAAACCTTTTATTTTTTTCATACTTTTATTATTTATACTATACCTTTCTCTAATAGAAATTATTATTAATTTATTTTATTATATTTAATTTATTACTACTTAAAGTATTTCTTTTCATTAAGATTCCAACTTCAATATAACACATCTCTCCTAAATTGTCCCTCGTTAATTTTTTAATAATTTTTAATATAGATTCATTTTTAGAACCTATAATATCATAAAAAGGATGGAGTAAGATTTTTTAATAAATCTACTACATCCTTTTAAATATTTATACATATATAATTTTTAATACAACCCATTATTAAAATAATGATTTATCCTAATATAGAATTTATAGCATGTACAACTCCACTTTCATCATTACTTTTTGTTATAAATCTAGCTACCTTTTTTAAATCTTCATGGGCATTTTCCATAGCATAACTATGATATGCACTTTTCATCATTTCTAAGTCATTTAAATAATCACCAAAAACCATAGTTTCTTCTTTCTTAATATTTAATAATTCTTGAACTTCTTCTATTGCAACACCCTTATTTATTCCCTTTGCTGTTATATCAAGCCAAATTTCACCTGATACAGCAATTTGCGCCTTTTCTCTATAATCATCATAATATTTATTACTGTTATTTTCTGAGCCTAAAAAATCACAAATTGTAACTTTTAATATATCATCTTCTATTTTAGTTAAATCTGAAACTATTTCATATCTTGCATAATACTTTTTAGTTTGTTCAATTAACCTTTTATCACAACTTTCTATATATGCAGAATTTTTTCCACAAAGAATTACATATGAGTTTTCTATTTGTCTTCCTACCTTAATAAGTTCTCTTGCAAGATTTATATCTAAAGAATTTACTACAAGTTCCTTTCCTTCATAAACAACAAATGTGCCATTTTCAGCAATAAACATCATTTTATCTTCAATTCCTTTAAATCTTTCTAAAAGATTATAATATTGTCTTCCACTTGCTGCCGCAAATATTATTCCCTTTTCTTGAATTTTTTCAAATACATCATAAAATCCATGTTGAATTTCGTTATTTGAATTTAATAAAGTTCCATCCATATCTGTTGCTATTAATTTAATCATATTAATCTCCTATTCTTAAAATATTACTATAACATCTTCCTTTTCTAAAGCTGCTTTTATCTCGTCATTTGGCTCCCTATCCGTAATTAAATAATCTACATCACTTAATAATCCAAACTTATATGCCCCATCTTTAAAAAACTTTTCTTCATCTGTTAAAATATAATTTTTCTTGCTATTTCTTAAAATAGTTGCTTTTAAAATTGATTCATCATAATTAAAATTGCTTAAAAAATTTTCTTCTATATTTACTCCACCTGCTCCTATAAAAGCCTTGTCTATATTAAAATTATTTATTTGCTCTATTGCACAAGCTCCTATAGTTCCCCCTAACTTTTTATTATATATTCCCCCAATAAATATAGTTTCAATATTAGGAGAATTATCAAACTCCATTATAACTCTATTCATATTTGTTATAACTGTTATATTCTTATTTGTATTTTTTAATATCCCTGCAATAGATAAAGCGGTACTTGAAATATCTAAAAAAATAACGTCATCCTCTTCAATAATTTCTGTAACTTTATGAGCTATGTGATTTTTTCCCTCCATATTTACAAAAACACGTGATACGGTATTTTCATCAAATGCCTTTGATCTTTCAATTATTGCTCCACCATAAGTTCTTTTTAATTTCCCTTCATTTTCAAGTGTTTTTAAATCTTTTCGAATCATACTTTCTGAAACATCAAATCGTTCACTTAAATCTTTTACTAATACTTTTTGTTTTTTTTCAATTATTTCTAATATTTTTTCTAATCTTTCTTCCTTAAACATATAAATAACCTTCTCTATCACTCTCATTTAGTTCTATTTTTTATCATTTATTATCATTTTATCTCTTTTCAGTTAAAATTTCAATAATTACTAAATAGTTTTATTTTATTAAACAAAATTATTTCACTTCAAAATAAAAGTTATTTTTTCAAATTATCACAAAAAATATATTTAAAAATATCTCTATATAAATTTAATTAAAAAATATAAAAAAAAGAAATAACTAAAAAATATTATTAAAAAGTTATTTCTTTTTTTATTATATTTAATTATTATGCTTCTATAACTTTATTTTCTTCTTTTTCATCAATTTTAGAATTATAAAATATTCCTAATATAACAATTATAGCTCCTAAAAGCTTTTTCCATGAAAAGTCTCCCATTACAATTGCATCAATTACAATTGCACATAACATTTGCCCTGAAAACATTAATAATGTACTATATACTACTGGTATTTTAGGAATTACAACGTTAGAAGCATAAACTACCATAACTCCCATAATACCACCAAGGAAAATATAAAGCGGCATTCTACTCATATCAATTATAGATGGTACTGAAACACTTCCCATACCTATTAAAATAAATATACCACCTATAAGTCCACCAATATAGTGAATTATTGTACTTTGAATTAATCCAATTTTCTTTCCAAGACTTGAACTAACTACCATAGATAATGTTGTTAATACTCCACCTAATACTGCTAATAAAATCACTAACATATTTTTACCTCCCCTATGCTATTGTCATAATAACTATTCCTATAAATACTATAAGAAATCCTATAAGCTTTTTAGGATTAAATTCATATTTAGTTAAACCAAATAACCCAAAATGGTCTACTAGTGATGAAAAAACTAATTGCCCAAATACTGCAAGTGCTGTTGTTAATGCAACTCCTAGACTTCCTATAGTTATTACATTAACTAATGTAAGCATAACACCAAAAATTCCACCTAAAAATAAATAAAAAGGTATTGCTTCCTTTATAACTACTTTTTCCTTCTTTATTGCTGCAACTATAAGTATAGAAATAAGTCCAACTGCATGAATAATCACCACAGAATATGTACTTCCAACATAACTTTCTAATCCGCTATTTAAAGATACCATAACAGAAATAAGTGCACCAATTGCCAATGCTAAAATATTATACATTTAAATTCCTCCAGTTAAAATTATAGAAACAATACTATCATATAGTTATAATATAAAAATAGGACATTTGTCCTATTTAGCAATTAATAGTATAATCTTTTTTATATAAATTTATATTATTATCTATATAGGAGTACAAATGAAAAAAATTTTTGATGACAATCTTTTAAATTATTATTGTAATAAATATTTATTAACTTCTTATTTAAATTCTAATTTAATTAATTTCCTAGAAATACATTACTTTAATAAAATATAACTCTTTCTTATTTAAAACTTTACTTTTAGAAAATAATAATTGATAAAAATAAAAAAGGACTATACTAAGTTATTTTAAAATTACATAAAAACAAATTTCTATTGTCCTTACGCTATACCAAAAAACTAGTATACCCCTTTTATTTCAAAATATTACAATCCCACTTTTATTCTAATTCATTACCATTAGAATCCTTTATCTTATTAATAAAAATCAAAATAAATTCAATAAATGACCATACTTCAGTAATAATCCACGTTATTCCCCCTGTAAAAAAACCTAATACCCATAATATAAATTGAACAATTCCAATTTTAATATAACCTAAATAAAATCTATGAATTCCCATTGTGCCTAAAAATAACGCTAAAAATATAGCAAGTAATTTACTTTTTGACTTTTCATTAACTATATATTTATTTTCATTTAAATTTGCTCCACAAAAATCACAAAACTCTTGATTCTTATCTTTAATTCTAGAGCCACACTTATAACAATAGTTTTCTCCTAACCCCCTTTTAGTTCCACAATTAATACATTTATTACTTGTATTACTTATAAGTTGTCCACAATCTCTACAATACAAAAACTCACTCCTATAAATTTCTATATTAAAATATATAACAATTTATAGGATAATTATTCTATATAAAACATTAATTAATAAATATTAATTTTAATATTCTCCATAATATTCTTCTAATGTAATCCCCTTTTCATATAATTCAGTAGCTAAATCAACACCTAAATATCTAATATGCCAAGGCTCATATTTATATCCCGTTACCTCTTCTTTACCTTGTAAATACCTGACTATAAATCCGTATTTGTGGGCATTTTCTCTAATCCATGCACCTTCTTTAGTGTTTCCAAAATTTACAGATAAAGTTCCATTATATTTAGCTAATGTAATATCCATTGCTAATCCAAGCTGATGTTCACTAGCACCTGGTGGAGCTGAATATCCGCTATATGGATTATATATACTCTTTTGATAACTATAAGATCTATATCCAGATATAGCATATAAATAGTAATTTTCTTTTTCTGCTGCTTTAAATAACTCTTCTAATGCTCCTGCCGCTTCCTTTCTCATATATAATCTATTATTGCTATTAGCACTTCTCACATTTGGTAAAACTAAATCACTTGGCTGATAAGTAGATGGTAATTGCCTGCTTTTATTTACACAAACAGTTAAACTATCAGCTTCAAATATTCCTTCTGCTATTACTCTATCAACAGGCTCACTTAATACTTCTTCATCATTTAAAACTTTATTTACTTCATTTCCATCTTCATATGTTACTGTATAAAATCTTTTATTTTGTCCTTGAACGCCTTCTGAAACAACTCTACTTTCCCCTACAGGTGTTTTATAGTCCTTTACAATTACTTCATTGAATTCTATTGGCTCAATTACTTCCTCTGATTTTGTTAATACTCTATTTATTACTATTTTTTGATTATTTTTAATCTTATCTTCAATTTTACAATTTAACTTATCATTATCATTTAAGTTTATGTTAGCTTCCTTTATTGCTTGTCCAACTCTTTTTTCAGTAGTTTTTCTTTCAATAACCATACCATCAACTTCTATTATTATGTTTTTAGACTTATTTCCCATAAATCCATAAAATATACTTCCTATAAATACTGCAATCACAATATTTCTTATTAATTTCTTTTTCATTGTTTTCTCCAATTAATTATAAATATCTTTAATTATCATTATGAAAACTATTATAATACATTTTATTTATTAATGCCCACATTAATAATAAAAAAATGGTTTCATCAAGGTATATTAATCTATTTGTAAAAAATAAATTAATATACTTTAATAAAAACCATACCCTTCAGTTATTAAAAATATTATAAAATATTAATAATTTAAATAAAAATTACTATTTAAGCTTTTCTCCACAATATGGACAATATTCAAAATCATTTTCTAATTCCCTATTACATTTTGGACATTTTCTAATATAATAATTTTCATAACTATTATTTACTTCTTTTAAATCCCAATATGAAATTTCTGATTTTTCTCCTCTTTCAATTGCTTTTCCTTTTTCCTTATCTATATTAAATATAGAATTACACCCATTACAAATTACATAATATTTTTCATTCCACTTAAATAATGGTAAAAAAAAGAAATGAAAAAATGAATAAGTCTTTATTAATTTTGCTTCACTAGATTCATTACAATTTTTACAGCAAAAATTATTTAAAATTTTAATTTCTTTTTCTTTATTATCTATTCCAAATACACCTATAAAAAACATTTTCACACCTTCCTTATTTATATATTAACAATATCATCCCCCAAGTGTAAATATTTGTATTAAAATTTATTTTGTTTTATAAAGTGTAAATATTTGTATTAAAATTTATTTTGTTTTATAATTAGTTAATAATACTTTTACGAAAGGAGCCATTTTATGCCTAGTTTAATTTTAGAAGGTGGAACACTTAGACCAATTTTTAGTGCTGGAGTAATGGATGCTTTACTTGACAATAACATTACTTTTCCATATTGTATAGGAGTTTCTGCTGGTATCACTAATGGGGTTTCTTACATTTCAAAACAAAAAGGACGTAATCTTGAAGTTGTAACTAAATATAGAAATGATAACCGTTATTTAAGCTATAGAAATTTTTTAAGATGTAAAAGTATATTTGGACTTGATTTTGTTTTTGATGAAATTCCAAATAATCTTATACCATTTGATATGGATACGTACAGAAAATATCCTGGAAAAGTATTAGTAGGTGTTACAAATGCACATACTGGTAAAACTGAATACTTAAATGGTAAAGATTTAGATGATAAAGCTACTATGTTAAGAGCTACTTGTGCTATTCCGCTACTTTTCCCAGTTATAAAAATCAATGGAAAGGAATATTATGATGGTGGACTTTGTGATCCAATTCCAATAAAGAAAGCAATTGCTGATGGTAATACTAAACATTTAATAGTTCTTACTCAGCCAAAAGGATATAAAAAAGAATTAAGTAAAAAAAATATATTAGTTGCTAAATTATTAAATAAAAAATATCCTAATTTAAAAACTCCCCTTTTAAATAGACATAATCACTATAATGAAACTGTTAAATTTTGTGAACAATTAGAAAATGAAGGAAAAGTATTAATATTAAGACCAGAATATAATTTAGATAGCTTTGAAAAGGATATTAATAAACTTAAATCGTCTTATGACCATGGATACAATTTAGCAATAAATCATCTTTCTGAAATCAAAAAACTATTTGATTAACATTAATAAATTTATATAAAAAATAGTGCAATACAAAACTGTATACACTATTTTTTATAATTCATAATATTTTTTTAATTTTTTCTATTTCAAAATCTTTAATAATTTTTTGCTTATCTTCAGTATATAAAATTACACTTACTTTTCCATCTTTATATCTTAAAAATCTTGCCTTATTTTTATCACCAATTATATTGACAGCTTTTCCTCTTTTTAACTCCCTTACATTCTTTGAGTTACAATATTTACATTTATCATCTATAGTAAATACCCTTTGACAATCCAAACAATAATTTAATTTATACATTAACCCTTTCCTTTTAAAATATTTTTACAATAAACAATATGAAAATTTTAAATTACTTATTACAAATTACATAAATTTTTAAATATAAATTTTATGAGTATACTCTTCTTTAATATTTGAAATATTATTAGCATGATCTCCTATTCTTTCAAGATTTGATAAAAGGTCAAAAAACATTACTCCTGCATTAGCATAACATTGTTTAGCATTTAATCTTGCTATATTATTATTTCTAAATTTCTTCTCAAGAGTATCAATTTTATCTTCTATTTCTTCATTAATATCATTATTATTTTTATTATTTTCAAATGATTTTATTGCAATATCTAATGATTTTAATGTTATTTGAAAAATTTCATTCATTTCACTTAATGCCTCATCTGACATTTCTATTTTATTATTAATTTTACTCATTGCAAGCTCTACAATATTTTCTGCATGGTCTCCTATTCTTTCTACATCATTTATAGTATGATAAAGTATACTTACTAATTGAGCATTTTCTTCTGGTAGATTATGTTGTGATAATTCAATTAAATATTCTGTTATTTCTCTTTCCAACCTATTTATAACTTTTTCATTTTCATATACCTTATTAATACGATTTTCATCCCCTAAAAAAAATGCTTCCATTGCTAATTTAAAGTTATTTTTTGATATGTTTGCCATTCTAATAGTTTCCTTAACAGCTTGTGTACTTGCAACCATTGGTGTTTCTAAAAGCTTCTTATCTAAATATATTGCTCCATAAGGTTCTTTTTCATCGTTTTCAGGTAATATTTTATTTATAAATTTAATAAAGTAATTTGATATTGGTAATACTGCCAATGTTATTAATATGTTAAAAATAGTATGCGAATTTGCAACTTGTCTTCCTAAATTATCTGGATTTAAAAAGGCAACAAATTTTATAATATATGAAGCTAATGGCAAAAATATAATAGTTCCAAATATATTAAATGAAAGATGTAATAATGCTGCTTTCTTTGCTGTTCTATTTGCTCCTAATGAAGCTATTATCGCTGTAACACATGTACCTATATTACATCCTAATACTATTGGAAATGCAATTTTCATGTCAATTGTTCCAGCTGATGCTAATGCAACTAATATAGCTGTAGTTGCTGATGAACTTTGTACTATAGCTGTTATTATAACCCCAACTAAAACGCTTAATACAGAATATCTTCCTAAAACTATTACTGCCTTTTTAAACACTTCTAACTCTGCTACTGGCTTCATTGATGAAGACATTAATCCCATCCCCATAAATAATATTCCAAATCCAATTAAAATCACAGAAATATCCTTAATCTTTTTTTTCTTAGCCGTTAATGCACATATTTCTCCAACTCCAATAAATATAGGTGCAACTACTTCTAATCTAAAACTTACCATTTGTGCCGTTATTGTCGTTCCAATATTAGAACCCAATATAACACCTATAGCTTGACTTAAATTCATTAATCCAGCATTAACAAAACTAACTACCATTACTGTGGTTGCACTAGAACTTTGTATTATGGCTGTAACTGCAGTTCCAACTAATACTCCCATAACTTTATTACTAGTAATTTTCTCCAAAATACCTTTTAATTTCTCTCCCGAAACATTTTCAAGTCCATCACTCATTTGTTTCATTCCATACAAAAATAAGCCTAAGCCCCCAAAAATACCTGTAAAAATTTCAAAGCTATTCATATACCTTATAATACCTCTCACCTTTAATTAAAATAATGTAAATATTTTATGATTTCATAATCTCTCTTTAACTATATTCTATTTTTTCTTAAATAAGTCCTTAAAAATTTTATAACTTAACATAAATTTCTATACAAAAAAGCTGGAACTCATTATAATATAGTTCCAGCTTTAAAAAATATCATTTTAAATAATTATATTAATATTCTTTTATTAATTTATTCTTAATTCAGTTTCAGCATCAAAGAAATGTAATGCACCTAAATCAAATCCAAAGTTATGCTTTTCACCAACTTCATATTGATGATATCCAGGTACAGTTATTACAAGATCTTTACCACTCTTAAGTTTAACATAAAGAGTCTTTTCTTTACCTAAAACTTCTATAACATCTATTGTAGCTTCAAATGTATCATTTTTAGCATCTCCAACAAACCTTTCAGAACGAATTCCTAAATATACATCCTTTCCATTATATGAAGCTAATGACTTTAAATCTTCATCTGATGGTGTAATAGAAATTAATCCATCTTCAGAAACAAATTTCTTTCCATCTATTTTACCCTTAATCATATTGATTGTTGGAGATCCAATAAATCTAGCAACAAACATATTTTGTGGCTTATCGTAAAACTCATATGGTTTACCAACTTGTTGAATTTTCCCATCATTCATTAAGACAATTTTTGTTGCCATTGTCATAGCTTCTACTTGGTCATGTGTTACATAAATAGAAGTTGTTCCAAGTGCTTTATGAATTCTAACTAATTCAACTCTCATATGCTCTCTTAACTTTGCATCTAAGTTAGAAAGAGGTTCATCCATTAAGAAAACACTTGGCTTTCTAACGATTGCTCTTCCTAAAGCAACTCTTTGTCTTTGTCCCCCAGAAATATCTGATGGTTTAGAATATAAATATTTTTCAATTTGAAGTAATTTTGCTGCTTCATTAACACGTTCATTAATAATATTTTTTCTTTCTTTTCTCATTGATAATGAAAATGCCATATTATCATAAACGGTCATATGTGGATATAAAGCATAACTTTGGAAAACCATTGCTATATCTCTATCCTTTGAAGCTAGCTTGTTTACTCTCTTTTCTCCAAATATTAAATCCCCTTCAGTAATTGAATTAAGTCCAGCAATCATACGTAATAAAGTAGTTTTACCACATCCAGATGGCCCTAAAATTACACAAAAGTCCTTATCTTCAATTTCTAAATTTATATGTCTTAAAGTAAAGTCTTCTCTACTTTCATATTTCTTTCCTATATTATTTAATGTTACTTTCATATCTACTATCTCCTATTCTATCCTTTTGTAGCCCCATTTGAAAGACCTGATACTAATTGTTTTTGTAATACAATGAATAAAATTACTATAGGTATTGCTGTTAAAAGTGCACCTGCTGTAAATGCTGGCTGATTTATTGTACGTTCATCTGTTATAAGAGTTTGTAAACCAGCAGCTAATGTATAGTCAGCTGATGAATTTAACAATACTTTTGGTAATAAGTAATCACCAAATGGTCCTATAAATGACCATAACCCTATTATTGCAAGCATTGGTCTTGCAATTGGCATTATAATAAGTCTATATATTTTCATGCTAGAGCAACCATCTATTTTAGCTGCATCATCTAGCTCTGTAGATATTGAATCTAAATACCCCTTTAAAATTATTGTATTACCTGCTATACCACCACCTGCATATATAAGAATAAGCATCATTTGTCTTGTAAAGCCTGGCATAATATCTGATGCAATAGAATACATTGTAAAATATGCTGTAATACCAACAAATGTTGGGATTGTTTGGATAAGCATAACTGTCATAAGAGATGCTTTTTTCCCTTTAAATCTATATCTTGAATATGCATATCCAGTAAATGAAACTATTATTATAACTAAAATTGCTGTTGTAATACTTACAAATAAAGTATTTCCCATCCATTTTAAATAATCAGTTTCCTTAAATAATATTTCAAAATGTTTGAATGAAAATTTAAATTTCCCACCAATTATAAGTCTGCTTGATTGTGCTCCATTAAATGATGATATCACTATTTGTGATATTGGAACTATTACTATTACTGCCCATAGTATTAAAAATATATATGATATAGCAAGTGCTATTTTTCCTCCTACAGTAAGAGGTTGCTTATCAGAAAGATATAAATCATTTTTCTTATTTTTAAATATACTCATCATTCCTACCCCCTCTTAAATGCATCTGTATTTCTATACCCTATATATGCAATAATCATAAGTGCTATAGATATAATAACTGTTATAGTTGCTCCAATAGCTTGATATTGATTATTCATAGTTAACTTAAATATATAAGATATTAATAGGTCTGATGAACCTGCAAGGTTACCATATTTAGTTGGATCAAATGGTCCCCCATTATTAAATAATGCTATAATACTATAGTTATTAAAGTTAAATGTATATTGCCCAACTAAAAGTGGTGCTGTTTGGAATAAAACAAGAGGTACTGTTATTTTAGTTAATTTATTAAAGTTTGTAGCTCCATCAATATCAGCAGCTTCATATAATTCAGCATTAATAGATTGAAGCACTCCTGTTGATAGTAAGAATATATATGCACTACCTAACCATGCTTGTATACATATTAACGTAATTCTTATAACAAATGGATCATTTTTTATTGAGAATTTTGCTCCAAAAATACCTTTTAGTGCATTTACTACTGTTCCACCATCAGCTGCTAAAATACTAAAGAATAGTATTGAAATAAATGCAGGTACTGCCCAAGGTAAAAGATATATTGATCTAAATAAAACTTTTCCTTTAACTCTGTCATTGTTAAGAACTATCGCTAAAATAAATCCTAATGCAATTGCTAAAGTTGTAGCTCCTATAGTCCAAATTATTGTCCATCCTAATATTCTCCAGAATATTGAACCAACCATTCCTTGTCCTAAGAAAATCATCTTATAGTTCTTTAATCCTTCCCATCCAAACTTAGCTTGAGTGTCTGGTCCCATTCCTGTAAATGCTAAAAGAATCGTTGTAACAACAGGGATACAAACTATAAAAATAGTAATTATAGCTGCTGGCGATAAAACTAAATAAGGGAATCCATCTTCAAATAAAATTTGCTTAGTTTCTGTCCAACTTCTGTATCTAGTCCCCTTAATTGTATCTTTTTCAACTTTATTTGCATCCTTGAAACATAAATAGATTAAAAATATTCCTATTAATACTAAGAATATTGCAAGTATACCTTCAATCATAAAGATAATTGATCTGTCAAGTCTTCCTTTACCAGCTGCTAATGATACAAGCCCTGCAATACCTTCCCCTTTATAGTTTCCATATCCTAAGGCATATGGAATAGCCACGGCATATATATATATTGTTGCAAAGAACATTATAATCGCTTTTACATATTGTTTATTTATACATTGGGCTAAACCTGGAATTAAGAATGTAACCCAAGATACCCATGGTAAAGTTTTTTCACTTTCAACTGGATAAACTCTTCTTAAATCTGCAACATTAATATTTACAGTATTAATTTTTTGTTTAATAGCTTTTGAAAGCTCATACTTCTTATTTTTTATAATTTCTTCATTATAATTTTTTTCATTTTCAAATGATTTAACTAATATTACTTCTTTATATCTTCTTTTTAACTCTTTAATTGTATTATCTTTTGCTTGTCTTGAAATTAATCCTTCTTTACACTTAGATTTAACCTCTTTAATTCTATCTTGTAACTTTTTATTTTCCTCTTCTTTAAATGATTTAAATTCAATTTCAAATTTTTCATTTTCTTTTTGATTTATCTTAGTTAACTTATCTTGTGCCTTTACTAATTCGCTTGATGCAGATTTTGCAAATTCAATTACTGGTGGTATTTGTGCAATTTCAATTTTGCTTTGTTCATATATCAATTCTGCATCATAAGTAAGTTTAGTATAATTTTTATAAAATTTAACTAATTGCTTAGCTTTAAATAATCTTATTTCTAGTTTTTGAACTTTAGATGGTAAATTTTTATCTACCTTTGATTTATAATTAGAGATATTTTTATTTACTTCTGAAAGAAATGCCTTTTCCTTATTTTTATACTCCGCTAATTGCTTATTATAAGGGTGATCTTTCTTATTTTTAACTAGCTGATTTAATTTATTTTGTAAATCTTGTTTTTCCTTACCAGTTGCAGCTTCAATTTTTTCCTGTAAAACCGAAACTTCATATAGGTATAAATTTTTTCTATCATATTCTCGATTAATATTATCATATAAGCGCTTATTGAATTTTCTCAACCCTTTTACCTCCTTTTATACCTTCTGAATAACTCTATGCTTAAATACTATTAACATTTTTGATACACTTCCCTAAGTAACCCATTATAAAAATTAAAGCTAAATAACCTATTATACATCCGATAAATAATATTGAATAAAACTGTTCTCCTAAAAATGTTAATACAAATGCCCCTACTATAATTACAGACCATATTATTACAAACATCTTATTAACTCTAAGTTTTGTAAAAGTAAAATAACTGTGAATTGCCACAGCCATTGGTGTTATTACTCTAATAAAAAATGTTGCCATACATATATTTAAATATGTAGAATATAACTCATCTGTTGTCTTTGTTAATAAATCTTCTCCTAAATTACTGCTAAATAACCACATATTAAATAATTCTGCATCTTTTGCTTTAATCAATATTTCAAGTGATGTTAGCATTATAATTAATGAACATATTGTTACTATTGTATAAAATATACCTTTTGGCATTTCTATACTTTCTCTCATGTGGAATTCCTCCCATTAATTAAAAGCCAATTTAAGTTAATAATTTTTATTATATTATAAATTTGAATATACTAATAATTTTTAGGAAAATATAGCGATTTAAATATTTCAGAAACACTTAATAAAGTGTTTCTGATTAATATATAATACACTATTAACTTAAATTAGCGTATTTAACTTTTTAACTCATTTAATATCTGTAAAACTTTTATTGATTAAGATTTGCCATCATACCATCAAATGATGCTTTAACTTCCTTATATGCTTCTTCTGCATTTGCAGGGTTTTTAGCAGACCATGATAATAAAGCATTTTGCCATGTATCCCAAACTTGTCCATATTCACTAAACAAAGGTCTATTTTCAGCAACTTTATAACTATCGTAAGTAGCTTCAATAACTTTTAATTGTAATTTATCTATTCCTTGATAATTATCAATTGTAGCATTTTCTAATATCTTACCTGTTGCATAAAATAATTCTTTTGCATTTTCAGGATTTATAAGCTCTTTAATAAATGCTTCTGCAATTTCCATTTGTTCTTCATTATCTTCACATCTTGCATTTATTCCAAGACCCCATCCACCTTTCCAGTGTTTTAATGGTTGTCCATTAAATGTGATTTGACTTAATGGAATTATTTGTAGGTTGTCATCACTTCCAACTAACTCACTAACTGAAGAAGTAGCCCAAGGACCATCAATCTTTACAGCATCGCTTTCACCTGTTTTAAATTGTTCATCAATATATCCTCCAGCAGCATCTTTATCCCATAAAGATGTATTGTTTTCCTTATGAGCTTTCCAGTAATTATATAATCCTTCAAATAATTTTTTTTGTTGTTCTGTTAATTCTGACCATTCTTTGGTAGCATCACTTTTTAAATCTTTTGATAGTAAATCAAAATCAGCTGAATTAGTAAATGCAACTCCATACCATGCATCATGAACAGTTGTTAAAATTTGATTGTATTCTAAGCTTGTAAATTCAATTTCTTTGCTTGTATCAATATTTGCTGCCTTAGCATTTTCAACATTAACATATCCAATTAAAGTTTCTATATTGTAAGGGAATGCTAAATATTCACCATCAATTTTAAAGTTTCCACCTAATCCATTTTCAAAATCATTAAATCCACCAACTTCTTTTGCCATTTCATCAGCGGGTATTGCAGCTAAAACTTGATTCTTAGCTAAGCTATATAATCTATCTGCTGGTAAAGCAAATACATCAGCAATATCTGAGTTTGTTGCATCTGTTTTATCTAATACATCTAAGTGGTCAAATGATCCTGTTTCAAGAATTTCAATTGTTGCATTTGGATATTTTTCTACTATTGTATCCTTAACCTTTTCATAATAACTTACCCATTCTTTTTCTGCTTGAACCTTTAAAGTTACCTTCTTATCACTATTTCCTGATGAAGTAGTAGTTTTATCATCATTTCCCTTATTACTTGATCCACAAGCTACAAAATTTACAGATGTTGCTGCTACAAGTAATGTTACTAATAATTTTTTCATAATAATTCTCCTCCACTTTTACACAAAATCAATTTATTTTTAAAGTTGATAACAACTTAAAATACATAATAAATATTATTTAACCTTTTTAGAAACGGTTCCATTAAGAAAAATAATAAAGTCTATTTATAATTAACATTATAAATATTTATCTAAAGTTAATAACTTTCATATTAGGTATCGTTTCCAAAGTGTATCAAAAATTAAAACCCACCCTTTTGTAACTTTTTTCAATTTTTAATATTTTTTTCTTTGTTTATGTTTACATTATATCTAATTCATTAATAGTAGTCAATAAGTTTCAAAAAATATATTGTGTTAAATTCATCTCTAATTTTATACATTTAAGTTATTTATTTTTATATCATTTCTCATAATCAATTTAAATTTTGTATAAAATCATCAAATAAAATTTCACTTTAATCCATTTTCAATACTTATTTTTCCAATTATTATTAAGTTAATTGTGCTATTTAATTTATATTTAATTTATTATTTGGTATTATAATTAAAAATTTACTTTCTTATTTTAAGGAGAATAACAAATGATTGATACATATGTAAACAGTAAAAAACTAATTGGATCAATTTAATTATTTAGATTCAATTCAAATTTGTACAACATTATATTAAATTTCATATAATGTTATATAGCCCCCTTCATAAAATCAATTGTATGGAGTTTATTAAATTGCACTATGAAAACAATAAAATTAATAATGATGAATTTGAAGAGTACTTTAAACAATTAGATATTCAACTTGCAAATATTGAAAAATTCGGTTCCTCTCTATTAGTTATAGGTTATTTTTTCTTTATCCATGGATCTAACTTAGATATTTTAGAAATTTTAGACATTAATAATACTGGTGAAACTTCAACTTCAGTTACTTTGCTTGGTGCTGAATTTATATTGGTTGGATATATATTTTTATTTATTGAATCTACCAATAGATTAGAGGAAAGACGATTTCAAAAAGAAGTTTTATCTCAAGATATAGATTTATCACCTTATGAAAATTTATATCATGCATATCTTTTTTCAATTTTAATTAATATAATTAGAGTACATGCTTTATCTGAAATTTATAAAACTAGTCAAACTGGTGAAGTATTTGTATAGGTTATTTATAAATTATATAACCTATACAACTTCTTAATTTACTTTTTCCAAAAATAAGGTTCATATAATTTTTTTAAGCTTTTTACCATTTCATTAGAATAATTTCCACTAATCACTATGCTATTTTCTTCTTTAACAGTTTCAAATCTAATTATTTTATCAACATTAATAATTGACTTTATTTCATTTATCATATTTTCCTTATTAGCATTTTTATTATATACTTTTATGTATGAATATCCCGGAAAATCTTCTGATTCATATTTTAAAACTTTAAAATTTTCCACATAACCTATTTAAATCATTTCTATGTATACTTTATTTATTTTTTCATTTTATTCTATACACATTAAATAAGTTGCTCCATATCTTTCTGAAAGCTCTTCTTAATAAATCCTAACAGTACCCTATTGCTGATTTAATAATTCGCATCCCTACTGGTGGAAGTGCTTCATATTTTAACTTCATTAATATCCCCACTTTTTTTAATTAAACTATATAATTTCTCTTAAATTTATACAATAATTCAATAAATTAATATTTTTTAAATTTTATTATATTATAAAAAAATTAACATATACTAATGTTAATAATAGGTTATTTCTTAAGGATGTGATGAGTTATGAAAGATTTTTTTGAAAAATTCTTTATAGTTGAAGGGATTTTATTTGGAATAATAGGTATTTTATTTTTTTTAAGACCTTTTAGCACTCTTGTAAATTTAGTTAATGTATGTGGTGTTTTAATTATTGTTACAGGAATATTTACATTACTTAGATCATTTTCATCTTCAACTAAAATATTTTTAATTATTAATGGTATAATTTCAATCTTATTTGGGATAATTTTGTGTATTTCTCCTATAGATACAGTTGATACAGTAGCTATTTTATGTGGTATATGGGCTCTTATTAGAGGCATTTATCTTTTTATAATTTCCTTAAAATATAAAAGTTTAGGTTTTAACTTTAACACGATTTATAGTATTCTCTTAGTACTTTTAGGATTAATAATTCTTGCTAATCCTGTTATTGCAATAGCTGCAACACCTTATATCCTTGGAACTTATTTTGTTGTAATGGCAATTTGTGAAATATTCTTAGGATTTCAAATTTAGTTTTAAAAACTTTATAAAAAAATAAAATCTCTAAGTTATTTATACATAGAGATTTTATTTTTGTAATATATCACCAATTTAAAATTACTATTATACACATATATTATTCATCATATATGTGTATTTTCATATTATAATTATTATTTCTATTTTATAAGGAAGTTTATATATGACTGATAATTTAATAAAAAATCATGGAACAAGTATAATAATTTTAAGTTATAATAATTTAAATTATACTAAACAATGCCTAGAAAGTATTAGAAAATATACTCATAATGAAAATTACGAAATCATTGTTATAGATAATAATTCTAATGAAGAAACAAAAAATTGGTTAAAAACTCAATATGATATAAAACTTCAATTAAACACTTATAATAGGGGTTTTCCTGGTGGATGTAATGATGGTATAAAACTAGCCAATCCCCTTAATGATATTTTACTTTTAAACAATGATATTGTTGTTACTTATAATTGGCTTACAAATTTAAAAATTGCTTTATATAGTAATGACAATATAGGTGCTGTTAGCCCGGTAACAAACTCATCTTCTTATTGGCAAAGCATTCCTACTACTTATAAAACACTAAATGAAATGCAGGAATTTGCTTATAAAATAAATATAAGTGATAAAACTAAATGGGAAGAAAGAATTATGTTAGTTGGCTACAGCATGCTTATAAAAAAAGAAGTTCTTGATAAGGTTGGATTGCTTGATGAAATTTATTTTCCTGGAAACTTTGAAGATGATGATTATTGCTTTAGAATAATTAATGCTGAATATAAACTTTTATTATGCCATGATACATTTGTTCATCACTATGGCAGTGCTTCTTTTAGCACAGATAGTTCCTATAACGAAATACTTCAAAAAAATAAAAGAAAATTTGAAGAAAAATGGAATATAGATATTTCAGATGTTTATTTTAACTTAGCTTATTTAGCAATAATACCTGAAATAAATGATTTAAAAGTATTAGACATATATGGTAATTGTGGTGTTAATGGATTAATGCTTAAATTTCATAGAAAAAATATAGATTTTTATATTGGAAATAATAATAATGGTTCTTATAAAATAGCTAGTAAATTACTTAAAACATTTTCTATGGATAGTATTGATATTAATTTTGATTATATTTTAATAAATAATGATGCTAAATTTTTAAAAGATGTTTTAGCTAAAAGTTTATTATTTAAAGCTTTAAAATCTTCTAAAAATATTGCTTTATTTATTAATCCCTCATTATATACTAATTATACTTCTGAAAATTCTAAAAACCTATCACTTTTAATTTATTATTTAAAAACTAAGTTTAATTTTATCTTAAATAGTGAAATTTCTTATGGAAATAATAGAATTAACATTTTCACAAATAAATTTATTAATTAAAGTTTTATCACATAATATAAATTGTACTATAGTTTAGACTAGCTAAACTATAGTATTGCTAATTAATCTCTTGTTAATATATCATTCCAAGCATCAACTATTGTTCTTTCTTACTCTTCAATTGAATAGTTATATAAAATAAATTTTCTTGCTGTTTTAGCTTTAAACAAATATTCTTCCTCTTTATTTTCTATTAAATCAATAACTAATTCTACATTTTTACATATCTCAATTATATTACCTTGATTTATATGATAAGAAAACTCATTTTTAAAATATTCTAATCCTCCTTGCCCATGATATCCTATAACAATACATCCCATTGCCATTGCCTCAGCTGCTTATAATCCAAAGCCCTCTTCATCAGATAAACTTATAAAAATTTTACTCTTTTCTAAGCGTAAGTGAATTATATTTTAATTTTAGCTATCTTTCTATAATTCCTTCTCTAGAAAACTTAAATATTTTAGATATATACTGTCATTCTAGAAGTAATGGTCTCATACTTAAATCAAATAGAAAAAACTTAAATTTTTATATGGCTGAAAATGCTTCTCCTTCTTTTAAAATAGCATCTAAACTTCATAAAACCTATATTCCTTACAATAGTCCAATAAATTTTGATTATGTTATTATTGATTATTATGAAAAGTTTTCAAATGATATTAATGCCCAAAATATAACTTATAAAGCATTAGAAACTACTAATAATCTCATTGTTTATATTATTAAAGATTTGTATATAAATCATGATAGTGAATATTATAAAAAGCTATTACTATTTACCAATAATTCAATTAGTAACTTTAAATTAAATAATTTATTGCAATATACTTATGGTAATCAAATTATATTGCAATTTCCCAAGCCCAATAATTAACAAATATAAAAATGTCAATCATATAATTTATTATAAAAAAATCTACAGTATATTTAAAAGTACTTAAAATATACTGTAGATTTTTTTATTGTCTATTATAATAATTAATTCCCTCACTAGGCTTAAAATAAGTTCTTATATATCCATCAGATGATACAAAAACTATTTCATTTTTATCTTCATCATAATATATTTCATCATTATCTTCTGCTTCTAACTTATGTAAAGAATATTGAGAATTAATAACTTCATTTGCACCCTTTAAATATTCCTCCTTAGTAGAATATCCAAATTCATTTCCATGCTTTAAGAAATGCTCTTCCCATAGCTTATCATTTCTAAATTCAAGTGATTTAGTATTTTGTTGTTGCGTACTTTGCTGATTGTTAAATATCGTATTCCAATCAAGGTCTATATTGAAAAATTTACTTATAATTAAAAATAAAACTATTAATCCAGCTACAACAATACTTCCTAATGTTGTTTTATTTTTATTATTCTTGTTTTCATTATTTTTTAATGAATTATATATATTTTTACTATTATTATCAATATTACTGTTATTAGATTTTAAATTTTTATTATATGTATTATTTAAATCATCTTTATTATTTTTATTTTCTTTTCTACACTCACTACATCTTTTAGGTAAATCTAAATTTTTTTCTTTATAAAATTTTATTTCTGAATCATTAAGTGTAAATTCTTTTCCACATTGCTTACAAATTCTTTTTATCAAATCTTTCCTCCTTTTAAGTAGCAAATAAAATTTATATTTGCATTACTATGTTTTAATATAATTATATATAGATATTTTACTTATGTCTACTTTTACATATTTATCTTATAAATAAATCAAAGAGCTCCATAAAGTTGAATTAATAAATTCCCTCTATGTGTAGCTCCTCATTTTTAAATTATTTATTATATAAATTTCATTTTAACATTTTAAGTATACTAATCTTATTTTTAATATTTATTTATATATAATTTACTGTAGTAAACATTCATCCAATACCTATTGCTCTATTATTTGTTACATGATGTAGCATATGACAATGCACTAGCCATATTCCTGGATTTCTTGCTTCAAATTCTATATCCCAAGTTTCTTCCGAAGATACTAAGATTGTATTCTTATAAATTTGATTCTTTTTTCTTATTGGAAATCCATCTGCTCCTACGATTTTAAATTCATGTCCATGCAAATGAATTGGATGATGATGAATTTGAATATTTCCAAATCTAATATTAACAATATCACCATAGCTTACTGGAAGAGGCTTAGTATTAATACAATATTTTCTATTCACCGTAAAAAAATTAAATAAAATTTTGATAATAAATAAGAACTAGCTTCTACCCACAATAAATAAAATCTAGTTCTTCTTTGTCTATATAAAATAATTAATCTTCTAATAATTACTTAATAAATTTTGATTATTTACTATACTACTTTTGTTGTCCATTCTTCACAGCTCCAAATATCTGTTACAACATCCTTATAGAACTCTGGTTCGTGGCATACTAGTAATATACTTCCCTTATATTCCTTTAAAGCTCTCTTAAGCTCATCTTTAGCTTCAACATCTAAATGGTTAGTAGGCTCGTCTAGGATTAAGATATTTGTTTCTTCATTAATAAGCTTACATAATCTAACCTTAGCTTGTTCTCCTCCACTTAATACACATACCTTACTTTCAATATGCTTAGTAGTTAAACCACATTTAGCAAGAGCTGATCTTACTTCATATTGAGTTTTAGAAGGGAACTTTTCCCATACCTCTTCAATACAAGTATTATAATTAGCTTCCTTAATTTCCTGTTCAAAGTAACCAATTTGTTGATATTCACCTAAATTAGCTTCTCCACTTAATGAAGGAATTAATCCCATTAAACTCTTTAAAAGAGTAGTCTTACCAAGACCATTTGCTCCAACTAAAGCAATCTTTTGTCCTCTTTCCATATAAAGATTAAGAGGCTTAGTTAATGGCTCATTATATCCAATTACTAAATCCTTAGTTTCAAATATAACCTTACCTGAAGTTCTTCCTTTTAAGAAATTAAATTCTGGCTTTGGTTTTTCTGCTGCAAGCTCAATCATTTCCATCTTATCTAGCTTCTTTTGTCTAGCCTTTGCCATCCCACTAGTTGCAACTCTTGCTTTATTTCTAGCAACGAAATCCTTAAGTTGAGCAACTTCTGCTTGTTGTCTTTCATATGCTGCTTCTAATTGTGCCTTGTTTGCTTCATAAATTCTTTGGAATTCATAATAATCTCCAACATATCTAGTAAGCTTTTTATTTTCAACATGATAAATTAAATTAATAACTGAATTTAAAAATGGAATATCATGTGATATTAATATAAATGCATTTTCATAAGCTTGTAAGAATCTCTTTAACCATTCAATATGAGCTTCATCTAAATAGTTAGTAGGCTCGTCTAATAATAATATGTCAGGATTTTCAAGTAAAAGTTTTCCTAACAATACTTTTGTTCTTTGCCCACCACTAAGCTCAGTTACATCTCTATCAAGTCCTACATCTAAAAGACCTAACCCCTTAGCAACTTCTTCTGCCTTAGCATCTATAACATAAAAACCATTATTATCTAACATGTCTTGAATAACAGATGTTCTTTCTAAAGCCTTATTCATTTCATCTTCATTCATTTCGCCCATTCTATTATAAAGATCATTCATTTCAGCTTCCATGTCAAATAAATATTTGAATGCACTTCTTAATACATCTCTAATAGTTAGACCTTTTTCTAATTCAGCATGCTGATCCATATATCCAACTCTAACTCTGTTGCTCCAAATTACCTTACCTTCATCTGGCATTAACTTACTTGTTATTATATTCATAAATGTAGACTTACCTTCACCATTTGCTCCAATAAGACCTACATGCTCTCCCTTAAGTAATCTAAATGATACATCTTCAAATATTGCTCTATCACCAAATCCATGGCTAATATTCTTAACTGTTAAAACGCTCATTTTTGTCCTCCATCATTGTAATATTTATGTACAAATTTATTTATATACAATAAAATAAGGGCATATCCAGTTTGTGATTTAAAATTTTCTAACAATAAATTATTAACTTAATTTTGCCTTAATCTTAATTAATAACTTATTGTTCTTAACTGGCTATTCCCTTATTAATTATACATAATTTTTGTTCAAAATAAATAGAAATTTGTTTCTATTTTTAGTAATCATATTCTCTTGTATCTTCACAAATTGAAATCTTAAGTAATTCTTCTTCTACTGTCTTTTTATATGAACATAAAAACTCATTTAATTCATTATCACTTAAATCAATCTTTTCTGAACTCTTTAAAATAACATTATTTTGATCTAAAAGAATAGTAAGATTATTTTTATCATTTTTTATACTATATTCAGTTGCACCTTTTACTTTAAGTCTATCTTTATACTTTTCTTGAAATCCCACTGTTCTTCTAAATTTTTCATAATCTTGAGGATCAGTTGAAATATTATCTAAACCTAATCTTTTTAATTGCTCTTCAAATCCAGTAGTGTCTATACCATATCTCTCCATAAGTTTAGTTTGCATCTTTAAAAACTTATCTTGTGAAATATTATTTTTCATCATATATTCCGTTAATTGACTTGAAAATTCAGCCATTGATAGTTTTCCTTCAGCCACTTTATAATATAAACTATAAATATATGATTCAAATTGATCTACATCTTTATCATTAACTCTATTTTTAAGCTCATTAAAGTCAATTATTTTATCCATGTTATCTCCTCCTAAGCTCATTGTTCCTTTACAAATATTATATACCATATGGATTGCTTTTTCTACAAAATAAAGCTTCATTAATAAATTCTTTTAAAGTAAAATAAAGCCAAACCTTATATTTTTCCATAAAGTTTAGCTTTTATAAAATATTTATCTTATTTAATTTTCCATACCTTTATTTCAGCTTTTGCACTTCCATCAGCAAAAATGCTTAATTCATTACTTTCATCACCTGTAAATATTCTTGAGGTAAATACTTCTTCTCCATCATTAACAAATACTTCTATAGATGAAATATCCACAAATATTTGAAGCTTTAATTCATCCTTATCATATTTACACTTTCTTTGTGTTCCATATTCTAATGCAAATTTTTCTTTTGACTTACTTCTATCTAATACAAGCTTTTTATTTTCTATATCATAATAAAATACAGTTTCTTCATTTATGCTTTTTCTTAATTTTAGTCCTATATATTTACCATTAAAATTATTGAAATTACATATTAATTCATAAGATTTTTCATTAAATCCCTCTATTGCTTTTTCTTCATTATTTAACTCATATGAAAATTCTAATTTTTCTCCTCTAAGCTGCTCTAATTCTTTTACTGGTTTTTGAATTAGTCTTCCATTAACTAATTGTAATTCTCTAGGTAAAGTTAAACAATGAGCCCATTGATTTTTGTCACTAGGGTAATCAATTTCAGGTAATCCCATCCATCCAATTAATATTCTTCTATTTTTATCATCTGTCATAGTTTGAGGTGCATAAAAATCAAATCCTCTATCTAATTCAGTAAATTCTCCATGTTTAAATTCTCCATTAGAAAAATCAATATTTTCTCCTAGTAAATATCCAGATTGAAATATATTTTTATATTTATCTCCCTCTGCTTTTAATCCTTGTGGTGAAAATATAAGAACTCCTTTATCATCAAACTTTAAGTAATCTGGACACTCCCACATAAATCCATTGCCAAAGAAACTTGTTTTTATTTCTCCTTTAAATGTCCAATCTTTTAAATTATCTGATTCATAATATACTATAGTGCCTAAATTTTCTTTTCTTTCTGCTCCAATTAAGCAATAATATTTATTATTATCTTTAAATACTTTAGGATCTCTAAAATTATCTGTATACTCTTTTGGCACGTCCTTAATTATCGCTTCATTGTTCTTAGTTATTTTTCCCTCCTTATCCATTATGGCTAAGCATTGATACGGATTTCTAACCCATTCCTTATTTCTTGTATTTCCTGTATAAAATAAATATAACTTATCATCTTCAGCTATACCACTACCAGAAAATGCTCCATGACTTTCAAAATGTTCTGTTGGAATTATACCAACACCACAATCTTTCCAATTAACTAAGTCTCTTGAAGAAACATGATACCAATGCTTTACTCCATGTACAGGACCTAAAGGAAACCATTGATAAAACAAATGATATTCATTATTATAATAAGAAAATCCATTTGGGTCATTTAATAATCCTGTTGTAGGCTGAATATGAAACTTTTGTCTATATGGACAACTGTTTACTATATCTCTTAATTCAGTTAGTTCTTCATTTGATGCTTCTAATATTGTTCTATATCTTTCTTCTCTTGTCCATTCTTTCATATTAATTTCTCCTAATCTTCCATTTTAAAATTATTTACTTATCAGAAAATAGAAGGCATTAGCATATGCTAATTCCTCCTATTTTTCTAAAATATTTTATGCTGCAAGCTCTTTATTTTCAACAGCTTGTTTTTTATTCATAACCTTAGCTATAACAATAGTTGAAATAACTGCTACTGCCATTGAAAGTATCATAGCAATTATATAGTTAACTATAGATGTAGGTCTTATTGATATAATTCCTGGTAAACCTGCTGCCCCTGGAGATATTGCAAGTACTTTTGTAAGCATTACATACCCTGATCCAACTGCAGAACCTATCATTGCTCCAAAGAAAGGATAACGTAACTTTAAGTTTACACCAAATATTGCTGGTTCAGTTATTCCTAATAAAGCTGAAATACCAGATGCTGAAGCTATTCCCTTCATCTTATTATCTTTTCTTAATATTAAAAGTACTGATAATGCAGCTGCACCTTGTGCTACATTTGACATTGCTGCTACTGGGAATATAAATGACCCTCCTGTAGTTGCTATATCTGCTAATAATTGAGTTTCTATAGCAACAAAACTATGATGCATACCAGTAATAACTATTGGTGCATATAAGAATCCAAATATTGCTCCACCTATTGGCCCTAGTGTATTTATTAACCATAATAAACCTGATGTTATTCCATCTCCCAAAACTCTCATTACAGGTCCTATAACAACAAATGTTAATATACCAGTTATAAATACTGTAAATAATGGTGTTAATAAATTATTTAATACTGAAGGTATTATTTTGTGTAAAGTTTTTTCTACTTTAGCTAGTACAAATGCTGCTGCTAAAACTGGAAGTACAGTTCCTTGGTATCCAACCTTAGCTATTGTAAAACCAAATATATTCCATACTGGTACAGTTCCTTCTAAAACTGCTGCACCATAACTATATCCATTTAATAAATCTGAATGAATCATAAGTGCACCTATACAAGCACCTAAATATGGGTTTCCACCAAAAGCTTTAGCTGCTGAGAACCCTAAGAATATTGGTAAAAATGCAAACCCAGTATTAGCAAAAGTATTTATTAATTCTGCTAAGTCTTTAAATTGTGGATATGCTTCAACTAATGATTTTCCTTCAATAAATAATCCTTGTGATGTAAGTATATTATTTATTCCCATTAATAAACCTGCTGCTACTAATATAGGTAATATTGGAACAAAAACATCTGCTAACGATTTTAATAATCTTTGTGCAGGATTTAACTTTTTATCAGCTTCTTTTTTAAGCTCATCTTTACTCCCTTCTTTAATATTAGCCATTTTTATAAATTCTTTATAAACTTCATCAACAACACCAGAACCTAAAATAATTTGGAATTGCCCTGATGTATTAAAACTTCCTTTAACTGCTGGAATTTCTTCAATTGCTTTAACATCTGCTTTTTTATCATCTTTAAGAACTAATCTTAAACGAGTTGCACAATGTGCCGCACTAACTACATTTTCTTTTCCGCCTATGCCTTGTAAAATGCTTTCACTAATTTCTTTATAATTCTTACTCATCTTAATATTCCCCCCTGGGATAGTTTTTTGATTTTTGAAACGTTTCATTTTTATGTTTATAATCTTAATACGTTTTCATAATTACGTCAATATGTTTTTATAAAAAAAATTATGATTTTACATAAAATAAGTTTTATAATTTATTTTATGTAAAACCATATAATTAAATATTAATTATCTTTTAGTTGTACTTCCATTTATATATGTAATAGGCAGAATTATTTCTTTTTCTGTATTTTTATTATTTATAATATCTATTAAAGAATTAACCGCTTTTTCTGCTATAAGTTCAATAGGCTGTCTAATAGTTGATATTTTTATTGTATCATTTACTGATGATTTACTTCCATCAAATCCTATCACTTGGACTTCTTGTGGAACCTTTATATTATATTTATCTAATTTATTTATAAAATCTATTGCTTGTTCATCAGTTACAGCAAAAATACCTTGTATCTTTATATCATCTTTAAAATTATCAATTATAAATTTATCTAATATCTTATTAAATTCCTCAGCAGAACCTAAAAGTTCACAAATTTCATAATTTATACCATTTTTTTCACAATAACTTATAAATCCATCTTTTCTTTTTCGTGTTGCATTATTTATTTTTGAACCTCTTCCTATATATGCAATTTTTTCACAACCTAATTCACTAAGTTTTTCTGCTGCAAGCCTTCCCCCTTCAAAGTTGTTGCTTGATACATATGTTATATTTTTAGAAAAATATCTATCAATACTTACAAATGGAATTTTTTCAGAAACATACTTATCTATATCGCTATATGTTATTGCTATTATTCCATCCATTTTATTTTGTTTTGCCATAGATATATATTCTATTTCAGATTTACTATCTTTATCTGAATTACAAAGTATCATTTTCATTCCTAACTTTTTAATATTCTTTTCTATATTGTAAGCTAGTTCACTAAAAAATGGGTTCCATATTGTAGGTAAAATAAGTGCTATAGTGTTAGTTTTATTTATTTTAAATCCTCTTGCATATACATTAGGTTCATAATTTAATTTTTTAATTGCTGCTTCTACTTTTTCTTTTGTACTTGCTTTAACCTGTATATTGTTTATTACATTAGAAACTGTTCCTACTGATACTCCTGCTTCCTTTGCAACAGCTTTAATTGTTACCATTTAATCTCTCCTTACTAGTATATTTTCATTATTAAATCTTAATATACATTTTATAACATAATTTATATTCTTACTTTATCTATATTATATCTTAAATTCATAAAAAAAAGTTAGTGTCTTAAACAAGGAAACACTAACTTTTAAAGTTTATTATTTTATTTTTAACCTTTTACTTGCATCCATATATTATCATATAATTCAAGTTCGTCTTGAGTTAAATACTTATATCCTTCACATTTATCCATTACCTCTGCTGGCATATATGCACCTGGATTATTTTTAACACTATCATCTTGTTCTTCTTTAGCTTCTTTATTTGGAGTTGTATAACCTATTTCATCAGCTATTCTATATGCACTATCTTTGTCACATAAATAATTAATAAAAACTTCAGCTGCTTCTTTATTTTTTGTTCCCTTTGGTATTGCTAAAGAATCTATCCAGAAGTTTGCTCCTTCCTTAGGAACGATATATTTTAAATAATCATATTCATCAGCTAAATTTAATCCTTCACCTGACCATATCATTGCTATAGCTCTTTCTCCAGAAATCATTAAATCCTTAACATTATCAGCACCATAAATTGTTCCTAGTTCTTTTTGTTCAATTAATGCCTCTTTTGCTTTTTCTAATTGTTCGGGATCTGTACTATTTAAAGGATAACCCAACATTTTTAATGCCATTCCAATAGCATCTCTTTGTGAATCTAGCACAAATATTTCATCTCTATATTCAGGGTTCCACATATCCTTCCAACTATCAACTGGTTCTTTGATTATATCTGTATTATAAACTATTCCAATTGTTCCATTCATATAAGGTAATGAATAAACATTGCCTGGATCAAATGGTTTATTTAAATTATCTTCAGAAAGCTGAGAAGCATTTGGTATATTATCCTTATCTAATTTTTCTAATCTACCCTCTGCAATAAGTCTTTCAACTAAATAATCACCTGGAACAACTACATCATATTGAGTTTTTCCTGATATAAGTTCTTGATACATTTCTTCATTGTCATCAACAAATATTTGATTAACTCCAATATTATACTTTTCTTGGAACTCCTCAATTAATCCATCAGCAATATTTTCTCCCCAATTTAAAAAGTTAATAGTTGTATCATATTTATTCTTATTATTACATCCCACAAATGAACTCATAATAAATAAAGAAATAATAGCTAATGATAAAACTTTTATCTTATTCTTTTTCATAAAAAACTCCTTTCTTTAATGAATTTTCTCTTTTGTATTAATAGTATTATTTTATACAATAATACTATTCTTCAATTATATAATTTACTATAATTAATAAAAATAAAAAAGGCTTTTAATACCTTTTTTTAATATTTATATTTATTTTATATATTTTATTTCACAGCTATTGCTTCTATTTCTATTACTGCATCTTTAGGTAGCTTAGCTACTTGCACACAACTTCTTGCTGGCTTATTTTCTATAAAATAAGTTCCATAAACCTCATTAACAGCCTCAAAATCATTTAAATCCTTTAAAAATATACTTGTTTTTACTACGTTGTTTAATGAAGTTCCTGCTTCTTCTAAAATTGCCTTTATATTTTCCATAGATTGCTTAGTTGCTAATTTAATATCTGTAACCAATTCTCCTGTTACTGGATTTAAAGGGATTTGACCAGATGTATAAACAAAATCTCCAACTATAACTCCTTGTGAATATGGACCTATTGCTTCTGGTGCATTATTAGTATTTATTACTTCTTTTGTCATACCCAACCTCCTATATACTGTTAATTTAAAGTACTATTATTTACTATTTCAACAAATATTATACCACAAAATTTATACTTTTTATACAAACTAATAATTTCCCCATAATTTCACTATAATCTATTTAAGATTTTTTGTATTAGTGGTAAAATTAATAATTAAGATATATATTAATTATTTCAATTTAATTTATTTAATATTACTAAATAAAAAGGGGCGATTTACATGACTAAAAAAGTAGATATCGATTGGAATAACTTGGGGTTTGAATACATTAAAACTGACTTCCGTTATATTTCTAACTGGAAAGATGGAAAATGGGATGATGGACACTTAACTGAAGATAATATGCTTAAAATAAGTGAAGCATCATGTTCTCTTCATTATGGTCAAGCATGCTTTGAAGGATTAAAAGCTTATAGAACAAAGGATGGTAAAATTCAACTTTTTAGACCTAATAAAAATGCTCAAAGACTTAATTCAAGCCTTAGAAAATTATTAATGCCTGAAATTTCTGAAGAAAAATTTATAGATGCTTGTATGCAAGTAGTTAAAGCTAATGAAGCTTATGTTCCTCCATATGGAACTGGTGCTACATTATATATAAGACCATTTGTAATTGGTGTTGGAGATAATATTGGTGTTAAACCTGCACCTGAGTATATATTTAGTATATTTTGTGTACCTGTAGGTGCTTATTTTAAAGATGGACTTACTCCTTGTAATTTTACAGTTGCTGATTATGATAGAGCTGCACCTCATGGTACTGGCGGTCAAAAGGTTGGAGGTAACTATGCTGCTTCAATGCAACCACATAAAATAGCTGCTGATAGAGGCTTTGCTGATTGTATTTACCTTGATCCTGCAACTAGAACTAATATAGAAGAAGTTGGTGCTGCTAATTTCTTTGGTATAACTAAAAATAATGAATTTGTTACACCACTATCACCTTCTGTGCTACCTAGTATCACAAAATATTCATTAATGGAAATTTCAGAAAAGTACCTTCATATGCCTATATATGAAAGGGAAATTCCTATAGATTATCTTGATCAATTTAAAGAAGCTGGTGCTTGTGGAACAGCAGCTGTTATCACTCCAATTGGTGGAATAGAATATAAAGGTAAACTTCATGTATTTTATAGTGAAACAGAGGTAGGACCTATAACTAAAGAACTTTATAGAATATTATGTGGAATTCAATTTGGTGATGTTGAAGCACCTGAAGGATGGATTTATACAGTTGAATAATTTATATAAAAGATGGACACCTTCTAATAGAATTTGTCCATCTCTTAATTATTTATTATTTTCAATTAATAATTCTATATTACATTTGCATCTTCCGCCACGACATCCACCGGCTCCAGCACCAGTTTCTTCCTTAACTTCTTCAAAAGAAGATGCTCCATTTTTTATAGCTTCAACAATTTGCTCTTCAGTTATTCCTCTACATAAACACACTTTTGACATAGCCTTATTTCTCCTTACTTTTTTATTTAATTATATATTATTCTTCTATTGAAATAGCTTCTACTGGACATCCATCGCAAGCTTCTCTTACTAAATCTTCATTTTCAGCTGAAACTTCTTCAGTTGCAACTGCAACACCTGTGTCTAGTGAAAATACATCTGAACATACTCCTTCACATAATCCACAACTAATACATACATTTTCATCAACAAATGCTTTCATTTTTTCATCCTCCGTTAATTATAATAATTTATCTTCATCTTTATTATTATTTAATAATTATTGTTTGTCAATACCATATATTAATTTTGAATTATCTAAACTTATTTTCAATATAAAAATGACAGCTACTTTAATACCTGTCATTTTTATACAAATAAATTTTTATTTTTCTTTTGTTATAAAGTAATAAGGTAAACCTACAAATAATACTCCACCTACAAAGTTACCTAATGAAACCCAAAGTAAGTTATGAGCCATTCCCATAATACTAACATCAGCACCATGAGGTAATAATAATCCCATAGCTAAAAAACTCATATTAGCTACACTATGTTCAAATCCAGCAGTTATAAATGTAAATAAACACCACCAAATCATTATTAACTTTGAAGTTTCTTCTTTAAGCTTATAGCACATCCATGTTGCAAGACAAACTAAAACGTTACATAATAATCCTCTTAAAAATAATTCCATTCCTGGTGTATTCATTTTAGTTGCTACATTATTTACTATAAATTCTCCAATGTATTCACTCTTACCACTTGCAACTCCAGCATTAACATATAGTAATGCTCCTACAACACCACCTAATAAGTTACCAATCCAAACTGCAACCCAAATTTTAAGTGCATCTAACCATGATACTTTCTTTTCTAATGCACCAATAGTCATTATCATTGCATTACTTGTAAATAAATCTCCACCACACATAAATACTAAACTTAAAGCAACTCCAAAGCATGCTCCCATTAGTATTTTATAAGTTTCAGCTCCTGCATGATGCATTATTCCACCAATTGAATAAATTAACATTATTCCTAAACTTACAAAAAAGCTTCCTAGGAATGCAGATGTTAAATATTTAGGTACACTCTTATTAAATAAGCCAATTTTAACTTCTGCCGAATGCACTAAATTATCAATTTCTTTTCTATACATTTCCCCACCTCATTCTCCTTAAATTTTATCACAATTATATATGATACAACTTTTTAAACTATTTTTCAATTGAAAATATCACTTTATCGCAAATTAACAATAAAAATTTTACTTTTTCTTATAATCAATTCATTTTAATATTAAAATTAACACTTAACTAAAATTATAGTAAATTAAAATTAATTCTAATTTACTTTTATAATTATTTTATTAATAAATAAACTTACTTTGATAAATTATAATATAAATTATTTTTGAAAAAAATTAAACATAGATTAAAATATATTTAGGAGGTGATCTTAATGGATTTTAAATTCATTTTTAAATCAACTTGCTCCTTGCAAAGACTATATAAAAATTCAGCTAAGCTTTGTTTGGAGCCTAATCAGTTAATAATTTAGCTGAATAATCTTAGGTTCTGTAACACATGAATTTTTTAATATTCTTTGCCTTTAATTTTATTTTTTAAAATAAGGAGTAAAGATATGAAATATGTTAAAGCTATAGATGTGTTACCACAAGAAATTATTGAAATAATTCAAAATTATGTAGATGGAGAATACCTTTATATCCCTAGAAAAAATGATAATAAAAAATCTTGGGGTGAAAAAAGTGGTATAAAAAATATACTTAAGGAAAGAGATATTGAAATATATGAAAAATATATCAAAGGCTTATCTATAAGTGAATTATCTAAGGAATATTTTTTATCAGAAAAAAGCATTCGAAGAATAATTTTTAATCAAAAACAAATATGCTCATAATCATTACAGATATATTTATTAGTTTGAATACTTTAGTTCAAATATGATATTATACTTATTGTTAATTACAATTATTAACATGATGATTACGTTAAAATTTATGTGAATATTAATTCAATTTATTAATATTCACATTTTTATTTGTAAATACTTAAAATATTATAATACTTATAAATGAGGTGAATATCAATGAAATCCTTTATAAAAAAACAACAATTTAATTATATAAAAAGATGCCTATTTGATTTAAATAATGCTTTTATAAACTGCTCAGATCCTAATATAATAAATGTTAGTAAATTAATTGCTCAAGATAAAATCTTATCTTGCTTTGATAAATTATCTGAAGCTGAAAAAGAAATACTTAATATTTCAAAAATAACAACTCCTCTCCATATAGATATATATTTAAATGATTTAAACATATATGTTTTTGGCATGGAAAACATAACAAAAAATCAACTTGTTAAAATATTCAAAAAGGAAAAGAAACTTAAAATTCCTAACTTAGATATTAAAGATAAAAAGCTTGTATATTTAGGTTGGATTGATGAAGCAACAAAAAAACTTCTTATTACTTATAATTTGAATGGAAATCTATTAGGAATGTCTTGCAGACTTACTGAATCAAAGCCTAATAGTAGCAACATATGTACTCTTTGTAATCATATTGGAAATAGTGCTGAAGTAGGTTTTGTTTCTCCAATTTGTAAACCTAAAAATCAAGATGATTATAAGTCTTTAGGATTTTATATATGTTTAAATAGTGATGAATGTAATGAAAGAATAACTTCAACAGAAAAACTTGAAACCCTTATTAAAATTGTTAATAGATTAGACTAATTTATTATATATTGTATAAATAATAAGTGTTCCATTTTTAAAATATATGAATAAAAAGTGAGTATTATCGAAAAAATTTCGTTAATACTCACTTTTACTTTAAAAGCAATAGTAATCTATTTCTTTAATGCAACACTAAAAACCTCTTAGTAACTCTTATATAATTTTAAATACTACATTGGTATGCACATAGGTCTATTACTTATTGGATCATCAATAATTATTGCATTTACTCCAAAAACCTCTTTTAACATTTTTTCATTAAACACATTATCTACAGTTCCAGTAGAGTACACCTGACCACTTTTCATACATATTAAATTATCGCCATACTTAGCTGCTTGATTTAATTCATGATGTACAATTACTATAGTTTTACCAAACTTTCTATTTAATTCTTTAAGCAATTCTAAAACTTCAATTTGATGTGATAAATCTAAATAAGTAGTTGGTTCATCTAGCAAAAGTATATCTGTCCCTTGTGTAAGTGCCATAGCAATCCAAGCACGTTGTCTTTGTCCTCCAGATAAAGAATCCAACATTCTTCCTTCAAATTCCTTCATCCCAGTAGCCTCTATTGCCCAATCCACCATATCATCATCTTCAACTGTTCTACTTCCAAAGATTGTTTTATAGGGATTTCTTCCAAAATAACAAAGCTCTCTTACAGTTATTCCTTCTGGTGCAATAGGCCCTTGTGCTAATATTGCTAACTTTTTAGCAAATTCTTTAGGTTTATATTCATGTACCGATACACCATTTAAACTAACCTCTCCACTTATAGGCTTAAGTAGCCTACTCATTCCATGTAATAAAGTTGATTTACCACATCCATTAGCTCCAATAAGCATAGTGATTTTACCTTTTGGTATAGATATAGTAATATCATTTATAATTATCTTTTCTTCATATCCTAATTTTAGATTCTTAATATCTAAACTCATAGTAAGATTACACTTCCTTTTTATTATCATTAATAACTTTCAACTTATATATTCTTTCTTTTATCTAGGTCTTATATAATTACTTAATTGCTTTTCTTCTTATCAATAAATATAAAAAATAAGGTGCTCCAACTATTGATGTAACTATTCCTATAGGAACTTCTACAGGTGCAAACATTGTTCTTCCTATTAAATCAGCAGTAACTAATATTATTCCACCTATAATTCCACTTAAAGGTATTACTAACTTATGCTTATATCCAACTAAATTCTTTGCAATATGTGGAGAAATTAATCCTACAAAACCTATAGTTCCTACTACGCTTACAGTGCTAGCAGTAAGTACTATTGCTATAAATAACAAAAATAATTTCAACTCATTAACTTTTTCTCCTAAATTAGTTGCAACATTATCTCCTAATGATAAAATATCTATTTTATCTGACATAAAAATAGCTAATGGTATAAATATTATTATAAATGGCATTAGTATTTTAACTTCATCCCAGCCTCTTCCCCATACACTTCCTGTAAGCCATAAAAGAACTGTTTGAATATTGCCTTTACTATTTATATTTAAGTATTGTATTCCAGCATCAAATAATGCACTAATTGCAACACCCATTATTATTATATTTGTACCTTTAAAAGCAACCCTTTTAGTTAATAAATACAATATTACCCCTACTAATAATCCACCTAATATAGCAGCAAAAGGCAACGATATATATTTACCTATTGGTATTGTTAATACAATGCAAGCAAAAAATCCAGCTCCTTTTCCAATACCAAGTATATCTGTGGATGCCAAAGGATTTCTAAGTACTCCTTGAAATATAGCCCCTGCAATTGATAAAGCTACTCCTGCCATTACTGAAATTAGTATTCTTGGAATTCTATACTCATAAACTATAAATCCATATTTTGAAGTTTCACTATTAAATAATGCTTCTTTTAATTCAATAATATTTAATATTTTACTTCCAAATGCTAAACTTATAATAGATATAGCAATAATCAAAGTTGTTGCTGTTATCATTATAATATTATTTTTATTTTTCAACAGCTCCACCCCTCTTAATTTCTCTACTTGCAATAAATATATAAAATACAGCCCCTAAAAATGAAGTAACTATGCCAACCGGTGATTCATACGGATATTTTATTAACTTAGAAACTATATCTGATAATAGTAATAAATTTGCTCCATATATTCCACATAAAATAAAACTACCTCTAAAATTATTTACCTTCATTTTACTTACTATATGTGGTGTAATTAATCCTAAAAAGGATATTGGTCCTGCTACAGCCACAGATGATCCTGCTAAAATAATCACAACCAATAAACCTATAAACTTAGTTCTATTAATATTCTCTCCCAGGCTAATTGCTATTCTATCCCCCATTTTTAATACATCCATAGACTTTGATATTATTAGCCCTAAAATTATTGCTATCACAAACCAAGGTAATATGGCAATAACATGTGTAAATTGAGCCTGATGTACTGCCCCTACCATCCAAAATACTAACTCTGATGTTTTACTATCATTAAACAACATTATTGCTTTAGTTACTGAAGCTAAAAACATTTGAATTGTTATCCCAACAAGTGTTATTTTAAGAGGCGATAAATTTCTTACTCTACCTATTAACTGTACTGCTATACTAATTACTCCAGCCCCTAAAAATGCCACTAAAATCCTTATATTATATTTATCCTCTGGGAAAAATACCATAATAATTACTACTGCTAATGTTGCTCCAGCATTTACTCCCAATACCTTAGGAGATGCAATTGGATTCCTTGTTATATTTTGTATAAAAAGTCCTGCTAGAGCCATTGATGCACCAACTAAAATACAAAGTAATCCACGTGGAAATCTTATTGTTTTAATTATTAAAGCTTCCTTACTTCCATCAAAACTTATAAAAGTTTTCAGTATATCTTTTAGTCCCACATCACTCATTCCAACCAACATATCTATTAACAGGAGGGTTATTAATAAAGTTACACCTACTCCAATAAATATCGAAAGCTTATTTTTTTCTAGTCTTTCCACATGCCTCACTTCCTTAACTATCTATTATCTATTTGTTTAATAACCAACCCTCAACTTCATTTACTATTGTCTTAACTGATATAAATCCTCTATATTGAGTCCAAGGACCTCTTGCCACAGTAGTAAATACTTGATCATTTTTAACCGCATCTAATGAATTATATAATTCTGTATCTTTCCATTGGCTATATATTGTCTTATCTTTATCATCTCTCATATATATAATAATATCTGGATTAATTTCTACTAATTGCTCTAATGAAAGTGATTGTTCAAATTCTTCTGATTGTACTGCATTTACAAATCCTGCTTTTTCTAAAACTTGACCAACAAACGAACTAGAAGTATGTGCTGTATAGGCATCATTTTTAGGTGACACTGTTAATACTGTTTTTCCTTCAACAACTTCTTGTGACAATTTACTTACTTCTGATAAAAACTCTTTTATTTCTTCTACTTTTTCAGTCGCCTCATTTTCTTTACCAACAGCCTTTGCTATAGTTTTAAAATTTTCTTTATACTCTTCATAACTTGAGTCTATACTTTTTAATACTATGGTTGGTGCTATTTTATTTAAATCTTCATATATTTCACTATGTCTGCTTACATCTGCAATTATTAAATCTAAATCCATCATACTTAGTTCTTCTAAACTAGGTTCCATACGCTTTCCTACTGAAGTATAATCTACTAATTCACCTTCAGTAACATCACTTACTTTTTTTGGATCATTATCATCCGCAATTGCTATTGGATCTATATCTAAGTTATATAATGAATCTAAAAATGACAATTCTAATACTGCTATATTTTCTGGTGTTTCTTCTAAAATAGTAGTTCCTAATTCATGATTTATTACAATTTCATCATTTCCATTATTCTCTTCTGTTTTTGTGGTAACATTCCCACATCCAATAGATGCTATTGTTCCAACTAAAAGTCCCATAACAATTAGCTTTTTTATAATTTTACTTTTCTTCATTTTGTATGCTCCTCTTCTTTTGGTTTAATTGATTTTTTATTTCAATTGATATTTTTTTTCAATTTTTTCTTTAGCTATATTACTAAATTTCAATTATATTTGTCAACATTTTTAACTTTATTTATAAGAAAAGCTCTAGATAAATTAACATACTTTATCTAGAGCTCATTATTTTTATTTAATATTTCTAATAACGTTATTTATTTTTGTAATATACATTTCTCTTATTTTTTCATATTGTAACAATGACTTTTTACCAATAGTTATTTCTATACCCTTAGATTTTATTTTTTCGCTCCACGAATCATTACTATTTAATATGTCATCAATTACATGCTTTCCTGGAATTATAAATAAAGACTTTAAAGTTAATTTTTTAGTGTCATCTTTTAATATTTCTTCAATTGCCAAATCTAAAGTTTTTTCACCCTCTAAAGTTGCTAAATAAACTTTTTTATTAGACTTATTTCTCACAGCTTCTGTAATAACATCATATATTTTATTTGAGTTTTTCTTAGATCCATGTCCAACTAACAATATATCATTTTTCTCTGAATCATCCCAAATTATATTTGCTATTTCATTACTTTCTTTTATTAGAACTTCTTCTTCATCAGAAAATAAAGTATTACAAATCACTATTCTCTTCATAGAATATTTATATTCATCAACTACTTCTTCGATACGTTTTATATCACTAGTACTCATTATGTGTAATGGCTGTATTATAACTTCCTCATATCCTTGGTTAACTAAGTTAAATAATGCCTTACTTAAATGAGGAATAACATAATCATGTCTTTCTTTTAAAAGCTCAATTATTTTATTTGATGTAAATGCCTTAAGTACTGTATACTCTCCAGCAAAATATTCATTTAAATCCTGCTCTAATAATCCTATACTTTGTTTAATTCCCTCTAAATTCGCACTTCCAAATGCAACTAAAACTATTGCTTTACTCATAAAATCCCCCACCTTTTTTTAGTTTAATAGTTATAGTTAATGAATAAATTCTGCTTAGGCTGAATTTATAATATTTTTTTGAAACTCCATAAGGAGTTTCCTCCTCAATTATTAACTCTTAACTATCTAAAGACTACTAACTATTTACTTCCATTATGGTTGAAATCTTTTAAATGTTTCTAAGAATTTATCTATATGTTCTTCAGTATGAACTGCACTTAAGAACATTGATTCAAATTGAGATTGTGGTATATTAAATCCATTCTTGTTCATATGCAAGAAATATTTTTTAAACATTTCTAAATCACAGCTTTTTGCATCATCATAACTTCTTACTGGATTTCTGTCAGTAAAGAATACTGTCATCATTCCTCCAACTCTATTAACTGTTAATTTAACATTTTTTTCTCTTGCAATTTCTTCAATTCCATTTTGAAGTTTTTCACCTAATTTATTTATATGCTCATAAATATCTTGATTTGCTTTTAATATATTTAAAGTTGCCATTCCAGCTGCCATAACTACTGGATTACCTGACATTGTTCCTGCTTGATATACTCCACCAACAGGAGATAGTTTTTCCATTATGTCACGTCTTCCACCATAAAGACCACAAGGAAGTCCTCCCCCTATTATTTTTGCATAAGTAATTAAATCTGGTTTAACGTTAAATAAACTTTGAGCTCCTTTATATGCAACTCTAAATCCACTCATAACCTCATCAAATATTAATAATGAACCATATTCATCACATAATACTCTTAATGTTTCCATAAACTCATTTTCAGCTTTAACAACTCCCATATTTCCTGCAACAGGCTCAATAATTACAGCTGCAACATCATCTCCATATGCTTCAAATAAAGATCTAACTTGTTCCATATCATTATATACACCAACTAATGTATTTTTAATACTATCATTTGGTATACCTAAACATCCAGCTATTCCTTCTGTTAATACTCCTGAACCAGCCTCAACTAAAAAGCCATCAAAATGACCATGATAACATCCAGCAAATTTAATTATTTTATTTTTCCCTGTATATCCCCTAGCTAGCTTTATAGCACTCATAGTAGCTTCTGTACCAGAGTTTACAAACCTAACCATATCAACATTATCCATTTCTTCACATATAAATTTACTCATTTTAAGTTCTAAATCTGTTGGTGTACCAAAAGCAATTGCCCTTTCAGATATTTCTTTAATTGCAGTTACTACCTCTTCATTAGAATGACCTAAAATCATAGGTCCCCACGCAAGAACAAAATCTATATATTCTTTTCCATCTTCATCTGTTAATATTACACCTTTTCCACTTTTCATTACTGGAGGATCTATTCCCATATCTCTATATGCTCTTACTGGAGAATTAACTCCCCCTGGCATATATTTTTTTGATTCTTCAAATATTTCTCTATTAGACATTATATTTCATCCTCCTTAAGCCATTTAGCTGCCTCTAAAGCATAATAAGTGATTATCATCTTTGCACCAGCTCTCTTCATTGATAAAAGCATTTCTAATGCAACTAACTTTTCATTAATTAATCCTACTTCTCCTGCATTTTTAACCATTGCATATTCACCACTAACATTATAAACACATATAGGTGCATTAATTTTTTCTCTAGCTTCCTTTACTATATCCAAGTATGACATTGCTGGTTTAACCATTATTATATCTGCACCTTCATTTAAATCTGCCTCTATTTCAGCTATTGCTTCTCTAGAATTTGCTGGATCCATTTGATATCCCTTTCTATTTCCAAAACTCGGTGCAGAACCTGCTGCTTCTCTAAAAGGCCCATAAAATGCTGATGAATATTTAGCTGCATAACTCATTATAGGTATATTTTCAAATCCATTTTTATCTAAGACTTCTCTTATATATCCTATTCTTCCATCCATCATATCTGAAGGAGCCACCATATCTGCTCCTGCTTTTACATGTGATAAAGCAATTTCACCTAAATATACTAATGTTTTATCATTATCAACATTGTTATTACTTAATATTCCACAATGGCCATGATTAGTATATTCACACATACAAACATCAGTTATAATGTATAAATTGCTATCTAGTTCTTTTAATTTTCTAATTGCTTTTTGAACTATTCCATCATCATTATAAGCTTCACTTCCAACACAATCCTTATGTTCTGGAATTCCAAATAAAATTACTGACTTAACTTTAGCTTCATTTAATTCCTTAACCAATTCTTCTAATTTATCAACAGACCAATGATAATTCCCTTTTAAAGACCTTATTTCTCTTTTTATATTATTACCTTCAACTATAAATACAGGATAAATAAAGTCCTCTGTACTTAAAGAATTTTCTCTTACTAAACTTCTTATTACAGAATTTGTTCTTAATCTTCTTCCTCTTCTAAACATTTTCTAATCTCTCCTTAAACTCCACTATTTCACTAAGGAATCCTTGTTGAGAATGCTTTTTACATATAAAACACTCCATATTTCTATCCTTAATCGCTTTTGCTGTTTGCGGTCCTATTGCAATAAGTTTCTTTTTTCTTATAGCTTCAATCCCTAACATATCAATCATATTATTTACAGTACTAGGACTTGTAAATAATACATAATCTACTTCGTCAAACACTTTCTTATTTTTTACACTTCCACAAACAGTATCATAAGTATGAACTCTATCTACATGTAATCCTAATGAGCTTATTTCATCATATAAATAAGTTCTGCTACTTGATGAACAAGGTAAAAGTACCTTTTCCCCTGATGATAAATATGGTGATAATGCTTTAAATAATCCTTCGCCTACAAATTCTCTTGCCATAATAAATGGTTGAATTCCCTTGCTTATTAATGCATTTTTAGTTGCCTTTCCTACAACTGAAAATTTAGCTTTTATATTTCTAACATCATATCCTGTTTCAATTAAAAAATCAAAGAAATTATTTACACCGTTTACTGATGTTAAAATTATATGATCATACTCTGGTATTTTATTTAAATATTCTTTTAAATTTTCCTTTGTTGATTTAATTTTAATAGAATTAATTTCTGTTACTTCAGCCCCTAAATCTCTTAATGAACTTTTCAATTCAGAACTTTGTTCTCTTGACCTTGTTATACAAATATTAGTACCAAACAAAGGTTTTTCCTCATACCATGATAATTCTTTATTTAAATTTACAACATCACCTATAACAATTATACATGGTGATTTTAAATTAGCTTCTCTTACTTTTTGGATAATATTTTCCAAATTCCCTATTACCTTTCTTTGCTTAGAAGATGTTCCTCTCATTACTACAGCAGCAGGAGTTTTTACATGCTTTTTATTATCAATTAAATTTGCTACTATTCTTTCTATATTTTCAAGGCCCATCATAAATACTAATGTTCCTTTTTCTTGAGCTAAAGCCCTCCAATTAATTTTTTCATTTGTCCCAGTCATTCCAGTTACAATATGAAAGCTTTGTGAAATTCCTCTATGAGTTACTGGTATACCAGCATAATTTAATACTGCTATTGGTGATGTAATCCCTGGAATAACCTCAAACTTTAGTTTTTCCTTTTCAAGGGCAATAACTTCCTCTCCCCCTCTTCCAAAAACATATGGGTCTCCTCCCTTAACTCTACCAACTATATGTCCTTCTTTAACAAGTTTAACTATCATTTCATTTATTTCTTCTTGTGTTTTGTAATGAGCACCTGGTTCTTTTCCACAATAATATATTAAACAATCATCATTTAAGTAATTTAAAATATTATTAGAAACTAATCTATCATAAAGTACTGCTGTACATCTATTTAATACTTTTATAGCTTTTACTGTTAATAATTCTTCATCTCCTGGTCCAGTTCCTATAATATATGCTTTTCCATTCATATTTAATTCCTACCTTCTTTTGTTTTTATTATCCCATTAATATTTTTTGAGCTAATTTTTTTCCTAATTCAATATTATCTTCCTTATTTCCTAAGATATCTTTTTTAACTATTACACCATTAACTTCATATGTTCCAATAATGTATAAATCATTTCCTTCAAGAGTTGCATATGCACCTATTAAACTATGACATCCTCCATTTAATTCCCTCATAAAGCTTCTTTCAGCTTCAACTGTAACCCTTACATCTTTATTGTCTAAAGATTTAAAATAGTCGTTATATTCTCCATTTTTTAAGCACTCAATTCCAAGTGCTCCTTGTGAAACAGCTGGAACAAATATTTCTGGATTTAAATACTCTGTGATTATATCTTCCATTCCTAATCTTTTTAATCCAGCGGCAGCTAAGATAATTCCATCCATATTTTCATTTTTCATTTTTTCTAATCTTGTTCCAACATTTCCTCTTATAGGAACTATATTTAAATCATTTCTTATATTTTTTATCTGTGCAGCTCTTCTTATGCTACTTGTACCAATAATAGCTCCTTTTTTTAACTCTTCAAGCCTTAATCCATTTCTACAAACTAAGACATCTCTAACATCTTCTCTTTCAGGCATTGCTATTAATTCAAAATGTTTCCCCATTTCATATGGAACATCCTTCATTGAATGAATTGCTGCATGTGCTTTATTTTCTAATAAAGCAATTTCTATCTCCTTTGTAAATAATCCCTTTCCACCTATTTTATTTAATGATACATCAAGCCTCTTATCTCCTTCAGTTACTACTAAAAACTTTTTGCTATCAACACCACTTTTTTCTTTTAATAACTTCATTACCCTTTTAGTTTGAGTTTGAGCTAAAGCACTTTTTCTTGTAGCTAAAATTAATTCCATATTTATTAATCTTCCTTTCTTAAGGAGCTTATTTTATTAACTATATTATCATCATAAAATAATTTAAGCACATTTATTATCTTATTTTTATCATAAAAGAACTTAAAATCTTTACTATTAATAAATTTTAATAAGCTATCTTTTGTTTTTTCTTCAAACTTTAAATTATTTCGTATTTCACCACTTAATTTAATAAATTCATCTAATTCAAAAATATACTCTGTTATTAAATTTGCTACTAACACAGCTCCCCTTGGGTTTCCTACCTTTGTATTTATTGCAGCTGAAATATATTTGCTTTCCCTACTTACAGGTATTACCCCCATTCCTTCATTGAATTTGGCAGAATTAATATAAATTTTATGGTGATTTTCACAATCTAATTTTATCTTATTTATTAATTCACTTTCACTAACAGCAATTATTATAATATGTTTATTTTTTATAAATTGCGTTTTATAACACCCTTTTATAAGCTTTACGCGATTTGTATCAAGCTCATAAAAATCATCTAAAAATTCTAATGCTAATACTTCAATATTACTTCCCTTATTATAAAAATTTCTTGTTTTTATTAATGCACCTCTTCCAGCACCTATAATACCAACATTAAGCTTATTTCCAAATAGTGTTATAGGCGCATAGTTTAAGTCTCCATAAATATCTTTTGTAATATCTCTAGACATTCTTCCTCACGCCCTTTTAACTTTTCTTCTTTTAATACTGAAATTGCCTTATTTACATAATAATCAGCTGTACTTTTTATTAATTTATTTGCCAACATTATATCTTCTTTATTTTTACACTTATGTTCAAATGATTTACTTCGTTCTTTAATAATAACTTCTTCTGTATTTCTAATTTTTTTTATATAATATGTAATTTCTCTAAGTTTCATCCAATTTATAAAATCATTTAAATATTCATTAACTATGTATTTATGTTTATTCATTTCTAATTTTCTTAAATTTTTATTACCTAAATCTAATTTACTTATTTCATCAATATCTAACAGTGTTACTCTTGAAATTTTACTTGTCTGTTCATCAATATCCCTTGGAAGTGCTAAGTCAATTAACAATATATCATTTCCATAATCATTAATATAATTTTTTTGAATTACAATATGTGGTGATGAAGTGCAACTAATAATTGAATCTACTTCATTTATAAAATTTTTATATTCATTAAAATCCAATACTGTAACCCTACTATCCTTTATATCATTAACCTTTTCTTTATTTCTAACAACTATATATAATTTTTCTAACTTAGATGACAATGCATATTTAACCACTAAGTTTCCTATAGTTCCATATCCTAATACCATTAAACTTTTTGAACCAAAACTAATTGCTTTGCTAACAGCAATAGATGATGATGATACTGGTATTTTATATAGCTCACTTTCTGACCTAAATCTTTTACCACATGCTATTGCCTCTTCAAATAATTTTAAAAGCTTTTGCTTTAAAGCCTTATGCTCTAAACTTAACTCATAGGCATCCTTTACCTGCCCTAAAATTTGATCCTCACCTAAAATCTTTGAATGAAACCCACATACTACTTCCATTAAATGTTTTGCTACTTCTGAATCTTTCAAATAAAATATATGTTCAGCAAGTGATAAATCCCATTCTAAAATTTCAAATATTCTTAATACATCCTCTTTTTCACCTAAACATCCTGATATATAAATTTCAGTTCTATTGCAGGTACTTATAATTACTACTTCTTCATATATATCTTTTAAGCTTTCTAAATTCTTTTTTTGTTTATTAAATCCTAAAGAAAACATTTCCCTAATTTCAATATTTACATTTTTCCTTATCCCTATAAGAGCTAACACCTAATCACCACATTTCTTTGCTATGACTTTATATACTACGACATACTTTTAATAAAAAAGTTAAGGAAGTAATACTCCTTAACCCTTTTATTATAATACTAAATCTTCTTTTAATCATTAATATTAATAATTATACCAACATTTCAAATTTACTTAAATCAATATATAGTTACTTTTCTCTTTTTCTTTTCTTACTATAAATTAATAATACAAAAATTGCTATAACAATTATCACTATTATAAAAATAATATTTTGTATATTAGGAACATTAAATCCCATAACTATGCTATTATTTTCGTTTAAATCATTTATTGTATATGAATATTTTATTATCTTACCATTAACTATTTCATTGGAATTTGTATCTGTTATTTTAACTGGCATAGATATTGATAAATTTACTGGAATATCCCCTATTAAGTTAGCCATATTTTTATTTATTAAATTCCCTAAATTTAAACCAATATTATTATTTATACTGCTATTTATATAATTGCTAATAATATCATTTACACTATGTTTTAATTTAATTGTTATAATATATTTATTCGTAATAAAGCCTTTATTTTTTACTTCTTTTACAGTAAAATAATCATTACTTAAATTGTCTATTTCATCTATTTTAACTTTATCAGTTTTTATTTCAACTTCTTCTACATTTAAGTTTTCTTCTTTTGATTTAACTATATCTCCAAAATGAACTTCACTTGGGATACTATTATTAATTTCACTAATAACCTTTGATAATAAATCATTATCTACTAATTTATTTATAGTATCATCATAATATATTTTCAACCTAGTACTACTAGTTCCATCAATATTAATAGAAACTTCACTATTTATTTTTACTTGACCACAACCAATTAACATTAAGGATATAGTAATAATTAAAGCTATTACCCCTATATATCTTTTTATTTTTTTCATTTATTATAACTCCTTTCTTCATATTTTTTACTACTCATTAGTATAATTAATTTTTATACATTACTTTTAAAGTATTTCAATTATCTTTCCTTCTTCTAATGACTTTTTTACATCTATAACCCTTTGATTGGCTGATCCCCTATATTTAAGCATTATATCTCTTTTATCTAATTCAAATTTTCCATCTATTAATATATCAACTTCTTTTAACAATTCTAATCTTTTAGGATTTGTTATTATTTCTTCAAACTTATATCCTGACCATAACCATATTGGTTTATTTGTCTCTGCTTTTATTCTTTTTAAAAGATTTAGTAAAGAATCATCCATAATTTGTTGCATTGGCTCTCCACCTAATATATTTACACCTTTTATCTGCCTACTTTTAGTTAATTCTATAAATTCATCTTCTATTTCTTTAGTAAATTCATTTCCATAATTAAAATCTTGTTGCTCTTTATTAAAACACCCTTCACAGTTATGTGTACATCCACTTACAAAAAGTGTTGTACGTACTCCAGGACCATTTGTTACATCTAACTTTCTAATCTTAGCATATTTCATCTAAACTTCCTCCCCAATAATTAATACAATACAGTGAACTACTCTCCACTTATGGAAGTGGGAGCTTCTTGGTCAATATTCCTAGTAGAACGAGTTTACCCAAGCTTACAAGGTCATTCCAACCTCATTATTACTAATAGCCTATGCTATCAATTTTTCTAAGTTTTTACT